>JAFAWX010000092.1 GCA_019241535.1 Acidobacteriota bacterium | reverse complement strand
TGGCTGGCCCAGTCCGGTTGTGCTGCGCTAGCCACGCCCCCAGGTTCTCCTGTTTTTTTTCTCGCCGCGGCATTGTGGAGAATTGCACAAGCCCCAAAATTTTTCTGGCTAAGCTGATCGGGATCACCGCGATCACCAATGGCCCTTCCCGAGAAACACCTACCACTCCCAAAGGAACAGGCCCCGCGGACAGCTCGCAAAGAAAACTTCGACTTGGATCGCGAATCAGGCGAGGACGCCTCCGGAGAATGCGCGGCCGTTAGGAGCACAGCGTCGTCATGTCTGGAACAGTCGATCTCTTTAGACTCCAAATGCAAGGCGATTTGAATGAAGCGTGGACTGCCTATGGTGTGCTGAATCATCCCTAGGTGACCCTCGGGGGGCTTCGTTGCACATCGGGGTACTCCTTTCAGGCTCGAGCATTCCCCCGTAACAGCCGAGGTGCAAAAGCGTCGACAAGGTCTAGCCGAAGAACCTGCATAGCGACCCCAGAGGTAAATGGGTCTATTACCGACTTGGTTGCAGGATCTTCCGAAGAGCTCTATCTTGTGGCGGCAGCCAAGGATTTTGATTCCATTCGCAGCTCGAGTTTTGTTAGTTTCCTGTTTTCGTTTCGGTCCGCCGCGTTAGCGGCGCGCTGCAACGCCGAAGAGAGCCAGTAAGGCTGAAACCGCCAGCAGTGGCGTAGAATTTCTTGCTTGCGAGCACGCGACGAAAACTTGAGGATCTCTCCAGAGCACGCTCCAAACCGGTCTCGAGCGGGGTTTTGCCTCATGATGAAGAAACTGGCGGTTTTGTTCCTTCTTTTCTCTCTAGAGCACCAGGTAGCGTGGGGTTGGGGCAGCGAGGGACACGTTTATGTGAACCAGGTTGCTGCCGAGAATCTCCCCTCCGATGTACCAGCCTTCCTGCGAAGTGCGGTCGCCGAACTTGCTTATCTTGGCCCGGAACCGGACCGCTGGCGCGACAGCGACGACCCCGCGCTGAAGAGCGCGCAAGAACCTGATCACTACATCGATCTTGAAAGACTCGACTGGTTAAATGCTTTTCCACAAGGGCGCTACCAGTTTTATCAGCGACTGTACGAAAAGAGAGCTCAAGCCAAAGATCATCCTGATGACTACCTCCCTGAGCACGTGGGGATGCAGCCTTATATCGTGATGGAGATATTCGATCGACTGACGACCGCATTCGAGGAGTATCGACGTCTGCACAACCGGGATGAAGCCACGTCTTTTGTCGAGCATGACATCATCTTCTACGCCGGGTGGCTCGGGCATTACGTCGCCGACGGCTCCCAACCTCTCCATACGACCATTCACTACAACGGCTGGGTAGGCCCAAATCCGAATGGTTACGTGACCAGAGGCGGAATACATTCTGAATTCGAGACGGTCTATATTTCCCGGAACATCGGCGCCGGGGACTTCCGGGACCTTGTCCATCGCCCGGAGCACAGGACCGCTCCTTTTGATTCCTATCTTCAGTATCTGCGTAGTTCTAATAATCTTGTTGAAAGAGTCTACCAACTGGAAAAGGCTGGTGGTTTTCGAGACACGGGCTCACCGGAAGCCTACGACTTCACGACTCAGCGCCTCGGCGCGGGCAGCCAAATGCTGGTGGATCTGTGGTACACGTCGTGGTTGGACAGCAGCCACTCCCGACGGCACACAGAAAATTAAGTCTTCCGCTGAGACGCTGCACCGGGGCTGGGGCCGCAGGTACCCGTGTCGAAACGGCAAGTTCCGCACCCAATGCTTTCATTCAATGCCGACATCGGCGGTTGTTGAGCGTACCTCGCACTAGAATACTGCGCAGTCATGACAGTCATTCGAGGAGAGAATTTCGGTCGTCGGAAGGCTGGGTCCGGCGTGGGTGGAGGCGCGCCGATTGAGGAGCAACGACTCTCGAAAGAGCGAACGTGCCGTGGAAAGCTCGCCTGAGCACTATTGCAATGTAGTAATGCTTTCGATCTTTCCGAGCTCGAAGATGGTCAGAATGTTAGTGTGGTTCAAGGCCGATGCGGAACGGGCTACCCGTTCAAGCGCTTGAGCTCCGGTTTTTCAGAACTTTGATGGCTAGGTGTCGGCTATGGCGCGGATCTCCCCCCGGTAGACTTCGCCCATACCTCCGCTCCCCAGCCGACACACGATCTCGTAGCAGCCAAAACGCGCACCGGGGAAAAAATCGCCACCTTGGGCTGGATCTGGTGCCATCGATGCGATACTCAGAGCTTGTGGCGTAGCCTAAGCCTAGCTGTCTATTTGCCAGGCACCGAGAAGCATAACAAACGGGAGGATCCATGGACGTACGTTCGCTTCAGCGTCCTTTCAAGGAGCAATACCGGCGCGACCCGCAAACTGCGCGCATAACATTGACGGCCAAGGGAACCGAAACCACTACTCCGCTGTCCTGTTCGGTCGACATCGGTCGTGCGATCTACCAGGCCGAGGCACATAGCGGGGTGGGAGGAGCCGGAACCGCGGCGTGTTCGGGCGACCTCCTGCTGGGGGCACTGGCAGCATGCGCACAGATCACCTGTCAGCTGGTGGCGGCGGCGATGGGCATCCCGACCGAGCACATCCACGCCACCGTCAGTGGAGATCTCGATCTGCAAGGAACGCTCGGCCTTCGAAAGGAAACACCCGTAGGGTTCGAGGCTATTCGCCTTCAATTTGACATTCGGGCGCCGCAGGCGAGCGAAGAACAATTGCGCGCATTAAAAGAAAAAACCGAGCAGTATTGTGTCGTCATGCAGACACTCATGCACCCGCCACCGATCGAAACAGAGTGGCTAGGTTCGTAGTCGATTGGCGCCTTTTTTTGAGGAGAAGAATAGCGAGGACGATGCGAGCGGGCAACCAGTGAATAGCGCCGGACCTGAATTTTTTCCAACCGTCCTCGCAACTAATAGGCAAAACCCTAGAACAACGCGGACAGCACAGGAGTGCCAGACGCCGAAATGTTGACGAGAAACTCAAATCTCTTAATCGCACTCGGAGTGCTCCTGGTCATTCTTCCCGTTGCGATCCCACAAGGCGCCGCGCAGCAGAAATACTTTGGCAGTTTGCCCCTGGGAAGCGCGCCCGAGGAAGTAGGAAAACGGCTCGCCGAGCACTTTGTAACCAGTCCACATCAGGATCCGAAAAAAATTACCTACCCCGAGGTATGCGCCTGGTACGGAGCTCTGACTTTCGCGCGACTCTCTGCCGACAAGCGTCTGACCGCCAGTTTGATCAAGAGATTTGAGCCCCTTATGTCCCCACCCGCATCGGAGCTGGTCAGTCGCCAGCGGCACGTAGATTTTTCCGTCTTTGGAGTGGTGCCGCTTGAAATCTACATGCAGACGAAAGACCCGAGATACCTTGAGCTCGGCCGATCGTTTGCCGACGCCCAGTGGTCCGATCCTTTGCCCGATGGCCTCACGTCCGAGACCCGGTACTGGATCGATGACATGTACATGATTACCATCCTCCAGGTCGAAGCTTTTCGTGCTACCGCGGATTCGAAGTACCTCGATCGCGCCGCCCTCGAGATGTCCGCCTACCTGGACAGACTGCAGCAGCCAAACGGGCTTTTCTATCACGCTCCTGACGCATCTTTCTTTTGGGGGAGAGGGGACGGCTGGGTCGCGGCGGGAATGGCTGAGTTGCTGCGCTCTCTTCCCGAGAACCATCCCAGACGTACCCGCATCCTCGATTCATATCGAAAAATGATGAAGGCATTAGTCAGCTTTCAGGGCGCGGATGGAATGTGGCGCCAGCTCATCAATCATCCTGAAGCGTGGCCGGAAACATCCTCCAGCGCAATGTTCACCTTTGCCCTGATTACGGGCGTGAAGAATGGCTGGCTTCAGGAAGAAACCTATGGTCCGGTGGCACGAAAGGCCTGGATTGCAGTCACTGGCTACATCGATCAAAATGCAGATCTCACGAACGTATGCGTTGGCACAGGAAAGAAAAACGATCTTGAGTACTACCTCACCCGCCCTCGCAGGACGGGTGATTTCCACGGCCAAGCCCCGGTGCTTTGGTGCGCTGCGGCACTGCTCGGGCAAAGTGATAGGTAGCCATAGTGGCTATATGAATGTAGCTATGAGTAGCCATCGCAAGCGGATGTCCGTCGGCATCAAGGAACTGAAGGACCGGGCATCGGAAATCATTGCCCTCGTCCAGCGTACCGGAGAAGCAGTCTGGATTACAAAGAATCGTGAAGAAGTGGCGAGGATTATGCCGGTACCAGCAGACGATCACGAGCGTCTAGTGGCTGCTGGCCTTCTCCTACCTGGGTCTAAACCTCTTTCCCTTTCGGACCTGAAGCTTACCCAGCTTGCACCAGACGCTTCTCGGGCGATCGAGGCGATTCTACGAGATCGCGAAGAAGAGTAATGGCCTTCGTCTATTTTGATTCATCCGTACTGGTTGCCATGGCGCTCGGCGTGGCTCGGTGCTCTCAGGCCATGGCGATTGTCGGCCGGCGCGATTCCTGCACCAGTACACTTTCAGCACTGGAGTGCCAAGCCGGGCTGTCATTCCAATGTGCTGCGGCTCCTGGCGGACTCCCTGCTGCCGAGCAAGCGCTTGATGCCCTTCTCAATCGCATCTACATCATTCAGCTAACATTTCCCGTACTTCTTCAGGCACGCACATTAGTCCGCCGCCATCGTGTGGGAATAGGCCTCCGGACTCTTGATGCAATCCATGTTGCCTCCTGTGCTGAAATTCGGGCACAGGTCGCCGGCGGCGCCGTCGAATACATTACCGGGGATCGACGGCAGCACCTCGCGTTTACCTCGGAAGGATTCTCAGGATCCCTCCTCGCATGAATGGTGTGCTCTCGGCCACGTGAATTGGCCTGCGCTCGGCGTTCGCTTGCCATTTCCCTGCCTCGAAACAACGGCCCCGTTTTCAGATAGGAAACCGAAGCTGACGTTCTTCAGTTGCGCTAAGCCAATCTCAGGCGTATTCATATTGCCTTTAACAAAATTCAGGAGCCGGAAATGCCTCGTCGTGTATCCATACTGACGATATTCGCCATTCTGTCGTCCGTTGCTTACGCACAAGTGACTGAAGCACGCGCGGCGGCGGACACCTCAATTGCCATTCAGGCTGCAACCCTGCTTGATGGAACCTCGGTCGAACCGCGCCATAACGTCTTGATCGTGGTCCGCGGGAACAAGATTGCTGCCGTAAACCAGGGTGGCACGCCACCGACGGGCATGGAGGTGATCACTCTCCCTCCTAATGCGACCGTGCTGCCTGGTCTCATTGACACGCACACCCATATTTTCCTGCAAGGGGAGGATCCGGCGGCGGGGGGCTACGACATTCAACTGCTGAAGTTTCCCGCGTCCTTCCGGTCGGCAAGGGCGACGGTTTCCGCACGGCGCTGCCTGGACCAGGGCTTTACCACCATTCGTGACGTCGAGACCGAAGGAGCAGGGTACGGCGACATCGGCATCAAAATGGCAATCAATCAGGGCTATATTCCGGGCCCGCGCATCTTTGCCTCGACGCGCGCGATTTCCGTAACCGGCGGCTACCCGCTCGAAGGCTATAACCCCGATATCGTGGTTCCGACAGGCGCGCAGCTCGAGGACGGGCCGGTCAAGCTGCGCAAAGCTGCGCGCGAGCAGCTTGCGAATGGCGCCGACTGGATCAAGGTCTACATGACCCACCGCTCCTGGGTGGACAAGCACGGCCGGCTGGTTTCGCAGCCCACGCTGACCCTTGAGGAATTAAAAGCGGTCGCCGACGAAGCCCACGGACAACAGCACAAAGTAGCCTGCCATGCCTACAGCGGAATTGGCCTGCATCGCGCACTCGACGGCGGTTGCGACTCGATCGAACATGGCCTCGACCTCGACGACTCGGCAATCTCACAGATGCTCAAACAAGGCACCTGGCTGGTTCCGACGCTGGCCGTCTATTACTACGACTGGGCACCGGAGAACACGCCCGAAGGCCGGCGGGACAGGGCGCGGGCTTCCGCTCACGAGGTTTCGTTTAAAAAGGCTCTGAAAGCGCACGTCAAAATAGCCTTTGGTACGGATATGGGAGGCATTCCCTGGAGCGACCCCATCGCTCAGGAGTTTGGCTACATGGTCAAATTCGGCATGTCGCCGACCGAGGCTATTCAGGCGGCGACAGTAAAGGCCGCTGAGCTCCTGGACATGCAGGGGGAGCTGGGAGTGGTGGCGCCCGGTGCCTACGCTGATATTGTTGCCGTAGCAGGTGATCCCCTGACCAAAATTGATGCTTTGAAGGAAGTATCCTTCGTGATGAAGGACGGCGCCGTATATAAGCGCCCCAAATAGCCACACCGCAACAGCTCAGACGCGGACAAAGTCAATGTATCCGCGCTGGACATCGGTGCGCGTCAGCTTCACCCGGACCTTATCGCCCACGTCTGCTCCCTCATAACCTTGCGCCAGCAGACCCTCCACTCGCGGCTTCAGAACGCGAACGAAGGTCCCATGGGGAGTCACTCCGGTAACGATAGCCTGGAAGGTTTCGCCAATTCGCTGGCTCATGAGGACAGCCGCCAGACGCTTTGACATCTCCCGCTCTACTTTACGCGCATCGTCTTCTTTAAGCGTGCAGTTTTGAGCGATCCTCGACAGCTCCTCATCGGAGTACGGCGCCGCCGTCCCTGCCATTTGGCTCTTCAGCAATCTCTGCGTAACAACGTCTGCAAAACGCCGGTTTGGCGCTGTCGAATGCGTGTAGTCCTGAACTGCCAGGCCAAAGTGACCCTGCTCGGGCTGGCCAGGCCGCTCGAGCACGTACTCGCCGGGCCCTATGAGCTTGATGATGGCGAGAGACAGATCCTGAAAGTGGTCCGGATCGGCCGCTTTGCGCTTCAGCAGAAAATCATTCAGCGCCTTTGAGTCCGGCTGTGCTGGCAGTGACTCGCCGCTCGGCCCCGCCAGTTGCACAATACGGTCCCAGCGCGCCGGGGTTTTGACAACCCGGCGCAGCGACGAGACGCTCTCAAGGCGGCGTGCGACGACGCCATTGGCGGCAATCATGAAGTCTTCGATAAGCTCCGTGGCACGGTTCTTTTCTGCCTGCTGAATATCCACTATTTCCTGGTTCAGCAGTACGGGATGCACTTCGTGCGTGTCTATGTTCAGCGCGCCATGAAGGAGCCGCTGCTTCCTCAGCGCCTGCGCAACCTGGTCCTGCAACCTGAGCTGCTCCTGTAATTCTGAAGAGGTGTCCACCTTCGGCGGCGCCTTCGAGGTTCCCTCAAGCCAGGCACCCACGGCAGAATAAGTAAGCTGCGCTTTATTTTGGACGAGCGCGCGATATACAGTTCCTGAACTCACATCGCCATTGGCGGTCGCGACAAATTCGATGACCACAGCCAGCCTGTCTTGCTGCTCGAGAAGCGACGAGGCTCCGGTTGAAAGTTCCTCGGGCAACATGGGGAAATTGCGCACGCCCGCATAAACCGTAGTTGTTTCCCGCGCCGCATAATCATCGATCGGAGAAGACTTGGGAACAAACACGTCAACATCGGCGATACCAACCATTACTTTCACCCCGCCGCCGGGAATTGCTTCGACTACCTCGATCTGGTCCAGGTCGCGCGAGGTGTCATTGTCGATCGAGGACCACAGCAAGCCGCGCAAATCCGGTACACCCTCCGTGGACCCCCCACCCACCGAGTCCGGCTTGATAGTGCCAAGTTGCTGCTGGACCGATGCTGGAAAATGTGGTTCGAAACCATGCTGGAGCATGATCTGTTCCGCCATTTTTTCAAGTTCAGTGTGAGTGATCTGCGCAGGATTCATAGAGCTCCGGTTGAGAGGCGTGTCCAAGACTATCAGAGAGACTCATGTGTGTACTGGGCGCTCTCAGACTGATGCTGGATTCGGCCGTGGCACAGACCGAGCGAGTTCGGAACGAAAAGTTACAAACACGGCGTGAAGAGGGTTTCAGATCTCGGTGATCGAATGCGGCGACAAACAATTTGTCTAACTCTCCACGCATTCATGGGCCTCGCCTCGGCAAAGACCGAAGACCGTGCAGCGTGAATTTTGGCTAAGACCTTCGCTAAATCCTAATCTCTGATGGTTTGAGACTTCGGCTTCGCGCCAAGCGCTATAAAGGCGCTCAGCACCGTAATCCCAAGGATCACGGCTAATGAGGCCAAGCACAGGAGGCACCATACCGTGAGCACGTGGGCCTCAATATAGGTGAGATAAAGGGCAAAGCTGAGACCAACGAGGGCGGCAATGAGCAGCAGAAAGGGACTTTCGGTGGCGTGCCGGTACACAGTCGCGAGAACCAGGACCAGAAAGTAGCCTAACCCTCCGATTAAGGCCACCGGTACTCCCAGAAGGATTGAATAAGGGCTGCGGTTCACGAGGTCGCAATTGAACGACTCGCCTATATCGCAGAAAGAGCTTTTCGAGGTCGCGAAATGCTCGTAGAGGGATAGCGAGGATACCAGCACGCCCACGACTGCCAGCACGATAATGGCAGACATCAGGCGTCGGTGCCCGGCGACCCCGACGTGGTGAGGCGGAATGCTACTCACGGTAAGCGGCACCCAGTTCTGCGGCTCAATTCGGCGAGTGGCAAAACGCCCTCCACCCGCGAGTTATCGGCGAACTGCCAGGTGGGAAAGTGCTTGATCCCGCTCTCCTTGCATTCGTCGCTAACATTCCGCGATCCCTGAGGGCTGCACTCCACATAGGGAACGTAGGCGAAGGCGCGGCCTAGTTCCTGTTTCTGATCGGCGCAGTGGGGGCACCACCAGGCTCCGTACATTTTCGCCTGCTTGCTTGCGAGGCACTCGGCAAAGCTGTTGAGTCCGCGGGAGTGGAACAAATAATAGATAGCCCAGGCGATCATAAGGCCCAAAAAAACCACAAATAACCACACCCAGCGCGGGCTCCTCCTGGCGGCTGCCTCCTCTTCCCTTCTCTCGCTGAAACGTGACATGAGATCCTCTCTCACACCATGACATTAAGCGCGCCCGGCAGCACGTCCAGGCTGCGACAACCGAGGCTGAGTACTTCCCCATCGATCATCACGTCGAGCGGCTTATCGAGCTCGAAGTCGATGCGCTTTGCCTTGCGCACTTCTGCCAGCGGGTGCCGGATGTGGGTACCATCATAAAGTCCGGGCAGATTGCGAATCAGTCCCAGACGACCGATGGGGCCCCAGCGTACGTATTCGATGAGACCGTCATCGGAGTTGGCAGTAGGTGCGATCATCATGGTACCGCCGGTGAATTTAGTGTTGTTGAAGGTTAGGAACAGGCAGGGGCGGTGGTCCGTGTCAGCTTGACCATCCACTCGGAGGGGGAACGGGCGGCGGCGGAGGCGCACGAGAGAGACGAAGATGGCAAGCTGGTAACCGATCTCCCCCCAGCGCCGGAAACGGCGCGCGCGCAATGTCGCCACGTCGGCGGAAAATCCCACGCTCAGGATATTGATGTAGTGCAGCACGCCCGCGGCGTGGTGCAGGCGCAAAACATCGCAGCTCCGCGAGCGCCCGTTTACCAGCGATTCGATCGCGTAGGCCACTCCTCGGTCGCTGAAGTCGCGCAGAAACGAGTTACCTGTACCGAGCGGAAGAAAGGCAAGTGTCGGCCGCTCGGAGCTCGCCAGGGGAAACAGTCCGTTCACGATCTCATAGCTTGTGCCATCTCCACCCACGGAGATGAACTTACGATAGCCTTCGATCCAGCCAGACCGGGCGAGATCGCCGGCCGCCCCGGGGCCGGTGGTCTCGCGAATGTCGATTTTCAGCCCGCCGGCACGAAGTCGATCAAGTGCCGGCCCGAGGAGTTGCCGGGAGCGCCCGCGACCCGCAGCAGGATTAAAAATCGCAAGATGGCGGTCTGTGTCTTTCCCTTGCACGAAAAATCGGTTTCTTTTCGCGGGTCTAGCCTGCGCCGCGACGTCGCTTCACAATTCTTTGACGGCGCTTGCGTCGGTCGCGCTGCGGATCTGGTTTGCCAGATCCTGACGCTTGATTTTCATCGAAGCGGTGCGGGGAAAATCCTGCTCCCAGTGGAGATAGCCGCGAACCCGCTTAAAATCCGGCAGGCGGCGGTTACGGCCGGCGATTTCCTTCTTGTCGGAATCGGAAATCGCTTGGTTTGGCTCCGGGTGCAACACCAGCACGAGTATTTCCTTGCCGAGCCCCTTCTGCGGCCAAATGTAATTCGCCGCAAACACGCAATACTCTTTGACCGCAATATCTTCAAAGGCCGATTCAATGTCCTCAGGGTAGATGTTTTTGCCCCCTTCGGTGACGATCAGGTTCTTCTTGCGGCCAAACAGCTGCAGGTGCCCGGAACCATCGAAGCGTCCTAGATCGCCCGTAAGCAGCCACCCGTCTACGATGGTTTCGGCGGTCAACTCAGGATCCTCCAGGTAATGGGACATTATGGTCGCGCTCTTGACGGCGACTTCGCCAATACCTTCGGCGTCGGGATTCAAAATGCGCAGTTCCACCCCGGGCAGCGGCTTGCCTACGGTGTCGGCGCGGAAGGGCTTGAGGTCGTTAAGTGTAACCGCGGTTCCTGCTTCCGTGAGTCCGTAGCCGTTCGCGACGGGAATGCCGAGGTCATAAAAAAATGCGAGGGTTGACGGCTCGACAAAAGCGCCGCCCGTGAACACGGCTGAAAGTTCTCCCCCGAACGCTTTGTGCACCTGAGGCAGCAGCCTGCGACTCAAAGCCACGTTCGGCCGGCGGCGGGTAAGCAGCTTATTCAGGGAGATAAGACGATCAAGAATGAAGCGCTTGGGCGATGAGAGGGCCTCGAAGTTCCCCCGGATGCCGCGCTCGAGATTTTTGAGCAGCAGCGGAACCAGACTTACATGGGTAATGCGGTAGCGCACGAAGGCGTCGCGCACGAACTCCGGCCGCAATGCGCGCAGGTGGACGACGCAGGCGCCGCAAACGAACGGGCCGATGAAACCGACCATGAAGTCGATTGCGTGGTTCGTGGGCAGAATGCTGAGATAGCGCACGCCGGGACGAAACGGGTACCAGGAGGTCAGGGACTTCGACTGCTCGAGATAATTGCCATGCGTAAGCACGCAACCCTTGGGACGGCCTCCGGTACCGGAGGAATACACAATGCAGGCGGCATCTTCCCGCCGGCGTTCGGCAAACAGGGGATCCCCTTTGCTGCGGAATTCTTCCCAGCGAAAGCCACCTTCGAGCTTTACGGTGGGCGGAGCTTCGACGACCAGAGCGAGCCGGAGCTTATGCTTCTCAAATCGGGGATGCTGGGTGATGGCCCGCCAGAGATGATATTCGACGATCAGAAATTCGGATTTGGAATGGGCCAAAAGCTCCAGGTGCTCCTCAGCGCTCAGCTTGTAGTCAACCGGTACCAGTACACCCCCGAGATAAAAAATCGCATACGCTGAGATCAGCCACTTAGACTGATTGCTCATTATGATGGCCGCACGTTCCCCGGGCTTGAAGTCGGTGTCCTCGAGGGCGCGGGCCAGAGGCAAAGCCATAGCCTTGAAATCGGAGTAGGTGAGACGGGTGCGCTCACGATTGCGATCGGCCTCGATCAGACAGGTTTCATTCTGGAAACGTTCCAGGGCGTCGCGAAGCGCGGCGCCTATGGAACTGTACTGGTCCAAATCGAGCATCACGATTCATTTCACCAGGGGAAAAAGCCTGCTGTGCGTTTTCCTCGACCCAGATGGCAGCGCGCGCAGCTGAGCGCGGATTTCATAGTCTGGCCTGAATGCGCTCCGCCAGCGTTCGAAAATCCGAGATCCCCTGCAATTCGTAGTCGGGGAGCTCCACATTGAAGTGCTGTTCCAGGCGGGTGAGCAAGCTGAGCGCCTGCAGGCTGTTGATACCAAGCTTCTCGAAGAAATCGTCATCCGGCGACAGAGTCTCGCGCGCGACCTTGAACTGCGCGGCTGCCAAATCCAGTATTTCGTCGACTGTTTGCTGCTGAGTTCGCATGACTTTCACCTTTTAGCCTTGGGGTAAATAAGGCTGCCGGTCGCTGCTCTCGACAAAAGTTCTCAGCCCCTTTTCAACTGCCGGCTGCGAGAACAACTGGCAGAAGATCTCGATTTCGCGGCGCAACTCCTCATAGGGAATGGGTTTCAGGAATTTCTTGGCGGCGGCCGTGGTTGCGGGATCAAACTTCCGGAGCTGGCGGGCGGTGGCCCGAGCGACCGCCACTGCCTGCCCTTCGGCCACCACCTGGCTGACCAGTCCGACCTGCTGCGCCTTGGCCACGTTGAAGCTGCGGCCGGTGAGCAGCAGGTCGCGAACGGCGGCGTTGCCCAGATCGCGATTCAGCCGAGGAATACCACCAAAGCCGGGAATCAGCCCCAGGCGCAACTCCGGGAAACAGAAGCGGGCGCTCTTGTCGGCAATGATCAGGTCGCAGGCCAGCGCGAGTTCAAGCCCTCCGCCGAAGGTTACCCCGTGTACGGCAGCGATGGTAGTCAGGGGAGAGGCGTCAATTGCGTTCATGACCTGGTGAGTACGCTCAAGATACTGGCGGATGTTCTCAACCGCCTCTCGCCTATCCATCTGACGCGTGCGGTAATAAGTTTCGCGCAGGTCGGCGCCGGCCGAAAACCCCGAGGCCAGGCGGCTGTAGATGATAACCCCACGGGCCTGCTGTTCGAGCTCCGGCAAGACCGCCACCAGCCGCTCAAAGTCCGAAAGCGATTCGCTCCCGAACTCGTTGCAGGGCTCGCGGTGCAGCTCGACTTCTACGATCTCCTCCCGCAGCTCCCACGAGATCGCTTGTCCTGAAAAGGCTTTCATCTCTGATTTCTCACTCCATGCGCGGCTATACCGCCTGCCTTATGGCATACATCTCTTCTATTTCGGTGCGGAAGCGGTTGGCAATAAGCTCCCGCCTCAGCTTGCCGTTATGCGTGAGCAGATTATTGTCGATCGTGAAGGGTTCCGCGCTGATACAAAATTTTCGCACCTGCTTGTAGTGGGGCAGCGTGGCGTTGACTTCATCGAGCACTGACTGCAGTTGATCGTCGGCAATCGATCCGGTCAGAAGCGCGGATAGGTAGCCGCGCCCGTTTCCCACAAGTACGAGTTGGGCTCCAGCAGGAAGCCGGGCAAGAATTTGCTCTTCGATCGGCTCGGGGGCAATGTTATGTCCTGAACTGAGAATAATAAGATTTTTGATCCGCCCCACGATCTTCCAGTTCCCGGCAGAGTTCACCTCGCCAAGATCGCCGGTGTGAAACCAGCCTCCCGCCAGAACCTTTTTCGTCTCCTCGGGCCGATTCCAATATCCGGCAAAAACGTTCGGTCCGTGCACCAGAATCTCGTTGTCTTCACTGAGTTTCATCTCGGTGCCAGCAATCGCCGATCCCACGCGCCCAGGCTCGACACGACGGGGATCGTCCATGGTGCAGATCGCAGTCGTCTCCGTGAGTCCGTAGACTTGCAGCACCGGAATGCCGAGCATCATGAAATAGAGCTGGGTATCGACGTTCAGCGGGGCAGAGCCTGAGATCAGCGCCTTCAGCCGGGAGCCGATCATCTTTTTGCGGATGGTTGGAAATACGAGCGAGTTAGCCAGGGCGAGCCAGAGGAAGTCGGAAGAACGGGTACTCCCCTCATGGCGGCGCATGTAAGCGGCTTTCGAGCGACGGTATATGGCGAGCGCAACCCCGCCGGTTCTCCACAGCTGTTCGTCTACGGCACGGCGCACCCGCTCCAGTAATGCCGGCACATTAACGAAGTAGTCCGGAGCCACGACGCGAATTTCCTGGGCAAGTTTTGTGAGATCCGTGTTCATGAAGATCGAACTTTGGCGAACGAAGCCGGTGAGCAGCGTAATCCAGGCGGCGGCGAAATTCAGGGGAGCCCATTGGTAAACCCGGTCCTGCCCGGGACGTTGATTCATCAGAATGTCGAGCCGGGCGGAGGTGCTTTTCAATATGTGAGCCACGTTGCCGGCGGTAATCATTACCCCTTTGGCTTCTCCCGAGGTGCCGGATGTGTAAAGGATCGCAACTACATCGTCATCCCCTTGCTCTGCGTTCATCTCGTTGGTTTCCTGCCCCGGAGCTAGAAACACCTCTTCGAAGCTAACCTGCGGCGGTGCCTCGGGCCAAACCGCCGTGATGCCGGCGCCCAACTCGCGACTGCCGCAGCAGAGGAGCGAGGGGGAGCAGTCTTTCATCGTAGCCACAAGCTCCTCAGGGGTCTGGCGATAGTAGAGTGGGACAACAATCAGGCCTTCTGCAATGACTGCCAAATCCATAGCGATCCAGCGGATACCGTTCGTGCCCACGAGAGCGCAGCGATCGCCTTTCCGCAGGTTGCGGGAACGAAGGAAAGCTCGAGCTTGAGAAATCAAGCGCAGCAAGTCCCGGCCACTCGCCGTGACCGGGCCGGCTTCGACGAGCTCGGTCAGAATGGTTTGATCAGCGGCCGCTTCCAGGCTGGCAAAGATTTGCGCAAGAAACGATATTGAGTTCATCAAGCGATGGCCCCAGGCCAAGCGTTCTGTCGCTTGGCCGGACAGCTTTGCTAGCCGCGGCCCGGGATTTCAGCGCCAGGTCTCAACTGTACATCCCGATCAGGCGATGGAGCCCGGTATCAAGCGGCGGCAGGTAGTCTTCCCAGCTCCACTGACCTTTGCGCGTGGGGAACTCGGGATAGCGGCGCTGGACTTCTTCTTCGAAATAAACCCCCATACGCGCCATAGTCTTTAAATTCCTGATCACCGAGCGGCCGATGCGATCGGCGATCGACTCGCCTTCGCTTGCAAGCTTCTCGAGGGCGCTGAGCAGCCTGGGCTCGAGATCCGGATCATCCACGTTCATCAGCAGATCGTCGTGGCCGCGCTCGCGCATCAAATTGCGGATACGTTCATCCATGGTGATCCCTGCCGATGGGACCAGAGCCGGCATGGTGGTGACAATGCCGTGATAACGGGACGAAGCCATCATGTGGCAGGCGCGCAGAATGCTCACCAGTTCGTACATGTTGTACTGTTCCGAGGTCAGGACCGGAACACCCCCCAGGTGTTCGGAAATCTTACGAGCGGGGCGGGCGTCCAGACGCTCAGTGGCCGCGAGCACAACATAGATGTCGCGCCGCTGACGGAAGCCGTCTAGTGCGCGGGAAATCCCGGTCAGATAATGTTCGTACTTGCGGCGGGCTTCCGGGCCGGAGTTGTGAAAGTAAGGGCCCCGGTAATGGCTGTCTTGATGAGCTCCCAGGAGCTTATTGGCAAAAAGCTTGCCCACCGATGCCCGGACCGGCCATTCAAAAGGATTAATCGGGCAGACCACGAGGACGGGTTTGCGGCCGTCCCAACCGACATCGTGCAGCACCTTGCGGCCGTACTCCGGCGGGAGGGGAGCAAACGTCCAGGCCGTATCCGTTCCCAGTTCGGTCGGCACCCCCAATTCCCGCAGCAGGCTGCGCGACTCTTCGTTGCGGGTAATGATCAGAGAGTTCCGGCAGAAGCGGGCGCACATTTTGCGAACCGAAGGATCCATGTAACCGGCTTCGCCGCCATAACCGACGGAAAGCTTGTTCTCGGCGGCGGCAATGCCCAGAGAGCCGATCATCATGGTGGTTAGGGCATTGGCGAACTTGCTCTTGAACATCGACCCTTCGCAAGCCACCAGTCCGTCATGCTGGGGCACTTCGCGAGCCAGAAACGGAGGGAAAATGTCGGGCAGGTGAACCTGGCGGCTGGACTCGAAATATCCTTTCGTAAGCTCAAAATTTTGGCTCATAACGCTGAACTCGACCTTATCCCGCCCGAGTATGTGGCGAATCTGACGTAGCATCTCTTCGACTCGTGCGTCCGAGCCCATGTTGCGGGCCCCGTTATATCCCGCGAACAGGAGCTTGAGTTTGCGTCCCGGCTGCCAACGTTCGCCTTTGCCGAACATCCAGGAAATTTTCTTGCCTTCAATGATCGAGCCTACCCACGCCTGAAGCACCAAATCCATCATGCCGCCGAGCCTCCCACTTTGGCCGGCCACGGACGGTAGGGATAGCTGAAGTTGGCTTCCCGGCTGAATTTCAGGAGCGGATAACTGTATTGGGAAAACGGCACCGGCCGGCGTCCGATTTCAGTGGTCACGCGGGTATTGTCAAAGATGGTATTGAAAGTGAGGTAAGGCATGAAGACCTTCAGCAGGGCGGCCTCGCGGCCAAGCGGAGTTCTGCGCCTGGCCACCATATCCACGCCCCGGGCAAACAGTTTGCCGGCGAGCGGAAGGTAAATTGGTCCATGGCGGTCCTGGGCGGCGGCGAGCGACTGGGTTATCTGCCGAAACGTCTGCGAATCGCGCCCTGAGGAAAGATGGTAGGTGTCATGTTCGGTGCGATCCTTCACGTGCAAGGTGGCAATAGCGTCGGCGACAAAATCCACATTGACGATATCCACGCGGTCACGGGGGCGGAGCGGCAGGACCCGCAGGCCGGCCAGAAAAACGAAGGCTCGCACCATGTCAAATTGGGTGGTTTCCGGGCGGCGGCTGTCGCCGAGCACGATGCTGGGACGAAAAATAGTCTTGGGAATCTCGGGGAGGAGCTGGCGCATCATGTGCTCGCAGAACTTCTTGGTGCGGCCGTAAGGATCGTAGTCGCTGCGGTTCCAGTCGATGGCACCATCCTCGGTAACCAGCTCGTCCTGGCGCTCGCCGGCTACGGCGACCGTGCTTACCAAACTGAAACGTCGCAGTCCGTGGTAATGATCAACCTTCAGCGCCAGCTTGATGACCTCGAGCGTACCCCGCAGATTCACGTTCAGACAGCTTTTTTCCGATTTCCGGTTCAGCGAAGCGGCGCAGTGGATGACGGAATCAGTGGTGTGCACCAGGCGATCGTAATCGTCCGTAGACAGGCCAAAACCTTCGGTCGTCAGATCGCCGCGAAAAATCCGGATACGCGTCTCCAGGAGTTCGTAGAACAACTTGAAATCCAGGTGCAGCTGCAGGGCACGCCACAGGCGGTCTTCGGCCTCGCGGGCGTCGCGTGCCCGGACCAGCAGATTCAGCGATGCGGCATGATTCGCCAGGAGGTTGGCGGCAACGTGCGCGCCGATGTAACCCGTCGATCCGGTCAGGAATATCGCCACGTTGCTCCGTTGGTTCCGGTCTTGAGGGTCTCAGACTCGCGAGCGTCCTGGGGCTCCAGGTTACGCGGTGGCCGCACTTCGATGGGACGCCCCTCGATCAAGGGATAGGTCCACTTGCGCAGTGCCGGAATGTGAATATTGATCCAGTACTCCCACCAGTCGAGCGAGGCCGTGTCGTAACCAAACTGCTCGCGCTCGCCGGGCAGCAGCGCGTAAGAAAGCCGTTCGATGTTCTCCGCCACGAAGTCATGCTCGTTGTGCAGGATGAAGGGCTCGAAAAGCTCGATCAGTTTTTCGACCTTTTCGAGATTGCGGTCGGCCTTTGCCAGCGGCGCCTTTTTGAGAGGCAGGGGAGCGGCTATGCGCTGAATCGTCTTGATGATGGCACGCTGTGCCGGAGCCGACATGCGGTTATAGCGCTCCTTCGATACCGGTATGGCATCGAAGCGCAGACGCAGCCAGGATTCCATTCCCTCCTGCGCGCGGTAATGCTTGCGATGAGCAAGCGACGTTAGCTCAATCGAGCGGCGCATATCGCAAGGGTTCGTGACCGAGGTGGCAAGCTGATAGACGCGCTCATGACGGCGCTCGACCAGGGCTGCGGCTATGAGGGTCATGCCCCGGCAGACGGCGTCGACAGGAACAATGTCCAGGCGTTTGCGCTCGTTCGTGGGCAGCTGGCGGAAGTAGGTACCTAATAGATAGGACAGGGACGCCGAGGTGTTGATGCCTTCATTCCAGCCGCGAAACGGCTCGAGCGTCGAACTCTCGACGATTGCCGGGCGAACGATGGCGATGGGAAGATCGGCGCCCAGCTTGGTAAGCAAGGATTCCGCCAGGCTCTTGGTAAAGGTGTAGGTATTTGGCCAGCCTAATTCCCGGGCGCGGCGTTTGCCGGCCTGGGTCAACTCGCTGCGCAACCAGCGCATGCGGTTCTTGCGGGTTTGGTTCTCAAGTGCCGCCCCATGCAGGTTGCGGGCGGCATGTTCTCTGCTCAGGGCCTGTCGTCGAAGTTCCTCCGTCACTTCCGGGCTTTGGGCGAGCTTCTCTATCTCCTCGACCAATTGATGCAACGCTTTCCATTCGCGCTCGGAATCAAAGCCTTCGCGCCCGGCCGGGGTGTAATCCGGGCGCACACTCTCGGCCACCCGCCCGTCGCGCTTCCCGGCTACGTAGCAGGTAGAGAGGTGAAGCAGCGCGGCATGATCGGACTGGCGGATGAATTCGAGCAGGTTGCCCACCGCATCGACATTGGTTGACAGCGCGTCGCGGAGGTCAGGATTAAAGTCGGTGAGCCCGGAGCTGTTAACGATCAGATCGAGTTTAGCCGCGAGCGATACCGCCATGTCCGTGTTCAAACCCAGACCCGGCTCGGAAACGTCGCCCTCTACCACCTCGAGTCGCTGGCTGAGGAACTGCAGGAGTTTCTTTCCGTGGCGCTCGTATAAACGATCAAACACAGGAGATTCCTGGAGAATTTTTTCAAAGCGCTTTCCCGCAGGATTTGACTTCTGGCGCCTGATCAGAAGATAAATGCGTCCGACGTCGGGCAAATCGAGTAGGACGTTGGCCAGCCAAACCTTGCCGATGAATCCGGTCACGCCGATCAGAAGGACGTGCTTGCCGCGAAGGCTCGATCGCACCAGCAGCGGAGCATTCTGGCGAGTCCCCCCGAAATCGACCAGCGGACGCCCGAATCTGGCGACAACCCGGGTCGCGGGAATGACTGCTTTTTCAAGCACAGCAGGGTCAGCCACGCCAAGGTCGCGGGCTAGTTTCTCTCGCGAACGGACCGGGTCGTGATCTCCGGATGAGAGGCGGGCAAAGAGGCCGCGAGGGCGAATCACCGGCTCCAGCAGGCGACCGGTCGATATCCCGTCCCGAAACTCCAAGCGATTGGCGAGAATTCTCTCGACCCCCAGATGCTCGGCAAGCGGCCGCATGACATGTTCGAGGCCCTGGCTAACGACCACGACGCGCGCTCCTGAGTTCAACAGCTCGTTCAGTTGCCGCACGCCCGCCGGCTTCAAGTAAGGCTTTAACTTATACTGGAAATACTCTTCTCCTAAGAGGTCGAGGCGGTCACGGCTCGTTCCCCGCAGGACTGCGCAAACAACCCGGGTGGCAAAAGTGCGATTGGCGGCATAGAGGAAGGGACGAAGCACGGCGATCAGCAGCACCAGCCCACGCCGCAGCCATCGCTCGGTGAAGGTCTGGGCATTCCAGGTAAAAAATGCCACAGGGCGGACAGCAGTCAGCTCGAGTAGGCTGCCTTCCGCACGCCAGTAGACATATTCGCTGCAGTTGGGACTTGCTTGGTCCAAGTACTCTACCTTGTTCAGTGCTGCTTATGGCTCGCGTCTCGTCTCTGATTCCATCCCGCCGCCAATAAAGAGTGCGCCAGGTGCGCACAGGGCAACTGCCCGGCACCCCGTGTCGGGAGGCGGCCGACCGCAAAGCTAACTATTGTAAAGGATAGTTCAAGGGACCAAGGCTATTGAGGCCCATAGTAAGCCAGGTTCACAAGGGCGGCAACGCCATCCCAGGTCTTTGATTGGTCAGACCCAACGACCTGGAACGGCACCTGGTTAGGGGGCATCTGACGCACCCTCAATGTTGGGGGGTAGACGGTAGGCGAGGTCCGTAGCGCTGGCCTGGGGGGAATGCTCGAACCAGCAGCGACACGATCCCGGCGAGCGCAAGGAAAGCAGAGATGATCAGCATCCCTCCACGAAATCCCATGCCTGAACTTCGTTTGGCGCCGATGATATAGGGCCCGAAGAAGCCGCCGAGATTGCCGAAGGAGTTGATGAGCGCTATACCGGCGGCGGCTGCGGTGCCGCTCATCAGCGAGGTCGCGGTTGCCCAGAAGGGCCCCTGCATGGAAGATGCCGACATCAACGCCAGACTCACGAATGCCAGACCGGGCACCATCGAGCGCGTTTGAGCGGCTAAAAACATGAACAGGGCGGCAGCAAAGGCGGTCAAGGCCAGGTACAGGCGGTGTCTTCCGGTTCGGTCTGATTGGATTCCGATCAGCACCATGCTGATGGCGGTTGCCATGTAGGGAATCATCGAAACCACACCGATCCCGAAGTTGCTGAGCGTGGAAAGGCTGTGGATGAAATTCGGCAGCCACAGAATGGTTCCGTAAACGGTGGTGGTGATCCCGAAATAGGTGACCGTGAGTAGCAGGAGTTTTCCGCTCAAACGGGTGAGGGCGGCCCGGAGGTCGGCGCCGATTTCCTGGACATGCCGCTCGCGTTCGGCCCGGAGATTCCCCGTCAGCCAGAGTCTCTCGTCAGGGCCGAGCCAGGTGGCGGCTTCGGGAATGTCGGTTAGCGCCAGGAGCACCAGCGCGGCGAGGGCGATAGAAGGCAAACCCTCGATGACGAACATCCACTGCCAGCCGGCTATGCCGAACTGATGAAGTCCGAGGAGGGCACCAGAAAGCGGGCCGCCGATCACGCCCGACACCGGATTGGCGGTCATGAACAAAGCCACGGCACGAGCCCGGGCGCTCGCTGGAAACCAGTTCTTCAGATAGAGAATGACCCCGGGGAAAAAGCCGGCCTCCGCCGCTCCCAGCACAAATCGCAGGGCATAGAACTCTCTGCCGGTTCGCACAAATACCATGCAGCAGGAGATCAGCCCCCAGAGCACCATAATGCCGGCAATCCAGCGGCGCGCTCCGACATGCGCCATCGCCAGATTACTCGGTACCTGAAAGAGGAAATATCCGGCAAAGAAGATGCCGGCGCCGAGCCCATAGACCCGGTCGGTGAAATGCAGCTGGGTTTGCATCTGTAGCGCGGCGAAGCCCACGTTGATTCGGTCAAGGTAGTTGACGACGTAAAGCAGAAACAAGAAAGGGAGCAGGCGCCAGAACAGCTTGTGGACGCAGCGAGTCTCGACGTCGGCGCTGACGGTGCTGACCACGTTAGAGTGACAAGAATACTCCGTGTACCGGATTCCGGATAGGAAAGGGGAGAAGATCGCGAGGCGGGGCTCAGTGCAATGGCCGAAACAGGAAGTTCAGCCGCTCGCGCCGCAGCATTTCTTGTACTTCTTGCCCGAACCGCAAGGGCAGGGGTCATTGCGGCCGATCTTGGCGCCGCTACGCACAACCTGCTGTACCGGCTGGCGGTCTCCTGCGCCGGCCATACGCGCCTGTTCAAGTTCCCGCCGTTTACGGCGCTGGAAGGCCTCTTCCAGGTCATCGACCGAGGTGGCGACGGCCCGCGGCGGGCGCCGCCCGTTGCCCTCGCTGGCAAGGCCAGAACGGACAGCCGCTCCGGCCCCGGTGCCCTGGTCCTCGTCCTGTGCCCCTGCCGGAACCGTGGCTCCCAGATCACCGCGCGTAATAATCTGCATGAGATAAAGATAGCGGACTGTATCTTCCTGAAAGCGCTGCATCATGGCTTCGAACATGTCGAAAGACTCGCGCTTGTACTCAACCAGCGGGTCCTTCTGCCCGTAGCCACGCAGGCCGATTCCCTCCTTCAGGTGATCCATGTTGAGGAGGTGATCTTTCCACTGTTGATCGAGCACGCTTAACATGATCATGCGTTCGTGGTAACGCATGGCCTCGGCGCCGATCAGCTTCTCCTTAGCCTCATAGCGCTGCTTAAGTTTTTCAAAAATCGCATCGCCGAGTTCTTGGCGGTTCAGAGTCTCGGGCTTGATGCCCTCGGCGAAGATGTCGACGCCAAAGCGCGTAAAAACAGCGTCTTTGAGCCCCTTGGCGTCCCAGTCCGCGGGGTGGGCCTTTACGGGCGCGTGCTGCTCAAGCAGGTCGCTGAGAATTCCCGCCACGTAATCCTCGAGGATGAGGTCTTTCTGGTCCACACCCTCGAGCAGGCGCCGGCGCAGGCCGTAGACCGCCTCGCGCTGCTTGTTCATCACGTCGTCGTATTCGAGAAGATGCTTGCGGGCTTCAAAGTGCTGCGCCTCGACCGCCTGTTGCGCCTTTTCGATTCGCCGGCTGATCAGCCGCGACTCGATGGGGACGCCCTCTTCCATCCCCAGCCGCTGCAGCAGGTTTGACACCCATTCCTTGGCGAAGATGCGCATGAGGTCATCTTCGAGCGAGAGATAAAAGCGGGAAGCACCCGGATCGCCCTGGCGGCCGGCTCGCCCGCGCAGCTGATTATCGATCCGCCGCGCCTCGTGCCGCTCGGTTCCGAGAATGAACAGTCCGCCGGTGGCGATGACCTCGTCGTGCTCGTGGTCGGTCTGGGCCTTGTGGCGCTGAAAAACGTCGTTCCACTGGTCGCCAGGTACGGCATATTCGCTGCCGGCGTAATACCAGACTGTACTCTGAGTGTCATCCACGCCGATGCGGATTTTCCCCTGGGCGGCGCGCAGCGGCTGGGCCGTTCCCTTCTTTACGGACTCCACTTTCGCCATGAACTCCGGATTGCCGCCAAGCAGGATATCGGTGCCGCGGCCCGCCATGTTGGTGGCGATCGTGACCATGCCTTTGCGCCCCGCCTGGGCCACGATCTCGGCCTCTTTTTCGTGGTACTTGGCGTTGAGCACGACGTGCTTGATGCCCTTTTTCTTGAGCAAATCCGAGAGCCGTTCAGATTTTTCGATCGAAGTCGTGCCTACCAGCACCGGCTGTCCGCTCTGATTTAGTTTCTGGATCTCGTCGGCGGCGGCAAAATACTTCTCTTTCTCGGTACGGTAAACCAGGTCGGGATTTTCCAGCCGCCGCAGCGGCTTATTCGTGGGAATTACAACCACGTCGAGGTTGTAAATCTTCGAGAATTCCGTGGCCTCAGTCTCCGCCGTGCCCGTCATGCCGGCCAGTTTCTTGTACATGCGGAAATAGTTCTGGAAGGTGATAGTGGCAAGCGTCTGATTCTCACGCTCGATCTTGACCCCTTCCTTCGCTTCGACTGCCTGGTGGAGGCCGTCGGACCAGCGGCGCCCGGGCATTAGGCGGCCGGTGAACTCGTCTACGATGATCACTTCTCCGTCTTTGACCACGTACTCCACGTCGCGGTGGTAAAGGGCGTGCGCCTTGATGGCGGTTTCGACGTGGTGTTTCAGGTCCCAGTTTTCCGGGTCAGCGATGTTGCCGATACCGAGCAACTGCTCGACTTTCTCCCAGCCTTCGTCGGTAACAGTTATGTTGCGGTGCTTCTCGTCCACCACGTAATCGCCCGTCAGCTGAGCCGGTTCTCCGGGCGGGCCAGGAATCTCCTCCCCTTTGTCGAGCCGTGGGATGATACGGTTTGCGCGCGCGTATTTGTCGGTAGATTCTTCGCTTGCCCCCGAGATGATGAGGGGAGTACGCGCCTCATCGATCAGGATGGAATCGACTTCGTCGACGATCCCGAAGTTATGGCCACGCTGCACGCATTCCCGCAGATCAAACTTCATGTTGTCGCGCAGGTAGTCGAAGCCGAACTCGTTATTGGTTCCATAGGTGACGTCGGCGGCGTAGGCGTCGCGGCGCTGTTGGTCGTCGAGATCATGCACGATGACCCCAACCGTCAGGCCGAGGAAGCGGTAAAGCTGACCCATCCATTCCGAGTCGCGCTTGGCGAGGTAGTCGTTCACCGTGACTACGTGCACGCCGCGCCCGCTTAAGGCGTTCAGGTAAACCGGCAGAGTTGCCACCAGGGTCTTGCCTTCACCGGTCTTCATTTCGGCGATCTTGCCCTGATGGAGCACCATGCCACCGATCAGCTGTACGTCGAAATGACGCATGTTGAGCACGCGGCGCCCGGCTTCGCGTACCACGGCGAAGGCTTCTTCGAGCAAGTCGTTGAGCACCTCGTTTGTGGCCTGGAGGCGCTCATCGTCAAGCTCTTTCTGGCGGTCGGGAGCAGCGTCGGGCTCCTGGGGAATGCGGCTGAGGCGCTCCTGGATGCGGTGGCGAAACTCTTCGGTCTTGGTGCGCAGTTCTTCGTCCGAGAGTTTCCCAATCGCGGGCTCGAGCGCGTTAATAACCTGAACCCGGGGCAGCAGGCGCTTGATTTCGCGCTCGTTTTTGGTCCCGAAGACCTTGCCTAACAACGTGTTGATCAAATCTGGAGTTCCTTCGCCGGCAGAGCGTCCAATCTCTCTAAAAGCCTAGCATAATATTAGATGCCGGCCGACGATGTAAGTCGCTCGCAAGGCTACCACCCCGACGTACGCTTGACGCCAGTCAGGCCCACTCCTGTGGGGCACCACGTTTGACATTGGGAACGACAGACTGACCGGCCAGGGTTTCGTGTATATTTCCCGACCAAGTGCCTACCTTCTACGATCGTTTTGTCGCTTGCGCCGATCGCTGGCCCCAAAATATCGCAGTCGAGATCCAGCGGCCGGATGGGACCGAGAGCCACAGTTACGCCGAGCTGCGGCAAATGGCGGAGTCGCTCGGAGCATGGCTGGTTTCCTGCGGCATGCAGCCAGGCTCCCGCGTGGCCATTCTGGCCGACAATCACCCGCGCTGGATTGCAGCCTATCTGGGCATCATCGCGGCCGGGGGGACGGCGGTGCCACTCGATGCCGCCTACGACCCTCGTCAAGTCGCCCTGCTTCTCAAAGACAGCGGTTCGTCGCTGGTGATTTCCGATGTGAAGCACGTAAAAATCGCGCGGGAGGCGGCCTCGATAACCGCCACCCGGATCGTAGTGACCGAGCCAGCTTCCCGCTCGAGCGCCACGCGCTTAGAGGAAACCAGCAAGCGCGAGCAGCCGGTGACCGCGACGGAAAATGGGGAGACCGATTTCGACCAGATCTTCGCAAGCCCGAACAGTCGTTTTCAGCCGGTGGCGCGCGAACCCGATGATTTGGCGTCGATTCTATACACGTCGGGAACGACAGCTGATCCCAAAGGAGTAATGCTGACCCATGCCAACCTGCTGGCCGAAGCCGAGGCCGTATTCGCCTGGGCGGACCTCGGACCTGAAGATGCAATTCTCGGCGTGCTTCCTTTGTTTCATGTCCTCTCGCAAATGGCTAACCTGCTGTTGCCGCTGGTCGCCGGCGCCCGCGCCGTGTTCCTCTCCACCCTGAATACGACCGAGCTGCTGCGAGCGTTGCAGGACCGCCAGATTACGGCCTTTGCCGTCGTGCCCCAGTTTTTCTATCTGATTCACGAGCGTATCTTCAAAGAAGTCGATCGCCGGGGGAGAGCGGCGCGGGCCCTGTTCGCCACGACGATGCGCATGAATTCCCTGGCCAGGTGTCTGGGGCTCAATTTCGGACGCATCTTCTTTGCCCGTATCCATGCCCTGTTCGGCAGGCGGATGCGCTATCTGGTAACTGGCGGGTCGCGCTTTGATCCGCAGATTGCACGCGACTATTACGCGCTCGGTATCGATGTGCTTCAGGCATACGGCCTGACGGAAACTTGCGGGGGTGCCTTCGTCAATTCGCCTCGAGACAACATCATCGGCTCCGTGGGCAAGGCCTTAAGAGGAGTGGAAGCACGAATTATCGATGTTCAGCCCCCCGACGATGGAGGACCTGCGACTGGCGAGATCCTAATTCGCGGCCCGATCGTCATGAAGGGCTACTGGAACCGCGCCCAGCCGACAGCCGAGATTCTTAAAGACGGCTGGCTGCACACAGGCGACCTGGGTTACTTCGATGCTGACGGCCACCTCTTTATCACTGGCCGGAAGAAAGAAGTAATCATTCTTTCGAATGGAAAAAACATTTATCCCGAGGAAATCGAGGCACATTACCTGCAGTCGCCTTTCATTAAGGAGATCTGCGTATTGGGAATGGAGGGTCAAGCCGGCAGAGACAAGCTGTACGCGATCATCGTGCCGAATTTCGACGTGCTGCGGCAGCGAAAGGTAGTCAACGCCAAGGAAGTCATACGCTTCGACGTTGAAGGCCTCTCGGCCAAATTGCCTTCAACCAAAAGAATAAGCGGCTATGAGATCTGGCAGCGGGACTTGCCGCGGACGAGCACGCGCAAACTGAAGCGCTTTGAAATCGAAAAGCGCGTACGCGAGGAAAGCAATAGCGCTTCGGGAACCGAATTGGCGGTGTCGAAGCCTCTAACCGCGGAAGAAACCGCCTGGCTAGAGGACCCCGCAGTCGGGAAGGCCCTAGACATAATCCGTGAATACTCGCCTAGCCATCCTCGAAGCATTCAGCCAAGCGACAATCTGGAGCTTGATCTCGGGCTCGACTCCATGCGCCGCATTGAGCTCCTGATCGCGCTCGAACAGGAACTGGGTGGCGCCATAGAGGAATCGCGCATGGCCGAGATCTACACGGTGCATGATCTCGTCGAGGCTGTCCGCGAAAGCGCCGCCTCGCAAAAACCCGCGGTGCGAAAGCAGTTCGCCGGCTGGCGCTCGGTACTGAACGAGGATCCGAGCGATCCACGCGGGTTCGGAATGAGCAAGCCACGGCCGCTCGTCGACCGGTTACTTTTCGTGCTGACGCGCATCGTGAAGCTCGTCTGGCGGACGGTATCGCGGCTCGAAGTGGAAGGCCTCGATAAACTTCCGATTTCGGGCTCCTATCTCCTCTGTTCCAACCATCAGAGTTTCCTTGATCCGGTTCCCCTGCTGGGAGTGCTGCCTTTTTGGCGCCTGAAACGCATGTTCGCCGTAGGCACAAGCGAAATATTCGGGGCCGGCCTCATGACGCGGGTCGCCCGGTTGCTGCGGGTGGTGGTGGTCGACCCTGATGCGAATCTGATCCCTGCCATGAAGGCTGGAGCATTGGGTCTGCGGCAGGGAATGTCGCTGCTTCTTTACCCGGAGGGCGAACGCTCGATCGATGGCACCCCTAAGACATTCAAGAAAGGCGCGGCCATTCTCTCCGTCCATCTCCAGGTCCCGATTGTGCCGGTGGCAATTGAGGGGTTTTATGAGGCTTGGCCCCGCGGGAAACCCTTCCAAAGATTCGCACCCCTGAAGATCAAAATTGGCGAGCCACTCGTGCCGCCAGCCGAGTCCGCCGCATCGGAGGAAGCATATGCGGCATTGACCGCGCAGCTTCGAGAAACCGTCATTCGAATGTGGGAAGAGTTGCGCCGCAAAGAAGAAGAGCCAAGACCTCCGCTTCCTTAGCGCCTCCGCAATGGAGTATGGGTGTCATTCATTCAAAATATCGACAAGCGTGGCGCCTGCTGGTCAGGAAGGGGAATCTCGTGAGGTCTATAATCTCCCGCTGAAGCCTCACGCATAACTCCAAAGAGAATCAAATTAACTACGGAGTTTTGAATTGGACGTACTGAGGCCGTGGCGCACAATGCCAAGGAAACATGCAACTGCGGCCAGCCGGAAACCGAAGTTCTTTTTTGTGAAGGAACTCTCGGGCGAGAATCCGCCTTCCTTCGCCACGATGGAAACCTTGTGTGGACTGGCTGCCCAACTGTATGCAATGCAGCCCTGGAATTTGATCAGTGAAACCGAGCTGGTTCTCGTACGGGATCCGATCACGCAGGAAACCTGCTACTGCTCCATGATGGGCGTTCTCGGCCAGGTTGTGGCCATGTACGCCTACATTGGCGCTGAGAGCCTTCGCCTGTTCCGCAAAATGGAAAGCCAGGAAATCAGCGGTCCCGGCGAGTTCTTTGGCGGTCAACACAGCGTCTACGTAGAGTTTGTGGCCAAGCGAGAGCTTGAGCCCGAGGACCGCAGGCTGTTCGCCGCAGTGGGCCATAGGCAAACGGCGAAAGGCTCGCCCATTTTCCGCGCTATCCGTCCCGGGTTTCGCCCCTGGTTCGTCACAGAAGAAGAGGGGCAGACTTTGGCGGAGGCTATCCGTGCCATGATTACGACCTGTTCGATCGTTTCAAAATTCGGCGGGGAGGTACCCTACTGGCAGCAAGCGGATACTTTCCCCCTGCTCACGCGAGTAGAAAGAAAAGGGGACAAACCGGAGTTTCGCGTCGAATTGACGAAATGCGGCTTGCCGCCCGAACCACCCCTCCCGGCGGTACAGCTTAGAGACGAGCAATTGCATGAATTACGTCATTCTGACTACATAGTGCGTGGGGTCATGGAAATTGACTATTTCATCAGCACAGCACTGATCGGACGCAGGCACGAACGCAAAGCGCTCGGATGCGTTGCTTTGGCAGCCGATGCAGACACCGGAATCGTCTTTCCCCCGGAAATTGGCAGTCCCGCTGCTTCGGCCGGCGATCTTCTGGTATGCGCGATCATTAAAGCCGTGCGCAGCGCGCATGCCTTGCCACAGGAGATAAGAGTACAGAATCCGAGATTGAAGGAATGCCTCGGACCAGTTTCGGAGCTTTGCGGATTTCCGATCAAGGTTGTCCGCTCGCTTCCCGCCGTCACAGACGCGCGAGCGCATTTGGAGCGCAGGCTGGGAGGAGATGACTCCTGAGAGGGGTTGTCAATTCGTCCCGCGCGCGAGCGCCCTGCTTCTGATCACAGTGCAACCATGCTGCGCACAATGAGCAGTGTCGTTCTCGGATACGTAATCTTTGCAATCTCGGCCTTCCTACCATTCCGCGTGGCCAAGGTGCGTCCGCATTCCACGGCGTGGGAGGCCTTCGTGGCGTTGACGGCTGCATTCACGCCACTCTGGCCAAGCACAGCATATGCGATCGTCGATTTTTTAACCTAAGATCCCCACGCCCAATTTCTTTGCGGTTCTCCCCAAGCCGTCGTCAAGCGTGGCCAACGGCAACCTTCGGCGAACGGCCAAATCGAGGTAGATCGCGTCGTAGCTGGTTAGTCGATGTGTTCGGCACAATGCAAGAAGATGTGTAAAGGCGCGATCAGCGGCTTCTTCGTCTCGCTCGATTCCGAGGTTGCTCAGGTCGGCGATGAAAGCATCCGACTGCGTCGCAGTGATGCGTCCCTTGCGCTCCGCCATCGCGAGGACGTTCGTAATCTCAATGAACCACGAGGTAGGCACAAGTGCCGTCTCGGTTGCCAATCGATTCAGCAGGCCGCCGTCTTCGGCGTCGCTTCGTCGTGGAACAGCCAAGCCATGGCGATCGAACAATCAATGACAAACGCCGCGCTCATCGGCGGCCCTCTTTAATGAGGTCCTTGGCCTTCAATCCGCCCAAGGATAGACGAGTGGCCAGCTGCTGAATCCGTTCAATGGCGGCCGCGCGCTGCTCTGCGCTTGCTTTCTCTTCCACGGGCACAAGCTTGGCCACGGGTACGCCATGTTTGGTAATCGTGATCTCCTCGCCCGCTTCAACCTTCTCTAACAGCTTGGACAAATGGGTCTTTGCCTCGTAAGCGCCGACAGTGTTGCTACTCTGCCCGCTCGCCACTTATACCTCCATTCGACTAGTATGCGACTAGTCTAAATGTGCCGATGGCAGGGTGAATCCAAAGTTCCGACCGCAAACAACCACTCTCCGCAGGTTGAAAACATTGTCCCTGGCGTCTATGGACTTTCATTTGCCTTGCTGGCCGGTCTCCTCGCTGGACGAATTGGCTGACCCGGAAGAGCTGACCTCAGGTCCGAAGTCGCTTTCGCGGTTGTCGGGCCACGGTGGACGCAGATTGATGCCCTCGCACTGTTTGCACCGGCATGCGCCGCCGGCGACTGGATTCCCCGCAGGAACAGGCGCTCGCTTGAGCGCCAAGGATGGTTCTTAGCCGACGACCGATGCCAACCGGCCGAGTTCTGGTAATCTTCGGGCGTCCTCAAGTAAATAGGAGATGGCACAGATCATGTCGATCCACTTTGGCGTAGTTCGCTTCGTGCTCTTCTCTTTAATACTCGCAAACACCTTTCCGACATTGGGGCAATCGGCATCGATGTCAAAGGAGACCTCTGGCGCAGCTCGCTGCGAGCAGCTTTCCCGCCTTGAGCTGCCGTCGACAACCATTACCGGGGCACAATTGGTACCGCAGGGAGGGTTTAATGGTCCGGCCGCACCCTTTACCGGTCGCGACTTATCGCCCTTCTACAAGAACCTGCCGCCTTTTTGCCGAATTTCGGCAGAGGCCAAGCCGTCGCGTGATTCCCAGATAAAAATCGAGGTTTGGATGCCCGCCGCCGGCTGGAATGGCAAATTGCAGGCAATTGGAAACGGCGGCTTCGCCGGCATGGTGGATTACTTCCAGCTGGGCGCTGCCATGAGCAAAGGTTATGCGGTCACGGCCACCGATACTGGTCACACCGGTTCACCGGTCGATGCCACCTGGGCTCTCGGCCATCCAGAAAAGGTAGTCGACTTCGGCCATCGCGGCATTCACGAGATGACTCGCGTGGCTAAAAGCGTGGTCGAGGCTTTTTACGGAAAGCCACAAACACGTTCCTACTTCGCCGGCTGCTCCGATGGAGGTCGGGAGGCACTCATGGAGGCGCAGCGCTACCCGGCTGACTACGACGGCATTCTTGCCGGTGCTCCGGCCAACAACTGGACCGCGCTGCTGAGCGCAGCGGTAGCGGATACCCAGGCGCTTACCCTCGATCCGGCCAGTTTTATCGATCGCTCCCAAATACCTGTGATTTCTCACGCGGTGCAGGCGGCCTGCGACGAGCTGGACGGGCTCCGCGACGGCATTTTGAACGACCCCCGGCAGTGTCACTTCGACCCTGCAACAATTCAGTGCAAAACTGGACAAGCACCGGATAAGTGCCTGACCAGCCAGCAGGCGACGGCCCTCAGAAAGATCTACGACGGCCTTCGCGATTCCGAGGGGCACCTTCTCTACCCCGGCTTTTTGCCGGGGGCCGAGGAGGGTGACGGAGGTTGGGCCACGTGGATCACCGGCTCAGCTCCCCGGCAGAGCTTGTTGGCTCTGTTCGGGACCGGATACTTCTCAAACATGGTTTATGAGAAGCCCGATTGGGACTACAGAACATTCCGGGTGGAGAGCGGAATTAAGGCTGCACAGGAAAAAACGGCTGCAGCGCTTAATGCCACAGACCCGGATCTTTCGGCCTTCCGCGCGCATGGAGGCAAGCTGGTTGTTTACCACGGATGGGAAGACCCGGCAATTCCGGCGATCGCCTCGATCGACTATTACCAAAGCGTAGTGGCGAAGCTGGGGCAGCCGGCCGCAGATTCATTCCTTCGCCTGTACATGGTTCCCGGAATGCAGCACTGTGCCGACGGGCCCGGTGCCGATTCCTTCGGGCAGGTGGGCAAATGGGCGGCTACGGATCCGCAACACAGCATACGCGTGGCGCTCGAACAGTGGGTAGAAGGGAAGGCTGTCCCAGCCACATTAATTGCCGGCAAGTACGCAGGCGACGGGTACTCTCTGCAGGAGACCTCGCCAACGATGACCCGTCCACTCTGTCCTTATCCTCAAGTTAGCAGGTACCGGAACGGTGATTCGAACCTGGCGGCAAGCTTCACTTGCGCAGCAACCGGCGAGAAGTAGTTAGGGTTACTTCGCCCTGGGGTGCGTCTGGTCGTATACCTGCAGCAACTGCTTCATCGAAAGCTGAGTGTAGCGTTGTGTGGTCGACAAGCGCTCATGCCCCAGCAGTTCCTGGATGGCGCGCAGGTCCGCGCCCTCTTCGAGCATGTGAGTGCCGAAAGCGTGTCGCAGCGTATGCGGATGGGTCTCGGGCGAGAGACCCTTGCTGACTGCGATCCTTTTGATGATTCGGCCCACGCTGCGGGTAGTGAGCCGGCCGCCTCGTCGGTTGATAACCAGCGCGCGGGTGCGGGTTCCACACTGCGAAAGAAACGCCTGCCGTGCAGGCAGGTAGTCTCGAAGCGCTTCTTTCACTCGCTCCCCGAACGGCACATAGCGCTCCTTTTTTCCCTTCCCACGAATAAGAATCGCATCCGAGTTCGGATGTACATCGTCGAGATCGATCCCTACCAGTTCCGAATTGCGGATTCCACAGCCGTAAAGCAATTCGAGCATCAGGTGGTCGCGTTCGGGAAAAGAGGCGATTTCAGCCATATCTCCGTCGAGTACCGAGTTCATTTCTTCGATCGTGGGGACGCGGGGCAACTTTTTGGGCAGCTTGGGAGTGGAGACGAGGCTCGCGGGATTGTGCTCAACCTGCCCCTCCTGACCGAGCCAACGGTAGAGTGAGCGAACTGCCGACAGACTGCGGGCCACAGAGGTCTTGCTCAGGCCTTTTTCATACAAGTGGGAGAGAAAACCACGAATGGTTACGTGGTCGATGTCCCTCCAGTTTCGTGCGCCGACAAACTGGACAAAATTCCCTAAATCGCCCGCATACGCTTTAACGGTGTGTGCGGAGGCGTCGCGCTCACGCAGGGAGGCGAGAAAGTTGTCGATCGCTTCACGCACCATTGTTCTGGCCTGGGTCATCATGATGACTTGTCTTACCTGCGCGGTGCCAGCCACCTCTCTAACGCCCGCTTCAGCCTTCGAGACTTCTCTCTTACCTCGCCTTTGCCCGGGGATGGTGTTTCTGATAGACGCTTCTCAAGCGATCGAGCGCCACATGGGTGTAGATCTGGGTGGTAGAAATATCGGCGTGACCCAGAATTGTTTGCACGGTGCGCAAATCGGCGCCGTTTTCGACCATGTGCGTGGCACAGCTGTGACGCAGCATATGCGGGCTGGCGCGGCCTCCCGACTTGCCACTAACGGTCTTCACCATCTGCCAAACCCGCTGCCGGGTAAGTGGTCTGCCCCCGCGTCCGATGAACAGGAGCGGCGACTGTTTTGCCCCAACCAAGCGCGGGCGCGAGTGGCGAAGATAGATCGAGAGTGCTTCCTGCGCCGATCGACCGAGAGGCACGATGCGTTCCTTGTCACCTTTGCCGCGCACCAGGGCGTAACCCATTTCGAGCTTCACGTCGGCGATGCGAAGACTTACGAGTTCTGAAACCCGGAGCGCGCCCGCATAGAAAACCTCAAGCATCGTCCGGTTCCGGGAGTTGATCGCCTCCCGCCGTCGGGTGGAAACCTCGGTGGTCTCGCCCCCGAGCATTTCCTCGATCTCCCGTCGCGCCATGGATTTGGGCAACACCTTCCACTGTTTCGGCGAAGGCAGGTTCATGGTCGGGTCGCGTTCAACCATTCCTTCGAGTAACAGGTAACGATACAGATGGCGCAGGGCGGAGAGTTTTCGAGCCACGGAGCGGCCATCGATCGAATTTGCGAACAGCTGCTCGATGAAGCCGCGTACCTCTTCCCGGCGGGCGCTCAACAGAGTACGTTTCTGCCGTTCAACATAGACGGCGAATTGTCCGAGGTCCCGCTTATAGGCGGCGAGAGTCAGCGCGGCGAGCCCCTTCTCGATTTTGAGGAAATCAATAAAGGCGGGGATGATGCGGGAAGGGGAATTGTCTCCGGAAGACACCACTCGAGTATCTCCATTTTGAATTACAACGTAAGTCCTCAGCCAGGTTCGGCAGCTGCTGCGCGTGCATCCTTCAGCAGATCTACAGCATAGATAGCTCCCTGGGGCGTTTCCTCGTGCTTGAAGTAGGCGTAAACGTCGCGTCCCGAGCGCAGATGCTCTTCGATGCGGCTAAGCATGGCACGGCGCTCTTCCCTGCTGTAGGCGGGCTTGCGGTAGCGGTAATAACAGAAATCGGCGGTGACGACGTCGGGCGTAGAGCGCTCCTCGGTTTCGGCGATGCAGAGCGCCCGGTTATGCTGCTTCAACAGGGAGAAGATTACGTCTGCGAACCAGGAGTCGTGACGGAATTCAAATGCCGCACAAAGCGAGCGGGGTATCGCCGTGGTGAACTCTTCGAGCAGACTGGCGTCCATCTTGAGATTGGGTGGCAACTGGAACAGCAGCGCACCAATTTTTCCCGCCCGCGCCAGCGGTTCAAGGGTCGCAAGAAACCGCGCCAGGAACTCGGCAGAGTCTTTTAGGCGCTTGATATGTGTGATCACTTGGTGGGCTTTGATGGTGAAACGAAACTCCTGCGGCGTTTGAGCGAGCCACTTCCGCGCAGTCGTCTCTTTCAGCAGTTGACGGAAGGTGAGATTCACCTCGACCGTGTTCAGCTGACTCGCATAGTGATCGAGAAACTTTGTTTGTGGCAGTTTCTCCGGATAAAACCCGGGTTTCCAGCTGGGGTAAGCCCAGCCGGAAGTGCCGACGTAGGATTGTGCCATTCTGAGTTCCTCGAGGCTTCAGCGTGTGACGCTGTCGGAGGCGCCGCTTGAACGCGGAATTATACCTTTGGCGTCGCGCGGCGAGATGCCGAGCGACGCGGGCCCGGTGATTTCTTACGAGCGTCTTCTTGCTTGCTTCGAAGTGAACTGGTAATTCCGGCTGCCAGCGCTCTCGATTCCCCCTCCCCGATACCCGGCACTTTAGGCAGCTTCTGTTTCAGCGTAAGCAGAGGAGCAAATAGATCGCCCATTTTATCCACGCGCTCCAGAGTCTTCTGCGACTCAAAAACAAGCAGGTTGGCATCTTTTTTCTTAAAAGTACGTTCCACTTCCTCCCAGGTAATAGGAGTCGAGACTGTCGGGCGCTCGCGTGCGCGTAGCGAGTAAACACTGACCGTCGTTTTGTGTTCGTCGTTCTGGCTCCAATCGACAAACACCTTGTTCGTGCGTATGGCCTTTTTCATCTCCGAAACAACCAGCTCGCGATGCTCGCTTTCAAGCAGTCTGGCGAGCGCATGAGCAAAAGGTTTAGTCTCCTCATAGCTGGTCCTGGTATTCAGGGGTACGTAGATCTGCATACCTTTCGAGCCCGAAGTTTTGGGAAAACTTTGGAGTCGAAAGTGCTCAAAGATGGCGCGCAACCAGATTGCCACCTGGCAGCAGTGAACGATGTTCGCCGGAGGGCCGGGATCCAGATCGAAGACCAGGGATCGCGGACAGTTGATATCGCGGGCCAGCGAGAGCGAGGGATGGAGCTCGATAGCTGCCAGATTGGCTACCCAGACCAGGGTAGCAAGATCGTTGGCGAGAATGTAATTGACGTTGCGCTTGTTGGCCTCGCTCCAGATGGGGGCGGTCTGGACCCAGTCGGGCCGGTGCTTGGTGGCATTCTTTTCGAAAAAAGGCTGAGCATCGACCCCGTCCGGATAACGCTTCAAGGTTAGCGGCTTGCCAGCCAGATGGGGCACCATCACCGGAGCAATGCGCGCATAGTAGTCGATCACCTGGCCTTTGGTGAATCCGGCGCCCGGATAGAGGACTTTGTCCAGGTTCGTGAGCTTCAGGTGCCTGCCAGCGACTTCGACGATTTGATCTGCGCTCAAGCTAATCTCAGGTGAGGCTCAGTTGTTTGGCTATGCGTTAGCTTTCAGCATCTGCTCGGCATGCTTGAACGAGGTTTCCGTCAACCTCGCGCCGCTCAGCATTCTGGCGATCTCTCCGGTGCGCTCGCTGCCGGTAATTCGTCGCGCGATGGTGCGGGTTCGGTCACCGACCCGCTTTTTCTCGATCAAGTAGTGATGGTCGGCGAGTGCCGCGATCTGTGGCAGATGGGTGACGCAAAGCACTTGATTCGTCCGCGCTAGTGATTTCAGCTTTTTGCCTACCGCTTCGGCCGCACGGCCCCCAATACCGGTATCGATCTCATCGAAAACCAGCGTGCGCTGAACGCCCCCGGCCCTCTTCTCCGGACGCGCCTCGACGCTTGCCTTCAATACCAGCATGACGCGGGAGAGTTCACCTCCGGATGCGATCTTCTCAAGCGGGTGCATCGGATCTCCGGGATTGGTCGATATCATGAACTCGACGCGATCAAAACCCGATGAGGTCCATTCGCCCTCCTGCTGCCCGCCGGCGATTTCGATGCGAAAGCGTGCCTTCATGGCCAGCTGGTTTATGCCGGCTTCGACCACTTTTTGAAGCCTCACCGCCGCCTCCTGACGTTGCTTCGAAATCACGCGCGCACTCTCCAGGTATCTCGCCCGGCAGGTGGCGAGCTCCATGCGGAGCCCGCCGAGAATCTCGTCGCGTTTTTCGATTTCGGAAAGCCTGCGAACCAGTTCCTCGCCCAGTCTGGCGATATCTTCTAGGCTCGGTCCGTATTTACGCTTTAACCGATCGAGCAAGGCCAATCGATCTTCGACTTCCGCTAGGTGCTCAGGCGAAGACTCGACGCCGGCGGCGTAATCCCGCAACCTGGCACCCACCTCTTCGACGTTAATTCGGGCCGAGTCGAGCAGGGCGATGGTTTCCTGGAACATCGGCTCGTAGCGGACTAGTTCCTCAATATGTCTCTGGGCAGTTCCGAGCGAGCTCGAGGCCGACGTGCTGCTTTCATATAGAAGATCAAAGGCTTCAGTCGCGGCCTTGCGGATTTTTTCGGCATTTGCCAACACGCGCTTTTCCGTCTCGAGTCGTTCGTCCTCGCGCGGCAGAATTTTGGCACCGTCAATCTCGCGCTTCTGAAATGTCCAAAGATCCACCAGGCGTAGCCGGTCCTGTTCGCTCTGCTCGAGTTCTTGGATTCGATCCTTGACCTCGTTCCAGCTCCTGAAATGGTGCCTTACGTCGTCGAGTCGAACATCGGCAAAACTATCTAAGAGGCGAAGGCAGACTTCGCCGTCAAAAGATGCCAAGGACTGGTTCTGGGCGTGAATGCTGGCCAGATGAGGTCCCAATTGCCGGAGGACAGAAACCGTGGCGGGTTGATTATTCACGAACACCCGGCCCTTGGCGGATATCTCGCGGCGCAAAATCACATCCGCTTGCTCGGCGTCGATGCCGTTACTTTCAAGAACTCCGAGCACGATATCTTCGGACCCGGACTCCACTTCGAATACTGCTTGCACCACGGCGCGCTCGGCGCCGAAGCGTACCAAATCGGGCGAAGCCTTCTCACCCATAAGCAGCGCCAGGGCGTCGACCACGATGGATTTTCCCGCACCTGTTTCGCCGGTTAACAGATTCAGTCCAGGAGCGAACTCGACTGCGAGGTTATCGACCACGGCGTAATTTTCGAGGCGCAATTCGGAGAGCACGTGCGATCCCGGAAACCAGCGGTGAGCGCAGGATAGCATGAAAAATGCTGATCCAAGCCATGCCCCTGCGAACGTGATTTCTGGCGACGTTATCGCAATGATCGCCCGCCGTGGCTGGGTTAGGAGCGCATTCGGACTTTAAAGGCTGGAATGCTCTCGTCGTGCCGACCTGGGCTCGTCGAATTTTTTACGGGTGAATCTTCAAGTAGCCGATGCCTACGCGCATATGGTGCAGCCACCTATCGGGTAAACTGGCGGCAATGGTAAGCCCCAGCGCGGCGTGGATGATCCCCAGCGGAAAAAGATTTCTCCAGCGACGAAACAATTCCGCGAACACTATGCCGCCCGCCAAAGCAACTAATGTCAGCACTGGGCTGGGTAGATGGGCAACCGCAAATAGCGCAGCGGCAGCAATGACCGCCCGGCGGCTGCCCAGCATGCTCTCGAAACGCACAAAGAAGATCGATTGCAGAATGAACTCTTGCGACAACGACCAGATCGCATATTGCCAGGACCGGCTCCAGGGCAGGCCGTAACCGGCACCGGCAAACCGCAGCGGGATGCCAATCAACATGATAGTCACCGACAGGAGCACTCCCACCAGGAGTATGTGACCGGCACCGGCCAGAGGACGGGTCAGACCCAGTTGAGAAGGCGTCCACTCACCGGCGATACTCAACCCTACAACGCAGGCAGCGGCGACGATCGAGACCAAGCTGTTCAGTCTTCCCTGTGGCGTCCATACCGCGACGAGAATAAGGCCGAATACCAGGACAATTTCGAGCAGACTTCGCCGATGCTTGAACCATCCCCCCCGTAACCTTCCCGGTTCTCGCGCCCCTGAGGTGGACTGTAGCGGTGAAAAAAGTTCCGACTTCCCCGACATAGACGAATCTATATAACGTTCAGATGCGCAGCTCACAGCCGAGATAGCATCAGAGGCGAGGAGGGTGGCCGATGGCGGAAATCAGGCCTCGTGCAGTGGTAATCGGCGCCGGCTTTGGGGGACTCCAAGCGGCACGGGCCTTGGCCAAGCTGCCGATTCAAGTCACGATTATCGACCGCAAGAACCACCATACCTTTCAGCCTCTCTTGTACCAGGTTGCGACCGCAGGAATCTCCCCGGCGGAGATTGCCGCTCCCATCCGGTGGATTCTGCGTGGCCGCAAAAACATTGAAGTCCTGCTCGGGGAGGTCAAAGGATTTGATCTGGGGCGGCGTGTGGTGAAACTGCCCGAGCTGGAGGTTCCCTATGATTATCTGATCGTCGCGGCCGGAGCGCGCCATTCCTACTTCGGGCGCCCGGAATGGGAGCCGCTGGCGCCGGGGTTGAAGACCGTCGAAGACGCACTCGAAATTCGCCGTCGGGTGCTCTTGGCGTTTGAGCTGGCGGAGCGGCAGACGCTTGCCGGCGGACCGAGTCCGCCTCTGAATTTTGTGATTGTGGGCGCAGGTCCGACGGGAGTCGAACTGGCGGGAACTTTAGCCGAAATCGCCCATCGCGTGCTGCGGCACGAGTTTGTCTCGATTGACCCCAGACGGGCCCGAATCGTTCTGCTTGAGGGCGGTCCGCGGATACTGCCCTCCTATGCTCCTGATCTCTCCCGAAGCGCCGTGCGCCAGCTGCACCGGCTTGGGGTAGAGGTGCGCGAGTCGGCTATGGTGACTGCGGTAGAGCCTGGGGCTGTGTGGATCGACAAGGAATCGATTCCGGCAGCTGTGATCCTCTGGGCGGCCGGAGTTTCTGCTTCGCCTCTCGGAAAGGAACTTGGCGCCCCAATCGACCGGGCTGGTAGGGTGTTGGTGAAGCCAGATCTAAGTTTGCCCGGCCATCCGGAAGTTTTTGTGATCGGGGATCTCGCCGCAGTGAAAGACGAGAAGGGCAATTTGCTGCCGGGAGTGGCGCCCGTCGCCATGCAGCAGGGCCGGGCCGTGGCAAAGAACATCGCAGCTGCTCTTCACAATCAACCGCGCCCGGATTTTCACTATGTGGACAAAGGCAGCCTGGCCACTATTGGCCGCGCCGCGGCGGTTGCGCAATTCAGAAAATTGCATGTTTCCGGGTATATTGCCTGGCTGTCATGGCTATTTGTCCACATCTTCTTCCTTATCGGATTCCGCAACCGGCTTATCGTGCTGATCCAGTGGGCGTGGTCCTACATTACGTATGAACGTGGGGCGCGGCTGATCACCGGCGATACCTGGCTGCCGGGATGGACAGATTCCCGGAAATCGGGAGCAGGCGGCCAGGTCTTAGAGTTTCATGACCATAAGACCGGAACGGTTGCGGAACTAGAGGACAGTCAACACCGCATCGTATGACAACCGCTGGCAGGCAGCTGCGATCCTCAGATTTGGACTGACGTTGCCAAGGTCGCTTCTAGTTCGTCGAACCTTGGGTGCCAAACCGAAGTTAACAAGTTATTTCATAAGACGACACCCGCATTTGGAAACGACTTCGTGGGTTTCTGATGGCGGCCGCGAAATAGGACATCACGGTCTCAGGTGTAGGAACTCTATACCAGGGTAAAGTAGAAAGTCTCGATCAAAGGCTACAAGCCGACAACCACTGGCCACCGCAAAGGCGGCGATATAAGCGTCAGTCCAGTTCCCGCTCCGCAAGTCAAGTTGCGTAGCCCATTGGCCCAGCCACTCATCGACAGCGACAGGTTCATCGAGGAAGGTAACGCGTGGAATGGTCAACCAAGTTTGTAACGCTTTCCACGCGCCGGCACCGCCGAGAACTGCGTCGCCTAGAACCCGCGGGTTCGTCAAATGGCGCAGCAAAGCTAGAGCCGTCACTCGGCAAAACGCGAGATTATCGACCGCTTCGCTTTCCCAATACCTCCGAGCTCGCAAATGGTGTACATGGTCGGGTGCACTGAGCGGAAGCCAAACACTGACGTCAAGCAAATCACGCATGCTTTTCTTCTTCTTCCTCCTCTTCCATTCGCGCCAGCTCCCCTCGTGAGATCGCAGGGATCGGTACTCCTCGGGCAGGGATGATGACCGGTGGCGCTTCCCTTGTTTTAACGGAGTGGGGCGAAACGGGGTAACGAAGGCCTTGCTCAATGAGCCGCTGAATAAGGTGCCGCAAGGTAACCCCACTCAGCCCGGCTCGGGCTTTCAGAGCGCGGTATAAGTCATCAGGAAGGTCGACGGTTGTTCGCATAAATACATTATGCCGCTTTTATGCGATTATGTCCAACAGGGGATGGCCGGGTTCATATATGTGTGCTCTACCCGCGAATCAAGAGCATGAATCAAGTGTGTCTGCTCTCGAAACTTCCGACTGATTGTGAACTGACTGACCATTGACGAGCAAAGCATTTACGTTGCAACCGGACAGTCGCGTCCACGGAGATATGAACGTCTGGAATCGATTCACGTAGGCGAAGAGCTCTCGCGTGATTGAATGAGATGCCTTTCTTGTGGCTACGTTCGCAGTCTGCAAAGCACCAGGGCGGTGTTATGCCTGCTCTGAAAAGCGCCCCCTTTGATGACAGTGGAGTGTTGGCGGCGAAGGCAGGCCCGGAATGCGCGCCCACGACGCGCGTAATTCCAAATCAGCGGGACTCCTTCTTTATCGAAGAGCTGGCCAGGAGTATTTGCGTGAGGCTCGACTACCAGATGCCCTCGCTGATCAAGCCTAATGTATTCATCCTGAGCTGTTTATCTTTCCGGGCTCAGTTGCGAGAGAATATATAAAGCAGCCGAGTCGCGGAGGTCTTGCAATGCGCCTTCAAAACATTCTTAGTATTGCTGGCTTGATTGTGGCGCTTGTAGTCTGTTCGCCTGCCGACATTTTGAAGGTGGTCATAGACGATACCGTCCAGCCGGTTACGGCCGAGCGCATCGAGCGCGCGCTCGAGCAGGCAGCGGCAGGCAAAGACGATGCCGTGCTCATCGACCTGAATACCCCTGGGGGCCTGCTCGACTCTACTCGGGAAATTATTCAGAAAATCCTGGCCTCGCCTGTGCCGGTCATTATTTACGTTTCTCCGAGTGGAAGTCGCGCCGCATCAGCCGGTTTTTTCATTCTCGAAAGCGCCGACGTAGCATCCATGGCACCGGGCACCAATACCGGCGCGGCCCATCCGGTCACAATCGGCAGTGGGCAGACGGATTCGGTCATGAAGGAGAAGATCGAAAATGATACCGCCGCGCTGATGCGCTCGATCACCGCCAAGCGCGGCCGCAATGTGGAAATTGCCGAGAGCACCGTCCGCCAATCGAAATCATTCACCGACAGTGAGGCGCTTGCCCAGAAGCTGATTGATTACGTCGCTCCGACTGAACAGGATCTCTTCCGCCAGATTGCCCAGAAACCGGTGAAAAGGTTTGACGGCACTACGGTAACGCTGAATTTAGCCGGAAAGCGCGAACGGCTGCTCGAGGAGACGGTGAAGGAACGTATTCTGGCCTACATCATGGACCCGAACGTTGCTTTCATTCTTCTGGCAATCGGAGCCTTGGCGCTCTATGCAGAATTCAACCACCCGGGCGCGGTACTGCCGGGAACGGTTGGGGTGGTGTTCATTTTGCTCGCGATTTTCGCCCTGAATCTTCTGCCCACGCGCTTTGCCGCGCTGGTGCTGATTTTGGCTTCTTTTGTCTTATTCGCGCTGGAGGCAAAATTCGCAACCCACGGGGTACTGGCTCTCGGCGGAATGGCAACCCTGGTCATCGGTGCTCTCTTGCTGGTGGATGCGCCTATCCCCGAAATGCGGATAAAGCTGGCCACGGCGCTCGCCGTGAGCATCCCCCTGGGCACAATCACAGTCTTTCTGATGTCAATCGCGCTGCTCGCCCGCAGGAACAAGGTCCTCACTGGGGCTGAAGGACTGGTGGGCGAAGTGGCCATAGCGCAGACTTCCCTGTCGCCGGTCGGGAAGGTTCTTGTTCACGGTGAGATCTGGGACGCCATAGCATCGGCACCTGTGCCCATGGGAGATCGGGTCGTGATCCGAAAAGTGGAAGGATTACAGCTCGAGGTGCAACCGGCGGGCACAAAGAGTGAGATGGCGATTAACAGCGTGGCGAACTAACATTTTAATCCCACTCTCACCTTCGAACACGGCAATCCGCCTGGAATCACCTCGAGACCATCGGTCGATACGACACGCTGCCTAAGCGAGCAGCATGTAAGCTCACGTGGAACGCCCCTGCCTTTTCTGGCCTGGGAGACATGAGTGGTGGCAAAACGAACCAATGCTAGTCGCACTGGCACCCCTGCCTGAACGATTCGAGTACAATCAGCACACATCCCGGCGGGAGGTACCTGATGGAAGTTGGGCTGAGTTTTACTACCATTGCTGTGATCGTCCTCATCTTCGTGTTTTACGCCCTGAGCTCGATTAAGATCCTGGCAGAGTATGAACGCGGTGTGATCTTTAACCTGGGACGCCTTCGCCAGACGCCGAAAGGCCCCGGCATGATTCTGGTATTCGGTCCGGTGCAGCGCATGGTGCGCATATCGCTGCGCCAGGAAGCCTTGGAAGTACCCGCGCAGGACATCATCACTCGCGACAACGTCACCCTGAAGGTAAACGCCGTGATCTTTCTGCGCGTGATCGAGCCTACGCGCGCCGTTGTTGAGGTTTCAAACTATGTGTACCAGACTTCGCAGTTCGCACAGACAACGCTGCGTTCGGTTCTTGGCGAACAGGAACTCGACGAACTACTGGCCCATCGTGACAAGATCAATGCCCGTCTGCAGACGATCCTCGATACGCACACGGCGCCCTGGGGAGTGAAAGTGGTGAACGTGGAAGTGAAGCAGGTGGACCTGCCCGAGTCGATGCTGCGGGCCATGGCCAAGCAGGCGGAAGCCGAGCGCGAGAAACGGTCGAAAATCATTCACGCGGAAGGCGAATTCTCGGCTGCCCAGCGCCTGGTCGATGCCGCCCATTTGCTGGCCGCCGAACCGGTCAGCGTGCAACTGCGTTATTTACAGACACTGACGGAAATCGGCGTGGAGAAGAACACCACCGTGGTCTTCCCCGTCCCTGTCGACTTCTTTTCCGGACTTCAGAAGTTACTAGCAAAAGATGCGTCCGCCGAAGCAAAATGAATGAGTAAGGGTTCTAACGGTTATGACCCCGGTATCTGATCTGGAAGACGCAAACGACACGGAAATCACCTTAGGAATGGGTAAGATGCTGGCCCTGTTTTTCGGGCTGGTGATTCTCTGCGCGGTGTTCTTTGGCATGGGTTTCAGCATGGGCAAGAATTCCGCGAAGCCAGGACCCGAGTCGACCGCCTCTGCCCCGGTCGCCGCCATTCGGCCTTCCGCGGCCGGCAAATCGCCGCACCCGCCCTCGGACTCGAAAACCCCGCAGGCGCCACCGCGCTCCACCTCGCGAGCAGACCGGGACAGCACCGGCAGGAGCCCGACTTCCGCTGCGGCGGCTGACAGTGCAGCAACCACGGCCGAAAGCGCTCAGGGGTACTTTGTGCAGGTTGCGGCCGTTACCAAGCAAGAAGACGCCGAAGCTCTGGTTGAAGCTCTCAAGGGAAGGCAGTATTCAGCCATCGTATCCAGCCAACCGGACAAGCTCTTCCACGTTCAAGTCGGACCATTCGTCGATATCAAGGATGCCGAGGGGATGCGCGCCAAGCTGGTCAGCGATGGCTATAACCCGATCCTGAAGAAGTAGCCTCTACGGCAACACCTAAGAATCACCCCGCATGTGCCGTTATAAGCGATGGCTCTGCCCATCGCGCCGTGTCCCGGGTGAAAGCCGGACAGGGGCTTACTCGCTGGTAAAGTAGTCCACCGTTACGGGATTTTCAAACAGTGAGTAGTCGCGGGTCACCACCGTGATCCCGCTGTCGGTCACGAAGAACTTCTGCCGGTCAGATTCCGCGTCGAAACCGATCGTAGTACCTTCCGGAATGTGGACATCGCGGTCGATGATCGCCCGGCGGATGCGGCAGTGCCGGCCGATATTTACGTGTGAGAACAAAATGCTCGAGTCCAGTTCAGTAAAGGAATTTACGCGCACATCGGGCGATAACACACTGTAGCGTACGGTTCCGCCCGAGATAATGCACCCGGAGGAAACAATCGAATCGAGCGCTTGTCCCGTGCGCCCCGGCTCTTCAAAGACAAACTTGGCCGGAGGGTACTGGCGTTGGTGAGTACGAATCGGCCAGGCTTCGTCGTATAGGTTGAAGACCGGCGAGATCGAAACGACATCCATATTTGCGTCGTAATAGGCTTCAAGCGTCCCCACATCGCGCCAGTAGAGGGCCTCTTTCTTGTTCTCGTCCACAAAATCGAAGCAGTAGACCCGGTACTCGTCGACCATTTTCGGCAGAATATCCTTTCCAAAGTCGTGCGAGGAGCGCTCGTCCTCGGCATCCTTCAGCAGGATGGGAATGAGTACGTCCGTATTGAACAGGTAAATTCCCATGGAGGCGGGAACTTTGTCCGGATTCTGCGGCGAGCGAATTTTGGTAAACGTGGGCTTCTCCTCGAATCCGGTGACGCGGTTGTCGGAGTCGACCTCAATGACTCCAAAGCGATAAGTCTCTTCGGGATCGATCTGGATGGCGCCCAGGGTCACGTCGGCGGCTGAATCGAAGTGCTGTTTCAGCATCAGGCCGTAATTCATCTTGTAGATGTGGTCGCCGGAAAGAATCAGCACGTGCTTAGGCTGCTCAGAGCCAATTGAATAAATGTTCTGGTAAACAGCGTCGGCCGTGCCCTGGTACCACTGATCGCTGACCCGCTTCATCGGGGGAAGCACTTCCACAAATTCACCGATTTCGCGACCCACGATATTCCAGCCTTCGCGTATGTGGCGGTTAAGAGAAAGGGCCTTGTACTGGGTTAGGATGTAAACCCGTCGCAGGTCGGAATTGATGCAATTTGAGAGTGTAACATCGACGATCCGGTAAATGCCGCCGAAGGTCACGGCGGGTTTGGCGCGATCCCGAGTCAGAGGATAGAGCCTTTCACCCGCACCTCCGGCCAGTAGAACGCCAAGCGTGTCCTTCATCCCGTTCATACTTCGATGTCAATCGGGGAGTTTCTTCGGGCCCGAAGCTTTTTCGCAGCCGTAAATACTAGCATACGGTCCTTGCCCGAGAGCATTTCCGGAAACGGCACTCAACCGCAAGGGCGGCAGTCAGGTCTGTCACCAGCGGGCATCCCTGGTTCCTGGCCGTCGCAGTTACATATGATGGTCTCGGCGAGCGGTTTAGTCTTTGCGACATGTGCGTCCGCTGGTTACGATTCAGATAATGCTCAGCCGTAAAGGCCAAACTCTCAGAAGGGCCCCTGCCTGGGCGATGGTGGCTCTTACCCTACTCCTTCCCCTTCTGAGCGGCGAAGGACGTACTCAATCCGAGGCACGGAGCGGGTTCCTAAAATGGCAGCCCATTGCTCCGGTCGCTGGATCGCCGCTCCTGTTTATCGTACGGGCGCCGGCGGGGGTACGCTCCCTTTCCGGCAGGTGGATGAATCACGAGATAAGTTTCTTTCAACTAGCGAAGGACCGATCGGCCCATGAGATCCCCAGCCGGCGCCCTTCCTCCTGGTACGCGCTGGCCGGTGTTCCGCTTGAGACCTCGCCCGGATACTACCAGTTGAAGGTAACCGAGGTCGTCGCGGGCGGACCGCGTGAAATCGTGCGTAAAATCAGAATTGGCCGCGGAACCTATCCGAAGATTACCGTGCACGTGGCTAGACAGTACACGGAGCCAAGCCCTGAGCAGCTTCGCGAGATCAACGCCGACCGTAACGTCAAGCTGAGGATCCTGGCAACTGAGAACCCGGTTCGCCTGTGGCGGGGGCCCTTTGTCTCCCCGG
>JAFAWX010000037.1 GCA_019241535.1 Acidobacteriota bacterium | reverse complement strand
CGGCAGACGGTTTGATCGCCGATGCGGATACTGACCCTGCCTCGATCGACCTCGGCTCCACTGCGGCCGATGGCCGCGAGAATTCTTCCCCAATTCGGGTCAGCACCGGCCCAGGCGGTTTTGACCAATAGCGAGTTCGCAATCGTGCGCGCCACGGCAAGCGCCTCGGTGCGGTCTTTGGCCTGTTCAATCTGCAACCGGATAACCCGCTCGACTCCCTCGCCGTCGTGAACAATCTGCTCGGCCAGCGAGCGGCAAACTTTCCGAAGACCTCTTTCAAATTCAACCCGGACCGGCCGCAGTTTCGTCCGGCTTTGCCCTGAGGCCATCAGCAGGACGGTGTCGTTGGTCGAGGTATCGCCATCGATTGAAATCAGGTTGAAAGTTTCGTCCGCGGCCTTCGCGAGCATCCGTGCCAGTTCACGCGGAGTGGCGGCAATGTCGGTGATCAAATAGACCAGCATGGTGGCCAGTTGCGGGTGGATCATGCCCGCCCCTTTAGCGATGCCGGTAATTGACCAATTCGCCCCCGGCAATCGTATGCTGGCCATCTTTGGCCCGGAGTCCGTGGTCAGAATTGCCTCGGCGAAACGGTGCAGCCCGCGGAGGCTCGATTCTGCCCCCGCAACCAGGGATGTCAACCTGCGGTCGATCTTTTCTTTCGGTAGGGGAATGCCGATGATGCCGGTCGACGAAGGGAAGACTTCGGGGGCTCGGACCTTCAGTTCTCGCGCGAGCTGGCGACAGATTGCCCGGCAGGCTAGGATCCCTCGAGCACCGGTGGCGCAGTTCGCGTTTCCCGAATTGACGATCACGGCACGGATGCGCCCGCCGGTTTTTTCAAGTGCCGCGCGGCCTACCTCAACTGGTGCCGCCACCACTTGATTCGAGGTGAATAGAGCGGCGGCACTCGAGGGGCCATCGGCCAGTAAAAGCGCCAGGTCGGGCCTGCCGCTTGCCTTGATCCCGGCCTTGACGGCGGAGAATCTGAAGCCCTGAGGAAGAAAAACCGTGCCCCAGTTCATACCTGCAGTTTTACCAGCCAATTCGCGGCTTCAGGCGGAACAGCAAACCGGGGTAGCTCTCCTTTCAGCATGGCTACTTCATCGCAGCAGTGATATCTCGGGCATACGCGGCAGTCCCGGTTGATCTTATCCGGCAGATCTTCCCGCTGGCCGACGATAAAGCCCAGCTTGGCGAAGAACTGCGGGGTGCGGGTAAACAGGCAGATACAGCTCACCTGGTGCTCGCGCGCCTCCGACAGGAGCGACTGAACCAGCAATTCTCCCCCTCCCCGCTTCTGATAACCGGGATTCACGGTGATTGAGCGAATCTCGGCCAGATGCGGACCGTAAAGGTGCAGCGCCCCGCAGCCAATGATCCTTCCCGCTTCCTCGAGCACGATGAAGTCGCGCACGTTTTCGCAGATCTCCCCCAGACTACGCGGCAGAAGCGTGCCATCTCCCGAGTAGTACGAGATCAGGTCGTGAATGCGCTCGGCGTCCGGCAACAGGGCTTCACGCGTGCGCATGGGCCTCCTCGTCGATCAGGGTCAGCCTCCCGCGGGCCGCGGCGATGGCCTGCCGAACCCGTTCCGGCGCTGTTCCCCCGGGCACGTCATGCATGCCGAGGACACGTTCAAGCTTGAGGCACTCGTAGAAATCCGCGTCAAAGTGCGAATCGATAGCCTGCAAGTCTCCCAGTTCAAGATGTTCTAACTCGCAGCACCTCTCGACAGCCAGGGAAACGGCCTTCCCTATATGCTCATGAGCGATGCGGAAGGGAACGCCTTTGCGCGCCAGGTAGTTTGCGGCGGCCAGAGCGTTGATACAGCCGCTCTCGGCTGCCGCGTGCATGCGCTCGAAGTTAAATTCGACGGCGTTCATCCATCCGGCAAGCAGGGGAAGCAATGAAATGATCGTCTCGGCGGCATCAAACAGCGGCTCCTGAGTTTCCTGCAGGTCCTTGTTGTAGGCGAGCGGCAGGCCTTTGGTCGCAACCAGCAGGGCAGTGGCATGGCCGATGATTCGCCCGGCTTTAGCCCGCGTCAGCTCCAACAGGTCCCCGTTCATCTTCTGGGGCAGGGCGCTGCTGCCGGTCGAGTACGCCTCGGGCAGCTGCAGTAGGCCGTATTCGACGGTCGAAAAGAGCAGCATTTCTTCCGCCCAGCGGCTCAAGTGCACGGCCATAAGCGAGAGCGCGTTGACGAAATCCAGAACGAAATCACGGTCGCTTACGGCATCTACGCTATTGGCCGTGATCGAAGGAAAACCCAGTTCTCGCGCCATCCGCTCGCGGTCAAGCGGCAAACTGGCGCCGGCAACCGCCGAGGTGCCCAGAGGACAGCGATTGGCACGCTGGCGGCACTGTTCGATCCGTTCGAGATCGCGCCACAACATCTCGACGTATGCCAGCAGCCAATGCGCAACCAGCACCGGTTCGGCGCGTTGCATGTGGGTGTAGGCGGGCATGGCCGCATCGCCCGCCTCCTCGGCACGAGCGACGAAGGCGCGAATCAAACTGCAGACCGCGGCCGAGATTTCATCGCAGGCGGAACGCGTGTACAGACGCAAATCCGTCGCAATCTGCTCGTTGCGGCTGCGGCCGCTGTGCAGTTTGTAGGCGAGATCGCCGACGATCAAGGCCAGACGCTTCTCGACATAATGGTGGATATCTTCCGCGTCGGCGTCCTCGAGTAACTCCCGGCGCGCCGAGACCTGCCGTCCGATCTCCTCCAGGCCCGCCAGCAGGGCCGACAGCTCCTGCGGGCCAAGCAGGCCGCATCGGCCGAGGGCGCGGGCATGGGCGGCGCTGGCCTCGAGTTCGCACTTGAGCAGACGGCAGTCGAACGGGAAGGAGCGCTGCCAGCGTTCAAACGCCGGGTTAAGCGGTTGGCGAAAGCGTCCCGACCACATCTTTTTCATTAAGCCACCTCCGGTTTCGACTCCCGCCTGCGCGCCCGCGAACGTGCCGGCAGGCCGAGAATGCGGATGAATCCCGCAGCATCTTTCTGATCATAGTCATCGCCCATGGTGAACGAAGACAGACCGGTGCGATAGAGCGAGTTCTCAGACTCGCGGCTGACGATAGAGACGTTGCCTTTGTAGAGGGACAGCTTGACCGTGCCGCTCACCTGCTTTTGGGTCTTCTCGACGAACCCGTCGAGGGCTTCACGCAGAGCGGTAAACCAAAGCCCGTAATACACCAGCTCCGCATATTTTAAGGCGACAAGCTGCTTGTAGTGCAGCAAGTCTCGCTCCAGGCACAAGGCCTCTAATTCCCTGTGCGCGGTGACGATCAGCGTCCCGCCTGGAGTCTCATAGCAGCCCCGCGACTTGATGCCCACAAAACGGTTCTCCACAATGTCGGCGCGGCCCACGCCGTTGCGGCCGCCGATCTCGTTCAGCAACTCTAGGAGAGAAACAGGATCGAGGCGCATGCCGTTTATGGCGGTTGCCACTCCTTGGTCGAATCCCACTTCGATTTGCTCCTCGCGGTCGGGCGCATCCTGAGGCGAGCGGGTAATCTGCCATGTCGTCGAACAGGGCACGTGGGCGGGATCTTCCAGCTCTCCACCCTCATGGCTAAGGTGCCACAAATTGCGGTCCCGGCTGTGAATCTTCTCCCGGCTGGCCGCGACCGGGATGCCGTGGGCTTCGGCATAATCCAGGCAGTCCTCGCGCGACCGCAGGCTCCACTCGCGCCAGGGGGCAATAATTCTGAGATCAGGGGCCAGCGACTGATAGGCCAGCTCGAAGCGGACTTGATCGTTGCCCTTGCCGGTACATCCGTGGGCCAGCGCCCCGGCTCCTTCCTGGAGCGCCAGCTGAACCTGATGCTTGGCGATGACCGGGCGCGCCAGCGAGGTGCCGAGCAGATATTTATGCTCGTA
>JAFAWX010000114.1 GCA_019241535.1 Acidobacteriota bacterium | reverse complement strand
ATGTAGCGACGAAAGGATGTGCAATCGCAAGCTGTGTTCGGCCGCGCGTTTTACCCTCTGACCTTGCCGCTGACAGTTGGCCCGGGGTCGATCTCGGTGGCGGTGACCTTGGGTGCAAACTCCACCCGGCGTTATGGATTTCACATTTGGATTATTCTTGCAGCGCTTATCGCTATGGTCGTGATTGCGCTGAGTGTTTACCTTTGTTACGGGTTCGCCGATCGCCTGGCTCGAATGCTCGGAAAAACAGCGATGACTGTCATCGTGCGGCTCTCGTCGTTTCTCCTCCTCTGTATTGGCATTCAGATCATGTGGAACGGTATCAGCGCGCTGCTATCATCCCATTTGTTAGGTATTCAGCCGGGCGGCGGATCTTGAGCGAACTTCGCAGGTCTGGCGTGCGAAGCGTTAAGTGATTTCTCCGGCTGGTATGAGCGGCTTTCCATTCGAAAAACACTGCGACAGCCACGCTTCTACGATGCAGATGCTTTGCAGCAGGCTTACTGATCTGGAGCCAGCCGACTGCAATCGGGTTTGGGGGGATTGTGCTCACTGCGGGTTGGCGGACCATTGCAGCCGTCCGGCACACGGGAGCTGCTTGCGCGGAACGCTTGCCGGAGCACGACTGCTTTGTGGTTCTCAACAACCCCGAGGTCGCCGCTATTTCATGCCTCATGATCTAAACCGCACGGGCGGTGCGAAGGATCATTCGATTATGCCCGCACAAGTTTCCCTTGCGGGCGTCAGAAATCTTCAAGGATTTCACGCGTGAAACGATTGGAGTACTATCGCTGAATCCGGCGAGTGTGCCCTGAAATCCGATACTCGAGTCAGTAAAGGAATGAACATATGTTATTGGCTCTGATCTCTGTCTTTGCCGTGGCGCTGTTCCTCTTCATCTTCGTTTCGAAAAAACGAAGAGAGCAGCAGGATCAAATCGAACAGCACAGCATTAGTGCCGAGGAACTGCATTCCCAGTTGTCGTCGGACCGAAAGGTACAACTCTTTGACGTCCGCCAGCCGCTTGATGTTTTGGCTTATCCCGACATTATTCCTGGCGCGCAGAGGATTGCGCCTCAAGAAGTCCTCGAGCGCCCGTCGCTGATCCCGAAAGACAAAGACGTGGTTGTCTACTGCACATGTCCCAGTGATAAAACCAGCCGGGCGGTATTGCGGCAGGCGATAGCCCTTCAGTTCTCACGCATCAAGTTTCTGAGAGGAGGATTGGCGGCTTGGAAGGCAAAGGGGTATCCGGTCGAGCCCTATCGGGAATCCATTCAGTTGCGTACCGCCATATCTCCGCCGTGATGATTCGAATCATAAGCTATTCCCAACAGGTAGAACTTGGATCCCCAAGTCGTTGTATGTACGTTTGCTGTGCGTCACGTACGTCGTTTGTTCCGCCATTCAGGCGGCAATGATGAAATTAAAACTGCTGATGTGGAGGCTGGCTTGGCCAAGGGTCCCAGGATTTCCGCTGCCGTTAGGAAGCGTGCTGCACAAATTAAAGTACTTCTGATGGACGTAGACGGCACGATGACGGATGGGGGCGTTACCCTGCTCTCGCAAAGCGACGAGATTGCTCTTGAAATCAAAACCTTTGACGCGCATGATGGGCAGGGTCTCACGCTTGCTCACACGGCCGGACTGCGCACCGGCTGCATCACGGGGCGCCAAAGTTCTGCGCTGCTTCGCCGGGCTCGGGAAATGAATATGGAATTTATTTATATGAAACAGCCTCTAAAAATGCCCGCTTACGAGGAAATTATTCGCAACACCGGATTGTCCGACTCTGCCGTCGCCTACGTCGGCGATGATCTGCCCGATCTTCCTCTGATGCGCCGGGCTGGACTGGCTGTCGCTGTGGGCAACGCTGTTCTGGAGGTCAAACACGCGGCCCATTACATAACGGAAGCACTTGCAGGCCACGGAGCGATCCGTGAGACCGTCGAACTCATTCTAAAATCTAAGGGTATTTGGGACGAAATGATAGGCAAAGCGCGCGCCTGAATTGACCCCCTACTGTCGCTCACCGAAAGAAATAACAAGAGTTCTATCCTAAAAGTCTTATCGTGCTTGGGTTGCTCGACGCGCCAAAGCAACACAGGCCGAGCTCGCATTGAAAACTCTGTTTGCCGGTCCGCTCATTTCCGTCGATATAGCCCACCGTTTTTTCCTCGAGTCGCCACCCGCGCCTCTGCGCGTAAGCGAGGCCGCCAACCGGAGAAACTGATGTTCAGAGACATCTTGTAAAGGACTGGTGCCGGTGTAGTCGAGGCAAAATTGCGCTCTCAAGAGCCGTATGTATTGCCTGCCGCCGTTGCCGGTTTATTCCTCGCCATCCAGAGATAGTTGGACGGAATAAAAACGAATCAGTTCTGGTTTATGCAGCTGTAGCACGTTCTGACAGGCGACTCGAACCAGAAATTCAATTCGACCCTGATCCGGTTTGCGTCGCCTGTAAGCATCGTGAGAGCGTCGATTCCTTGCTCGTCGAGACACCCGAGTCAGGCCTGCTTCTTACCAAATACAAGGAGAATGAAAATGTTTAGACGAAAGGTGTTCTTCAGTGGTTCGGTCGTTGCTGTTGGATTGCTCAGTGTCGTCGTCGTTCTGCATTCGGCACGTGCAAGCGCCGAAAACGTCAAGATGTCGATTACGAGGTGAAAGTGGACAAGTTCAGCTTTGGGCCGGCAACGGTCACGGTGCCGAGCAAACACTACCGTGACCTGGGTAAACCGAGACGATGTGCCGCATGGAATCGCCAGCAATGAAGGAGTGTTCAAATCGAAGGCCCTGGACACCAGCGAAAGATACTCCTACACCTTCGCCAAGACGGGTACTTACTCCTACTACTGCAGCATCCACCCCAAAATGGTGGGAAAAATCGTGGTTCAGTGACCACAGTTGCGGCGGGAGCGATTGCACATGGTGAGCCCCTTTTGGCCCACGAGCGATTCTGCTGGCAAGACACGCGCAGCGTGTGGTAGTGATTCACTTTCCAATCGCGTTATATACGTGTGGAGTTGGATTGGACTTGCTATCGCGAGGAAAACGCGATTCGCATTTTGCCTCCGCGGCGTACCTGAATCTCTGTATCGCAGCTGCAACCGTGTTACCAGGGGTCATTACGGGTTTGCTCGCCTGGCAGTTTGCCTTTGATGGCAAGAGGCTCAGGGGGCTGTTGTTGTTGCATGTGGTGGCCGCGTTTATTGTCGCGGTGTTGGTGATCGCATCCTGGTGGGTGCACCGGCGAACGCGTCAATCTGAGCTATCCTTCCCAGGTATGTCGAATTAGTCGGAGTGGCCTTTATTGCGGTTACCGCCCATCTCGGTGGATTTCTGAGCGGGGTAAAGCAATGAATTCGCATCTGTGGCCAACGAGCTCCGCCCCCAATGCAGACTCTCGTATTCCACCCGAGGCCGCGGAAAATACGAAAGCAATATCCTTATCGAGCTCTGACGTAAGTTTGATCGAGTTTTGACACCAACATGACACCTTAGTTGCCGCTTTGAACTACGCTGCAGCGAGTGTGCACCGGGTTGCTTATTCCCGTGAAGCTCAAAGCCGATAAGAGGACGGCAACTTGATATGAACATGCTCGATTTCTGACGCCGTACCTCCGCTTTCGGCACTTTTCATCTAAATTTTAAGGAGCCCCCATGTTTGACGGTTTGTTTCAACCTATGCATTTGCTTGTTATTTTCGGTATCGCCCTGCTGGTATTCGGACCCAAGAAACTGCCAGAACTCGGCAAAGGTATTGGGGAGGGCATCCGCGGCTTTAAGGCAGCAATGAAAGCCGGCGAGGACAAGCCGGCGAACTCGGTTTCGGGCGCCGTCAGCTACGATAGCCCAGGCAAGGAGTAAGCCTTGGGCTTGGGAACGGAACTACTGTTCATATTTGTGCTCGCCGTCGTTTTGCTTGGGCCGAAGCGACTACCGGAAATTCTTGGACGCATAGCTCGGGCGAAAGGGCACCTGGAAAAAATCACTTACAGTATCAAGTCTCAGTTGGAAGCGGAGATCGAGGGAAAAGATAGTAATGATGTTCGGCAGCAGGCAGCTGCAAAGGAGTGAAATCTTCGCCTCCTCGGAAGTTGCACGCCCACAGCTCGCAGGGCTTTAGATCGATCGCCGGCGCCATTGCTTTGTTTGGTCCCGGGCGGACGTGGCTCCAAACAACTCAGGCCTGCTCGGGTCTCATGACCCCCCTCCAGTTTGCGTTCGCCGGCGGGGGTGCTAAGGCGGACCATGTCCCGCGGGTGCCGGTCTATACCATGGCTCCTGTATGTCTCTGCCGGATTTAGAAAGCGAGGGCGGGGAATCTTGGGATTATTCCTACCGTATTAGGAGCAGGAACTGTCCTTCCTCCTCGG
>JAFAWX010000211.1 GCA_019241535.1 Acidobacteriota bacterium | reverse complement strand
GCTGCTGAAAGCAACGGTCATCAAGGTGGTGAACGCCACGTTTTCACCCACGCCGGGAATTGACCGTCATCGTCCGAGCTCGCGCACTCCTTGGTCGCGGGTGCTCCTGGCCGGCGACTGGACGGCCACGGGCTGGCCCGCCACTATGGAGGGGGCGGTGCGAAGCGGCTATTTGGCGGCTGAAGAGATAACCAGGTGTGCGGGAAAGGCACGCCACTTTCTGGTTCCTGATGCTAAGAGCGAGGGGCTCATGCGACTTCTCGGGTAGGCGGTCGCCGCGTTTGCTCCATCATGCTTTTTTCTTCACCCCGGTCAGGAAGCGGTGCTGCTCATCGCTCAGCGGCACGACGCTCAACCTACCCTGCCGCACCAGGGGAGAATCCTGAAACAAACTGCTCGATTTGATCTCTGCAAGCGTTACCGGCCTGGCCAAGGCCTTCCCTGCCTTGATCCTTACACGCGGGTTCCTCGGCTCCGATAGGTCGACAGAAGCCACGCTGGCGGTTGCGACCGCGCTCTTCACCCCGCCGGTCTCGTATATGACCAGACTGTCTCCTGGCTCCATGGCCCGCATGTTCCTGAGGGCGACAGGATTTGAGACACCGTCCCACACGGTCTCCTTTTCCCTCTCAAGGTCCGCAAATGAGTATTCCGAAGGCTCGGTTTTGAGAAGATACGGCATCAGTCATCCATCGAGTTCGAGGCTTTGGTCAGTTCTGTGGCTTGTCTTTAGGCTCTGAAGACGGTTTTTGATCGTTTGCCGGGTGTTCGGAGTAGATCGAATACTGGCTCGCCGGGCGCTTCAGCTTGATCGTGATTTCAATCGCCGGTTGGCCAATGTCATAGTCTTCCCCGTAGGTCTGAAACCCTGGTGCCAGCACCTGAACCCGCAGTTTGCCGTAGGGAACCCCGTCATAACTAGCTTTGCCCTCCGGATCAGTTTTGAGTTCAAGGCCTCCCCGGCCCTGCTTGCCGTTCTCCTCGACCGGATGAAGGACGACGGCGGCATTCCGTATGGGCTTGCCGTTTTCATCCCGTAGGACCACGAAATTCAGACTCGCCAGGGGGTCGTTCTTCTTCTTCGCCAGTAAGGTGCAGGACAGGGTGATAACAATGAGCGAGACGACGCAAGTTCGGCGAAATCGGGGTCTCATCGCGGCCTTCGCGCCAATTCTAAACACCTCCCGGCGACGATGTCACGTCTTCGGCAAACGCTTGTTGCGGCCGCATGCAGCGCGCCAAAGTTGCTGGGCGCGCCGCTGAATTCGAGGATTACGGATGCATTCGTAGACTGCCAGGCAGAGCTCAATGATCCCGGTAAGGCCTGAACGAATCCGCGCATCACATTGCCGCCCAAGGCCAAGCGGGTGCAGAAACTGTGCTGGTGGCCCGCAGGATTCTGGCAGCCTTTTCTTGCATGCGAATTGATGATGGTTTTAGGACGTCTGCGATGGAGGCCAGGGAGTGAGCTTGACCGGGGTGGCGAGGGAGAGTGCTTGTGGATACCCTTAAAAACAACCCAATTTCCATGCCGCACTCCGCAGAGATAGTGAGCGTAACATGTTTGTAGCAATTAACTTAGACGATTTCCACTGGGATCAACTTGACAGTACACAGGGATTTCTTTAGAATTAGCACTCGATAAAGCTGAGTGCTAATAATCAGCTGTTTCTATTTCCGCAATCAACAAAACAAATTTAACGAATTCTCAGAAAGGAGTCTGAAAATGGCGACCAAATTCACTCCCCTGCATGACCGAATTCTGGTTCGGCGGGTGGAAGAGGGCGAGACCACCCGGGGCGGCATTATCATCCCCGACACTGCTAAGGACAAACCCCAGGAAGGGGAAGTCATTTCCCTAGGCAAGGGCAAGATCAGCGAAGAGGGCAAGGTTCGTCCGCTTGATGTGAAAGAAGGGGATCGCATCCTCTTCGGCAAGTATGCGGGTACGGAGATCAAGCTTGATGGCGAAGAGCTCGTCATCATGCGCGAGGAGGAAGTTCTCGGAGTTATCACCGGCGCCGCAAAGCGGGAGACTGCCGGCGCGAAAAAGTAAGCTTCGGCCCCGCTTCAGCTGGCCGAGAACGCAAGATTTCGCAGGCCTGACCTGCAAAGAACTTACAAGGAGACTGAAACATGGCAAAGCAGATTATTCATGGAGAGGAGTCGCGGCAGGCGATTCTTCGCGGCATCAACGTACTCGCTGATGCCGTAAAGGTCACGCTCGGTCCCAAGGGCCGTAATGTCGTGATCGACAAAAAGTTCGGTTCGCCCACCATCACCAAGGACGGCGTAACCGTAGCCAAGGAAATTGAGCTGAAAGACTCTCTTGAGAACATGGGAGCGCAGATGGTGAAGGAAGTCGCCTCGAAGACATCCGATGTTGCCGGCGACGGCACCACCACCGCAACCGTCCTCGCCCAGGCCATTTATCGCGAAGGGGTGAAGACCGTGGCTGCAGGAGCCAATCCGATGGCCCTCAAGCGCGGTATCGAGAAGGCGGTTGAGCACATCTGCGGGAAGATTAACCAGGAAGGAGAACGGGATAAGGGAGAACTCGACAAGTACTCGAAACCCGTCTCGGGAGAGATGATTGCCCAGGTGGGCACGGTCAGCGCCAACAACGACGAGACCATCGGCAAGATCATTGCCGAGGCTATGAAGAAGGTTGGCAAGGATGGGGTCATCACGGTTGAGGAATCGAAGACGCTCGAGACCCAGCTCGAGGTTGTCGAAGGGATGCAGTTCGACCGCGGCTATCTGTCCCCCTACTTTGTTACCGATCCCGAGCGCATGGAAGCAGTTCTTGAGAATTGCTACATCCTCATTCACGAAAAGAAGATCAGCTCGATGAAAGACCTGCTGCCGCTGCTTGAACAGATTGCCAAGTCGAGCAAGCCGCTTCTGATCGTGGCTGAAGACGTCGAAGGTGAGGCCCTGGCCACCCTGGTCGTCAACAAGCTGCGGGGCACGCTGCACGTTTGCGCGGTGAAGGCCCCAGGGTTCGGAGACCGCCGCAAGGCCATGCTGCAGGACATCGCCATTCTGACCGGTGGCAAGGCTTTGACCGAAGATCTGGGTATCAAGCTCGAGAACGTACAAGTCTCCGATCTCGGACAGGCAAAGAAAATAACCGTCGACAAGGACAACACCACCATTGTCGAGGGCAAGGGCAAATCAAACGAGATCGAAGGGCGGGTGAAAGAGATCCGCAGCCAGATCGACAAGACGACCAGCGATTACGACCGCGAGAAGCTGCAGGAGCGGTTGGCGAAGCTGGTCGGGGGCGTGGCTGTCATTAAGGTAGGCGCGGCCACGGAAACCGAAATGAAGGAGAAGAAGGCACGCGTTGAAGACGCCATGCACGCCACCCGCGCAGCCGTCGAAGAGGGCATCGTCCCTGGAGGCGGAGTCGCGCTGGCGCGCTCGGCCGCAGCTCTCGACAAGCTGAAACTCGAGGGTGACGAGCACATTGGGGTCAACATCGTGAAGCGCTCCATGCAGGAGCCGCTGCGCCAGATCACCGAGAATGCAGGTGAGGAAGGCGCGGTGGTGCTCGGCAAGGTGCTCGAGTCGAAGGACCAGAACTATGGCTTCAACGCTCTCAGCGGTCACTACGAGGACCTGGTGAGGGCCGGCGTACTGGATCCGACAAAAGTGGTGCGCACCGCCCTGCAGAACGCAGGCTCGATCGCTGCCCTGATGCTGACCACCGAGGCCCTGGTCTCGGAGTTGCCGGAGGAAAAGAAGGCTCCGGTCGGACCTCCGGGCGGACACGGTGGCATGGGCGACATGTACTAAGGTATCGCCCGTCAGAAACCTTCTATCCAGCCCCGTTCTCCGGAGCGGGGCTTTTTTATGCCCGATCAACGGCAAGGGACAAGCGGTCGGCAACTGTCGCGGTGTCGCTCGGGAGTTCGTGTCGAGGCGACCGCGTCCGTTCGGCGCCAACGGAATCAGGTTGTTATATTTTGAAGATGAGGAACTGATATGGCGAAACGCAAACTGGGAAATTCCGGCCTCGAGATTGCTCCTCTAGTATTTGGCGGAAACGTGTTCGGCTGGACTGTTAAGGAACCCGAGGCGTTCTCTCTTCTTGACCGCTTCATTGACGCCGGCTTCAACCTTATAGACACGGCCGACGCCTATTCGCGCTGGGTACCCGGCAATCAGGGTGGCGAATCGGAGCTCCTGATCGGCAAGTGGCTGCACTCAAAATCAGCCGCGGAACGGGCAAACGTTCTGATAGCCACCAAAGTTGGTTGGGACATGGGCGAGGGTCAGAAAGGGCTGGCGAAGCAATATATTTTTCGCGCCGTCGAAGCCTCACTGCGCCGCCTGCAGACGGACTACATCGATCTTTACCAGGCGCATAAAGAAGACGCGGAGGTCGCGCCGGAGGAGACACTCGAGGCTTTCGACGAGCTGATGAAATCAGGCAAGGTGCGGGCCATTGGTGCATCGAACTTCCGCCCGGCGACGCTCGCGTCGGCGCTATCGACGAGCGGCGAGCGTGGCCTGCCGCGCTACGAATGCTTGCAGCCGCTTTATAACCTCTATGATCGCGCCGACTTCGAGGGTGAGCTCGAAGCCGTCTGCCGGGAAAATCAGCTCGGAGTGATCACTTACTTTTCTCTGGGCAGCGGTTTCTTGAGCGGCAAGTACAGGTCAAAGCAGGACCTGGCGAACCGCCCCCGAGGCATGCGGGTGGAAAAGTATTTGAACCCACGCGGATTCCGCATCCTAGAGGCCCTCGATGAAGTGGCCACCGAGTATGGCGCCACCCAGGCGCAGGTCTCGCTCGCCTGGCTGCTGGCCCGTCCGACCGTGACCGCTCCGATCGCGAGCGCAACCACCTGCGAACAGCTGGATGAGTTGATTGGCGCCACCCGGCTCAATCTCAATGCCGGCGTAATTGGAAAGCTCGATCAGGCGAGCTCTTATTCTGATGAGGAGCGCCAGATCGCCTAGCCTGGTTGCTCGTCATTCGGCTTCAGAGCGTTACAACTAGCCCGTCTGATGCATGACGCCGCCATCGATCACAATCGTACTCCGGTGATGTAGGAGGCGGCACCGGAGCCAAATAGCAGACGAGGTTTGCGATCTCTTCTGCTTCGCCCACACGGCCGAGAGGGATCAACTTACGATGTCGAGCGCTCTTTGTTTCTTGCAAGTGTCTTGCGAGACTAGATGCGCTCTCGTGCGAAGAGGAGCAAGGAGAGGAAAACAAGCAAGGAGAGATGGATGAGACCACTTAAATCTAGTCAGGCGACGAGCTTCGCTAAGGGTGCGAAAGCGCGATTCCGGGGGCCTAACCCGGTTTCGTCGGCACCGACAGCAAATCAGGCAGCCGAGCTCTTCACATCGTATCGGTTTTGCGACGGTAACTCGAAATTGCTAATTGACTGGCGATTACAGGTCCTTAGCTCTTCGGCTTCGCGCGCTGCACGCACTGCTTTTTCACATACGATGACAAAGTCTAGCCAGTCAGCTTCCCCCAAGGAATGTCTCAGTCGTGCCTGTGCATTTTGCCAGTAGGGACGCGCGCCTTCGAGTGCCGCTCTCCCTTTGTCGGTGAGACTATAAATTCTTTCGCAACGCGGGCCGAGTCGAATCGCAACCAGGCCCTTTTTCCGCAAGGCGGCAAAGCGTCGGGAAAGCGTCTCCACGGAAAAAGCATATTGCCGGGCGAAGTCGCACTGCGCCAATTCGCCAGCTTGATCTATGACATTCAACATCGTGAACTGGGTTGCTCTCATTGCCACCGGGGCAAGCGCGAGATCATACAATTGGGTAACCGCCCGGCTGGCGCGACGAACCGCGGCAAAGCCATCGCCCATCGTTAAGGAACCTTGTACTCTCATCCTTGATCACGTACGTACCGCAATTTTGGCGTGAGCTGTCACTGGTCGCAAGCGTCATTACGCGCCTATGCAGGATCGGG
>JAFAWX010000007.1 GCA_019241535.1 Acidobacteriota bacterium | reverse complement strand
AAAAGGGCGCGGACCTTACTCCTGAAGAATGGGCGGTGATGAAGCGCCACCCGATTACCGGCGAGAACATCTGCCGGCCCCTGAAATCGCTTCGCCTCGTCCTGCCCATCATCCGCAACCATCACGAGCACATGAACGGCAGCGGTTATCCCGACGGCCTCGCCGGCCGGGACATTCCCCTGCTTGCCCGCATTCTGCAGGTGGTCGATGTGTATGACGCCCTGCGCACTACCCGCCCTTACAAGCCGGCCCTCAGTCATGAACTGGCGGCCGTCACCATGCGTGACGAGGCCCGCCGCGGACTGTGGGACGAAGAGCTGGTGATCGCATTCTTCACCATGCTTGAGAAGCAGCGGCAAGTAGCCTGATCGCCCGCAAGCCCGGGTGCCGCCTGCATGTTACCTTCTGTAGGTCTCCCACTGGCTGTTTGCGGCTGCGCATGGCTGATCGATGGCTACCACCTACAGCATCATTATTCCAGCGTATAACGAGAACAAGCGCCTGGGCGCCACCCTCGAGCAGGTGTTCGCCTTTATCTTATCCCGGCAGTGGGACGCAGAGGTCATCGTTGTCGATGACGGGTCGCGCGACCAGACGCCAGCTCTCGTGCGCGGCTACGCGCGTCAACATCCCGAGCTGCGACTGCTCGAGAACGGCAGGAACCGCGGCAAGGGTTACAGCGTGCGCCACGGCATGCTCGAGGCCTCAGGAGAACTGCTGCTATTCAGCGATGCCGATCTGGCCTCGCCGATCGAGGAGTCTGCCAAGCTGTTTGCCGCCCTTGAGGCAGGCGCAGACATCGCCATCGGATCGCGCTGGCTCCGGCCGGAGCTTCAGAAAAAGCGACAGTCGCCGCTGCGGCAACTCTATGGCAGAATGTTCAATCTCGCGCTGCGCATTCTGCTGCGACTCGATTTCAAGGACACGCAGTGTGGTTTCAAAGCGTTTACCCGCCGCGCCTCCCGGATGGTATTCCCCAGCCAGCGGATCGAACGCTGGGGATTTGACCCGGAGATCCTGTTTCTTGCCCGCCGTTCAGGATTGAAGATCCGGGAAGTGCCGGTAGCCTGGTCGCACGTCGCCGGCACGCGCATCAGCCCGTTGCGCGACGGATTGCGCATGTTCGGCGAAGTGCTCAAGATCCGCTGGAATGCATTCAGCGGGAGATATTCACTCCCCGCCGAAGAGCAGGCTCGCGAGTAATTACAGCCTATTGATCAGAGAAGCTACATAGCCCGCGCCAAAGCCGTTGTCGATATTGACCACCGAGACATTCGAGGCGCAGGAGTTCATCATCCCGAGCAGAGCGGTTAAACCTTCAAAAGCGGCGCCATAACCGACGCTCGTAGGTACGGCAATAACCGGCACGCCGATCAATCCCCCGACGACGCTGGGCAGCGCCCCCTCCATACCGGCGCACACGATGACGACGCGGCAAGTCGCGATCGCCCGCCGGTGAGCGAGCAAGCGGTGGATGCCCGCTACCCCGACGTCATAGACGCGCTCAACGTTATTGCCCATTACTTCCGCGGTGATGGCCGCCTCTTCCGCGACTGGCATATCCGCGGTACCAGCGGAAACGACCGCGATCGCGCCCTTGCCGTAGAGTTCGCGGTCGCGGCGAAGGGTAATGGCACGCGCGCAGGCTTCGTATTTCACCCCACCAAGCCTCTGCCTGACTGCCAAGAACTGCTGGCGCGTAGCTCGGGTTGCAAGCACGTTTTGCGCCTGCTGTGCCAGTCGTTTGAAGATCGCCGCCACTTGCACCGGCGTCTTTCCCGGGCCAAAAACCACCTCCGGCATACCTACACGCAACAGCCGATGATGGTCCAGTTTGGCAAAGCCCAAGTCTTCAAAGGGAAGATGGCGCAGGCGCTCGACGGCGTCGTCCGGGGAAGTGTCGCCGGAGCGGACCGCCTCGAGCAGCTTGCGGATGGAAGCGGCATTCAAAGGGAGTACTCGCACCTTAATTGAGACAGAAGGAGAAAACGGCTTCCAGTCCCGCTCGAGCCCTCAGTTGCACGCGCAGACCGGACCGGCCGGCTGCAGTTTGGCTCACTGGAGCGGGCGGCCTTAGGACGTCGTGGCTCCCTGTTTTGCGGGAATCCAGTACACCTCTTCCTTCACGTGTTGTTTGCTGAACCCGATGCGCTTCAGCATGCTCTTGCCATTTTCGATCATGTCGGGATGCCCGCACAGGTAAGCGACGGAATTAGTGCCGTCGAGCCCCCACATGTCGGAATATTTCCGGAGCACATCGTCCACCCGGCCCATCTCGCCCGTCCAGTTTTCGTCTTCCCAGGGCCGGCTCACGGTGGCAGCATACTTCAGCCAGGGCGCCTGCTTAGCATACTTCGAGAGCTCTTCGTAGTAGCCAAACTCCCAGGATCGGCTGGCCCCGTTCAGGATAAATAGCTTGTGCTCACCGTGAAATGAACCTTCTTCCCAGCTGCGATAGAGAGTGCGCACGTAGCTCACATAGGGGGCAATGCCGGTCACGGTGCAGACCAGGAAATGATTCGTTCGTCCGCTCTTTTGGTCCAGCGTGAACAATCCCTTCGGCGACTTGCGCATGAGCATCTCGTCTCCCTCCTGCAGGCGGTAGAGTCTCGGAGTCAACTCGCCCTCGGGTACAAGTTCGAAGAAAAATTCAAGCTCCTTTTCAATTGGCGAGGAGACGATCGAGTAGGCGCGCTCGATGCGCTTGACCTCGCCTTCAACCCCGAGCGTGGCATACTGCCCGGGCTTAAACGTGAACGGGCCGCCCGGGTCTACACGGATCAGCCACAGGTCGGAGGCGATATCTGACCTTTTCAGGATTCTCGCCCGGTAAAACTTGTCATCAACTCTATCCATCCAGCTCCTCTCAGGGGAAGCGAATCAGTTTACAAGAGCCAGAACCGCCCTGCATCGGGAGCGAAAGCTGCGAGAAGACGACGAAAGCGGGAGCGCCTAAGGAGCCTTGCCGAAGCAATTGGCTAATTTAAGTTGCGGGCGAAGAAACCGCTTCCTGTCCCGGAGAATTTTTTAGCTCCTCGAGCTCGTGTTCGGTCTCGCTCCAGGGCTTCTGTTTTTTCTTAGTGACCATGGGCGCCTTGACGTTTGAGTAGAAGGCCAGAATATTACTGCGCAGCTCGGGCGTGACCTGCGAGAATTTGCCCTTCTCCAACTCGTCGAGCAGCCGGGCATAGGTTTCGTCGGCTAGCGAATACTCGGTGGCCGTCGCCGGACGCCCGGTATCACAGTCGGTGTTAGGCAGATTCAACTCGCCGCGTTCCGCCTGGCGGAGAAGGGTCTGATACTTATCCGTGGTTGCATCGACGCTGCGGATGTACATGTCCTCGGTTTGCTTGTTGGGAACCTTGAAATCGAGCGCCGTGGCCGGCCCCACTTTGGGGATCTTGCGCAGCAAAAAAGCCAAGATGCGCGAGCCCAGGCCGGGCCGGCGATAGCCCTTCCCCCACTCCTTTTCGTAATTGCCGCGCGACACGCGGTAGAGAAACTTTTTCTCGCTGCGATTGGGCGTTTCCGGAACCAGGTCGGCGCGCCGGTTGAGCAATGCGACCCGCGTCATGGCGGGAATAAAGTTGCTGACTGCGCGCCGAAAAGTACCGATCGCCAGATCCTCGTCGCCGAGTGTGTCCTTCAGGCTTATCCCGTAGGTCTTCAGGAAGGAGCGTTCGAGGAGCGGCTTGGCCACTTCGAAACCAATAAAATCGTGGTAGCGGTCCGAGGTATAACGGTTTTTTGCCACCTGCACCATATCAAAGCCGAATTCGGTGCGGATATGCGCCTTATGGTTATCGGCGTAAGTCACCTCATGGCCATACCTTGCCTCTAGCTTGGGGAATTCAAGCGCCACCACCCGGTTGAT
>JAFAWX010000020.1 GCA_019241535.1 Acidobacteriota bacterium | reverse complement strand
GCGCAAGCAGACAGTTTGCGAAAAGATCGTCGCCCAGCCGGTCCCCGCCGTAAAAATCAAAGGCTGCCGAACCGGTCGGCACATACAGAATGCCGGTTTTCCTGTCCAGCGCCATTCCCGCCCAGTTGTTCGCCGCCCCGCTGTTTTTCCAGGCGTCTTTGGGCCAGGTGTCGTATCCAAATTCGCCCGGATGAGGAATGGTATGAAAGCTCCAGCGAAGTTTTCCGGTCAAAACTTCGTAAGCGCGAATGTCCCCGGGAGGTGCGGGCAGCGTCTCCGGCTCTCTTCCTCCGACTACCAAGAGATCTTTGTAGATGAGCGCCGGACTGGTGAGCGCAATCGAGGCGGTTAAGGGGTCGCGTCCAAGATTTTCGCGCAGGTCAATCCTGCCACGATCGCCGAAGCTCGGAATAGGCTGTCCGCTGTCAGCATTGAGCTCGTAAACAAAGTTCATCACTCCGACGATAATGCGACGGTCGCTGCCATTCTCCCAATATGCCAGCCCGCGATCCGGCTGCGTGCCTAGGATTCCCGAGTCGAATTTCCACTGCAGCTTTCCGGTAGCCGCATCGAGCGCAAATACCTTCTGGGACGGCGAAATCCCATAGAGAAGCCCGTGGACCACAATTGGGCTGGTCTGCAGCCCGCCGGTTTCTTCCGTGTCGTAGGTCCAGGCAAGCTGAAGCTGCTTGACGTTCGAGCGCTGGATCTGGGTCAGCGGGGAATAATGGCCGCCTTCGGGCGCGCCGCCATACACTGGCCAATCGCGGTTACCGCTAGACAGCTGCGCATGGCAGCTGATGAGCGCACCGAAAAAAGAAAGCAGGACCAGTCCTTGAAACCCGAAAGATTCTCGCGTCCGAAAGCTGCCGCGAAGCCAAGCCACCTTGGGCCTGGCTGTTCCCCGAAAGAAGGGCTTCATTTGCATGCCGCTCGGGTTTTTAACGTGAAAGCACGGGGCGGTCAAGTGGAAATCGCAGACCGGTTCATTCGCTGCCAAGACATTCCGCTGCCCGAAGCTGGTAACTTTCCCAAACGCCACGAACTCGAGGTGCGGATCGCGATGACCCTGCGCCGCGCAAATGTTCCCTCGAATGGAACCAAGGGCGAAAGGAACTCGCGGGCGTTCGCTTGTACGCGAGCTGTGCGTCCTGCTTCTGGTCGCACCCGGAGGTCTTCAGTTCTCCGTTTCGAGCGGTGGCGGCGGGGGGCTGGGGGCTTTCGGAGCTTTTGGCTGCCCAGGGGAAGGCCCTTCGGCGACCGCGGCGCCGGCGCGGATCTCGATTGTGCCGTGCTCGTTGTTGAGTATCATGTGAGGGCCGCCGCCGTTTACCGCCCCCGACGCGGCCGCGCGGTCATCGCTACTGGTGATCTTCAGAGCACTGAAATCGGACTGAATCTCACCGTCTCGGGCCTGGGCATCAACCTGGAAGCCGGCCTTCTCCGGCACAAAGATGCGAATGTCGCCGCGACTGTTCGTTACCTCCAGGTTGCCGGCTCGGTTTAAATGAATCTCCACGGCGCCATTTTCGTTCTGCAGATGGACATCGCTCGTAACCCCGTTGAGCATGATGTCCTTCGAACGCGTATGCAGGCGCAACGAGCCGGATACCCCGTTTGCCTCAAGATCGCCGGAATCGAGGTTCAAATAACCGTCCAACCTGCCAAGGTCGAGATCCGTGCGGCTGGTCTTGAAGCTGACCGGCTTTTGAATGCGCGAAAGCTTCACACTCTCCATGAAGTCACCGTCCAGAGTGAGCGTACCTTTCACGTCTTCGACAGAAACGTCGTTGGCGCGACCGCGAATGGTCACATCGGAACTAACTTTCGAAATGCGTGCCGAACTGCGCTCCACATTTAAAATCAGCGAGCCGTTAAGGTCGCTAACCGACACGTCTCCGTCCTGATCGCTTACTTCGAGATTTCCATTCCGCCCCATGATGCTGATGTCACCATGGCGGGTTGAGAGTATAAGCGCCGCCTTGCGGGGAACAGAAATATCTAGATTCGTGCTGACCCAGTGCGCACCGGCGCCGCTAGTGTTGGCATCGATGGTTAGGATCTGACCGCTGCGGGTAACCTGGGGCCGGGTGGACTGGTTCCAATTATCGGCATCCTGCTGCCGTTCCGCGTTGATCCGCTTGTGCACGCTCACGTGCATCCGGTTGTCCTCGGAGGCGCTCACACTGATTGCCCCGCGCTCATTTGAAACGTGCAGACTAACACCCGGGGGAAACTCCTGCTGCAATTCGTCAGTGTAAGTGTAGGTGTGGCCAAACCATGGGACCTCGCCCTGAATATGCATTTGGTCGCGCAGCTCATCCCAGTTCACGCGGTAAGCTTCGGACGCAAGCAGTCCGGCAACGACCAGGAACACGATCAGGATCACGCCTCCCGCACCAATACCGGCGGCGCGCACGCCGGCACGGCTAGCACGGCGATATTCGACGAGCTTCACCACGCCCCAGAGAATCAACAGCAGTGGCCAGTAATGGGAAAACCAGTAGCCAAGATCATGCCAGGAGACGAGGCCCATGTTGCCGAGCAGGAATAGGATCCCGATAGCGATCAGCACCACCGGACCGGCCAGAGAACGTGGAGGGCGCGGGGGAACGGCCGGGGGCGCCGGAGGAGGGACTTGAACGCTAGTAGCCATTTTTTGCCTCGCTTCTCACCTCGCTCGGAGGCTGCTCGGGAGAAACGGCGGGAGGAGCAGGTGGTTCGAGCGGCGGTGGTCCGCTGACTCGACCACGCTCCATAAGCTTCAAGGCTCCTATCACGAGCAGGACTACCGGCCAGGTGCGATCCCAACCCGGCCCATGCAAATTGTCTATCAAAGAGAGCACACCAATGGTGATCAGGACCGCGGGACCGGTGATACCCCGATACTGGTACTCAGTGGCGGTTCTTCGCTTCAGGAGCAACCACCCGCCCAGCACAATCAGGAATATCGGCCAGA
>JAFAWX010000415.1 GCA_019241535.1 Acidobacteriota bacterium | reverse complement strand
CCTGCTCAATTCGATACGCGTTCTCGACGTCGCGGAAGCACTGGCCGGTCCTTACTGCGCGATGATACTCGGGGACTTAGGTGCAGACGTTATCAAGATCGAGCGGCGCGAGACCGGAGACCACGCCCGCAACTGGGGCCCACCGTTTCTAGGGTCAGAATCTGCATATTTTCTAGCCGCGAATCGGAACAAGCGCTCCCTCACGCTCGATTACAAAAACGCTCGGGGGCGCGAAATTCTCGAGCGCTTGCTCCACACGGCGGACGTATTTGTCATCAACCAGCCATCGCTCGAGTCGCTGACGCGCCACGGATTGGACCCGAGAACTCTTTGCACTCGCTACCCACGCCTGATCTATTGCTCAATTACCGGATATGGCCTCGAAGGGCCCAGGGCGGGCTTGCCGGGCTACGATCTCATTGCCCAGGCCGAAGCCGGGGCCATGAGTTTCACCGGCGAACCCGGCGGCGAACCCATGCGTTATCCAATTGCAATTGCCGATGTGACTTGTGGTCTTTATGCCGCCTTGGGCATTGTCGCGGGCTTGTGGGCCCGGGAAAAGTCTGGACAAGGAGAGTTCCTCGATATGGCGCTTTTCGACTCTCAACTGACCTGGCTGATGAATATAGGTAGCAATTTCTTGAACGCACAATCTGTGCCCCGGCGATGGGGCAACGCTCATCCGAGCATTGTTCCCTACCAGCTGTTTCGCGGTGCCGACGGTCGCCATTTTGCGGTCGCCATCGGCACCGAATCCCAGTGGATGCGTCTTACCCGGGCACTCGGAGTTGAGGACACCATCGGAAAAGACTCACGCTTCACTTCAAATACGCTGCGCATTCAACATCGTGAGCAACTCATTCCGGCAATACAAGAAATTTTCAATCAATTGCCTGCTGCGGCATGGCTTGAGAGACTCGCGAAGGCAAAAATTCCCTCCAGCTCTGTCCACGATGTATCTGAGGCCCTGAACGATCGGCAAACGCTCTCGCGAGGTCTAATCGTCACCATTCGCCACCCTCAGCTGGGGCTCGTCCGCTCAATCGCCAATCCTATCCGGTTCTCGGGCAATCCCGTACTCTATCGTTTGCCTCCGCCCATCCTCGGCGAGCATACGCAGGAAATTCTCCTCAGCCTGGGTTATTCTGCGGACGATATCGCAAATGCCAGCCAGGCGGCGGCCATATAGCTCTATGCCCGCATCTTTGAAAATCAACCCACCCGAGCGCAACCCTTCCATGATCTCGACGAAAGACCGGTCAACAGACTCGCAACCGTACGTACTTGACCAGCAGGTAGGCTTCATTCTGCGGCAGGTCATGCAACGCCATGTTTCCATCTTCAGCGAACGAATCGGTAATCAACTCACCCCCCGGCAATTCGCAGCCCTGGCCAAGCTTTATGAATGCGGCCCTCTGTCGCAGAACCGGTTGGGACGCTACACGGCTATGGATGTCGCAACCATCAAAGGTGTGGTCGATCGGCTCACCCACAGGGGATTCACAAAAGTGCAGCCTCACGCAGCCGACGCCCGCCTTCTCCTCGTGCAGCTCACGAGCAAAGGTCGAGCAGCTGTGGAATCGGCAATTCCACGTGCCTTCGACATCTCGCAAGAAACCCTTTCCCCGTTGACAAAGAAAGAGCGCGCGACCTTCCTAAGGCTGCTGCGAAGACTCTCATAAGCAACCCCGGTACTTTGGATCGGGCTCCGGCAAAGCCTTTTTGGTACTGGAAAAATTGTTGTTCGGGATCGGGAATCTTGTTAGTGTACAAACAAACGCTGCCGTCGCTTCGCCATTGGGGAAGGATTGGAGGAGATTCTTGGCCGCCTATTTTCGTCCTGAAACCCTCGCCGAAGCCGTCCAGGTACTGGCTCAGACCGGGGGAACACCCCTCGCGGGCGGCACTGACGTTTTTCCTTCTCTGCAAGGCAGCCCCCTGGTTGGCACACTGGTCGACCTTTCAAGGGTTTCGGAGCTGAGCGGTATAGAGGTCACCTCGGAGGCAATTCATATAGGCGGGCACACCACCTGGAGTAAGATTGCGACCGGATTATCGGGCCGCGGCTTCGATGGTTTGAGGAGCGCGGCGCGCCAGCTCGGTTCCGTGCAAACCCAAAATTGCGCGACCATTGCCGGCAATTTGTGCAATGCCTCGCCAGCCGCAGATGGCATTCCCTGTTTACTCGCGCTCGAAGCCGAGGTATCGCTCGTATCCACCGCAGGCGTGCGCCGAATTCCTCTCGATGACTTTATCGTGGGAAACCGCCGGACTCTTCGACGTGCGGATGAGATCCTCAGTGTGATCACAATTTCGCGGCGCTGGGAGGAGGCCGGCTCATCCTTTCTTAAGCTGGGAGCTCGGCGTTACCTGGTAATCTCGATTGCCATGGTGGCAGCGGTGGTGCGAGTCGAGGAGAAGCAGATTCAAGAAGCCCGCCTGGCGGTGGGTTCATGCTCGGCTCGCGCCCTGCGTTTGAGAGAACTAGAAAACGAGTTGCGGGGGCAACGCCTTCGGCCCGGCTTGAGTGCGGTTGCTCGGGAAGAACATCTCAGCTCGCTGTCCCCCATTGGCGACGTCCGGGGTACCGCCGAATATCGGCGTTCCTCGGCGCTCGTTCTGGTCCGGCGTTCGCTAGAGGCTGCATTGGAGACGATCGATCGATGAATTGCCCTGCACTGGTCTTGCAGGTGAACGGTAGAAAACTGGAGGTTGCGGTTTCTCCAGCCGAAAGGCTTTCGAACGTCTTGCGCTTTAATTTAGGGCTTACTGGAACAAAGGTCGGTTGTGATGCGGGCGATTGCGGAGCCTGTACGGTGCTGGTGGGTGGGGAACCTGTTTGCGCCTGCACCACCGCCATCGGCCAGGTCGAAAATTGCGAAGTTACAACCATCGAGGGCCTTCAAACCCATGCAAAGTGCTGGCCTCGGCTTCGTCAGACTTTTCTCGAATATGGCGCAGCTCAGTGCGGTTTCTGTACTCCCGGGATGCTGGTAACAGCCGCGGCCTTTCTTGAGTCTCGCTCGAAGACGCACGACATCGTAGAAGAGGACGTCCTGGATGCCCTTGGCGGCGTACTCTGCCGCTGTACAGGGTATCGAAAGATCGTGGCCGCGGTGATCTCTGCAGCCCGTAACACCGCGCCCATGCTCGCGGCCCAAGAACAGTCCGGAAGTACAGTCGGAAAGAGCATTGTGCGACTGGACGGCGCGCGTAAGGTCGATGGCACTGACATCTTTGGAGCTGATGACTGGCCCCGGGAAGCGTTGCTGGCGCGAGTTATCCGCAGCCCCTACCATCGAGCGCAGTTCGGTTTTGATGATCTACAGGCGTTCATTGCCGGCAATCCCGGCATTCATGCCGTCTTGACTGCAAAAGATATACCAGGCAGGAACTGTTTTGGCGTAATTCCTAATTGTGCCGATCAACCGGTCTTTGCCATTGACGAGACCCGCTTTCGCGGCGAGGCAGTGGCCATGATTGTAGGCGAGCCCGCAGTTGTCGAGAATCTCGATCTGCGTTCGTTTCCTATCACCTGGCACGAGCTGCCGCCCGTCTTAACTATCGATGCTGCGCTGGAACCGAATGCGCCGCGCATCCATCCGACCCGGGAACGCAATCTTCTGATCCAGGGTCGAGTAGTACGAGGAGATGTGGAAACGGCCCTCGCCCAGGCTGACCTGGTTATCGAGTCAGAGTTTGAGACCGGTTTTGTCGAACACGCGTACATCGAACCTGAGGCGGGTTTCGCGAGACGCGTAGGTGATCGCATAGAAGTGCAGGCCTGTACGCAGTCGCCCTACATGGATCGCGGTGATTTAGCGGCGATTCTGGGATTGAATGAAGATGCAGTGCGCATTATCCCCACCGCCGTAGGAGGTGGATTCGGGGCGAAGCTTGACCTCTCGGTCCAGCCTTTTATTGCCTTGGCTGCTTGGCATCTGAGGCGGGCGGTGCGGATGGTGTACTCGCGTCCAGAATCGATCATGGCAACCACGAAGCGCCATCCGGCACGCATCCGCGCCAGGGCCGGGGCAACGCGCGACGGCAAACTGGTGGCTCTGGACTTTGCCGCCGATTTTAATACCGGCGCTTATGCCTCCTGGGGTCCCACGGTCGCAAATCGTGTGCCCGTTCATGCATCAGGGCCATATTACCTGCCACATTATCGAGCTCTTACTCGGGCCATTCACACCCATTTGGTTCCGGCCGGTGCTTTCCGGGGTTTCGGCGTGCCTCAGGCGACGGCCGCTCAAGAGCAGCTTTATGACGAGCTGGCCGAACGCTTAGGGATTGACCCGCTCGAGTTTCGTTGCCTTAACTCGCTCACTTCGGAGACTCCCACCGTCACCGGCCAGGTGCTTGGGTCGAGTGTAGGGATCGGCGCATGTTTCGAGGCTCTACGACCACGCTGGCTGGAAGCGAAGTCGGCTGCTCGCGAAGCGAACCGTGCTTCCAGCAGTGTCTTCCGGCGCGGCGTAGGCATTGCCGGCAGCTGGTACGGATGCGGCAACACCTCATTGCCGAATCCCTCGACCATAAGATTAGGGCTAAGGCCTGAAGGCCGTATTGCGCTGCATCAGGGTGCCGTAGATATAGGACAGGGTCCGAATACGGTGATCGCGCAGATTTGTGCCGACGCCCTCGGGATATCCGTGTCGCAGCTCGATCTGGTTTCGCCTGACACCGACCTCACCCCGGATTCCGGCAAGACTTCGGCTTCACGACAAACCTTCGTGAGCGGGAAGGCGGCGAGCCTGGCGAGCCACAAACTCCGTAAATCCATCCTAGAATTGGCAGGCGAATGCGAGTGTGCACGATTTGAACTGGCTGGCGACGAACTGACGGTCGCAGGCGCCGGGGAGCGCAAGACGGTTCACTTGCGTGGCCTTCCGGCAAACGAATTCGGCTATGTGGCAATGGCCGAGGCAACCTTTGACCCACCCACGCAACCGCTTGATCGCGAGGGGCAAGGAACGCCTTACGCGGTTTATGGATTCGGGGCCCAGATCGCGGAGGTCAGTGTAGATCTTGAGCTGGGAACCGTCCGCGTGCTCAAAATAACCGCCGCACACGACACCGGTCGTACCATCAATCCGCAACTTGCCGAAGGCCAGGTCGAAGGAGGCGTCGCTCAGGGTCTGGGCTTCGCGTTAATGGAGGAATTTGTCCCCGGCAGAGGTGAAAACCTTCACGATTATCTGATACCGACGATTGGCGACCTGCCGCCTATCGAATCGATTTTCATTGAAGACCCGACACCGATTGGGCCCTGTGGTGCCAAAGGTCTTGGCGAGCACACGATCATTCCAACGGCTCCGGCCATCCTGAACGCCATTTACGATGCCAGCGGGGCCCGTATCCGAAAGCTGCCGGCGACTCCTGACCGTGTGCTTGAGGCTTTCGCCTCGTCGAGGAAAATGCGAGGTCGCCATGTCTGACGAAGCTATCCGCTGCGATGCCTGCCCGGTAATGTGCTATATCAAGCCGGGCAGAACAGGCGCCTGCGATCGTTATGCTAACGATAATGGCCAACTTGTGCGCGTCGACCCGCACCTCATTCTTGATCATGCCGTCTCTCGCGGGGTGCCGGTTGTACGATTTCTTGCGGGAGAAAAGGAATGGGAAGGTACCCTGGGAACCCAGCCCTTCGTGACGGCTGTCGGAGCCGGTACAACTTATCCCGACTACAAGCCGGCCCCCTTCATAGTTTCCTCCAAGGTTGAGGGCGTGGACATGATCACGGTCGTCACGGAGGGCATCTTCAGCTATTGCGGCGTTAAGGTGAAGATTGACACTGACCGCTACCTCGGTCCGGAGTGTAGCGTTGTGCGCAGCCAGGGTGAAGCCGTCGGCCACGTCACGACCAGCGAATACGGATCGCAGATGCTGTCGC
>JAFAWX010000118.1 GCA_019241535.1 Acidobacteriota bacterium | reverse complement strand
AGCCGGATTACGGCGAACAGGCGCTCGAGATTGCCGAGGCGCTGGTGAGGTCGGGTGCAATCGACGTGCTCGTGGTCGATTCGGTCGCCGCCCTGGTTCCCAAGGCCGAGCTCGACGGAGAGATGGGCGACAGCCACATGGGGCTGCAGGCGCGGCTCATGTCCCAGGCTCTGCGCAAGCTGACCGGCATTGTCTCGAAATCCCGCACTTGCCTGATTTTCATTAACCAGATCCGGGAAAAAATCGGCGTGATGTTCGGCAATCCCGAGACCACGACCGGAGGCCGGGCGCTTAAGTTTTATGCCTCTGTGCGCGTCGACATACGCCGCATCGCGGCCATCAAGGAAGGTGACATGGTGGTCGGCTCGCGCACCAAGGTCAAAGTGGTCAAGAACAAAGTCGCCGCGCCTTTCCGGGAAGCGGAATTTGACATCATGTACGGCGAGGGAATCTCTCGGGAAGGCGACCTGCTCGACCTGGCCGTCGGCCAAAGCATCGTGGAAAAATCCGGGGCCTGGTTCAGCTACAAGAATGAGCGCATTGGGCAGGGAAGGGAAAATGCCCGCCAGTTCCTGAAAGACAATAAAGAGGTGATCGCCAGAATAGAAACCGAAGTTCGCAAGGAACTGGGACTGGCTGCCGCTCAGGCCGCAGGACCCCCGCAGAGCGCGGCCCAGGCAGCAGGCGCGACGGCCCGCATTGCCACCATGCCGAGCGGAACCGAGTCGAAGGCTCCCGCGGGGCGCAGATGATGCCCGCCGCCACGCCGTTCTGACAACCTGCCTTCGACCACTTTCCATCATAGGAGACCGGATCCAGCAAGTTCATGGCTTCGACATTCAGGAGTTTAGGTGCATTGCGCGTGCTTTGTCTTCTTCCCTTAGGCGCCAATGCAGTCTGCCAGCTACCTTCAGTTCAATGTGATTCGGTCAATAGCAGTCTGGCCGAATGCCCCTTCCTGACACATTCCACCCTGATGTCGAGCCGTGGCAACGGCGACGGTGCTCAGGGGGTAACACCCTCCAGCACCCTCGAGAATGGGACCCGCAACGGCAATGCTTTTGTCCCTGTGTCGCGGCCGGGCGGGCAGGGATTTCACTGGCGTCGGGCGCTAACCGAGTCGTTCGCCTTTCTGGCCATCGAGCAGGCTTACGTCGTCCACGAGGACTACCGCTGGGTAACCATTGAAAACGGAGTCCCCTTCAACCATTACTGGCGGGACTACAAGCAGTCGCTTTCAACCTGGATCCATTCCGGATGGGACGACGGCGACCCCTTTCTCTACAGCTACGTCGGCCATCCCATACAGGGAGCACTGACCGGCTATATCGAGATTCAAAACGATCCTCAGGGAGAAAAGCTGGAATTTTCAAGAACCCGCGCTTACTGGTGGAGCCGCACCAAGGCCCTACTGTGGGATAGCGCCTACAGCACGCAGTGGAATATCGGTCCGTTGAGTGAGCTGACCGTCGAAAAATACGGTGCTCACGTTCGTTCGCCGTGGAACCGCGACGGAACCTGGCCGTGCACGAGGCGGCCGTGCTTCACCGGCGTGGGCCAAGTCGATCTGGTGATCACTCCTACTGCCGGCTTGGGCTGGATGCTGACTGAGGATTTCCTTGACCGCAACATTGCCCGGCGCCTGGAGGGCGCGACCCGCAACCGCTTCTTGATCGACTTCGTGCGCTGCGCCCTCAACCCCATACGCGGCGGCGCTAATATCCTTCATGCTAAGGCGCCGTGGTACCGGGCTTCGCGCGATGCCCGGCAGGTATATTTCTCTCATCTCGTCGAGAAACAGGGGAGGGCGGAGCCCGCGGCTGAGAGCCACTGAGCGCATGAAGTGCGAGACCTCATTGTTCCCGGGCCTGCGGCTAATTGTGTTCGCCGCTTTAGTTTCCTTCTCCCCTCTCTATGCGCAGACTGGGGAACGTGAGAGTCGACGGTTGGATCTTAGCTTGTGGTTTGCGGGAGCAACCGGGGAAGAAAATTCCAATTCCTTTTCCGAAGCCCAGATACTTTCGGCCGGAGCTTTCGTCGCCAGGACCGTGAGCGGCGAACTGGGCAGCGGGTGGCGGCGGGGGAGCCTCGAATACGGATTCGATATCGTCCCCCTTGTACTCCAGGTCTCACCGAAGCGCTTGTACGGCAGGGGCCTGTATCCGATCGTTCTGCGCTGGAACTCCGCCGTCCAAAGCCGCCACATCGCGCCGTACATTGAACTCGGCGGAGGAGGCTTGCAGACCAGTTCCAATTTCCCGGCGGGCAACACCTCGAGGTTCAATTTCATGGTACGGGGAGGAGGCGGTATTGAGCTCTTCCGCGGCGCCCACCATTCTATGGATCTTGCCTGCCGCTGGTGGCATATCTCGAATGCCAACCTGGGAGTAAGAAACCCGGAATTCAACGGAATTCAGTTCGGCTTCGGCTACCATTGGTTCAAATGACGATGTCGGTCACATTCCCGAGCGTTGTCGCGTTCGTTGCCGGCTTGTATCGATTCAGCTAATGCGCGCCCGATTGCCATCCCCGGAGCAGCCTAATAGAATCGATGCATCTCCGGCCCGCCTTGTTTCCGCGTGAACAAAAAGAAGAGGTAAGCCCACAAAGAGCCTGTGAAAAAAGTCACCGCCATTTATCCCGGCTCGTTCGATCCTCCGACCAATGGACACCTGGATCTGATCGAACGCGGGAGTCACATATTTGACGAGCTGGTGGTGGCCATTCTCCGCAATCCGGAAAAAAGTCCGCTTTTCACCGTGGGCGAGAGGCGAAGGATGCTTGAGGAGTTGACGGCCGGGTTCAAAAATATTCGGGTCGATACTTTCGGCGGGCTGACGGTCGACTACGCGGCGAAAGTCAAGGCTGGGGCCGTGCTGCGAGGTATCCGGGCGCTGAGTGATTACGAATACGAACTGCAGATGGCGCTCATGAACCGCAAGTTGCGTCCCGACCTTGAGACCGTGTTCATGATGCCCGCGGAACAGTATTCCTACCTAAGCTCGCGCCTGGTTCGCGAGGTGGCTAAGCTCGGAGGCGGGATCAGCGGCCTGGTTCCGGAATTAGTCGAGCGGCGACTCCGGGAGAAGCTCGACCCGGGGAGAAAACTGAAACGAAATTCAGGAGGAACATGACGGCAGTGACAGAAGCGACAGCACAGGCTGCGGTGAAATTTGCCGCACGTATCGACCGCATTGAGCCTTCTGCGACTATGGCCGTGGTTGCCGAAGCCGACCGGCTGCGCCAGGCTGGGGTGGATGTAGTCGATCTGAGCGTGGGCGAACCTCACTTTTTTACACCCCAGCACATTAAAGAAGCGGGCATCGCCGCCATTCACAATAACTTCACCCGGTATACCCCGGTGGGCGGCACCGCTGAGCTGAAACGGGCAATCGTCGAGCGGCATGCCGCCGACTTCGGCTCAGCTTACAAAAGCGACGAGGTGGCGGCCTGCGTGGGCGGGAAGCACGCCCTCTTCAACACCATTCAAGTTCTGGTCGATCACGGCGACGAGGTGATCCTGCCCGTTCCATATTGGGTATCGTTCAAGGACATCGTGCGCTACGCGGGAGGCAGCTGCGTGCTGCTTGAAACCGGGGAGGAAAATGGGTTTCGCGCGAGTGCCGAGATGATCCGCCGCCTGGTCACGCCGCGCACCCGGCTTATCATCCTGAACTCTCCCGCCAATCCAAGCGGCGCGGTTATGTCCTCCCGCGAGCTGACGGAGGTGGCGAGGTTTGCCGCCGAGCGCGGGATTTGGGTGGTCTCCGACGAGTGCTACGTCTATTTGAACTTCAGCGGGCAAAGGTTCTCGGTAGGCTCTCTTCACGCTTACCGGGAGCGCATTGTGGTTGTAGGTTCGTTGTCAAAGACCTACGCCATGACCGGCTGGCGCATGGGATACGCTCTTGCTCCGGCAAAGGTGGTCAAGGCGATTGAGAAGCTGGAGAGCCAATCGACCTCCAATCCCACCTCGATTGTGCAGAAAGCGGCGGTGGCCGCGCTAACCGGATCACAGGAATGCATCGAACAAATGCGCGGGCAATACGTTCAGCTTCGTGACCGTCTCCTCAAGCGAGTGGCCGCCGTTCCCGGTATAACTTGCGCGAAACCTGAGGGTGCCTTCTATCTCTATCCGAACATTTCCGCTTTTTTGGGACGCCGGGGCATAAACTCGCCGGCGGAATTCGCCCGCCGGCTGCTGGCCGAGGCGCATGTAGCGACCGTGCCGGGCGAAGGTTTTGGCACTAACCGGCACATCCGTATGTCCTACGCGACGTCGGAGAAGGAGCTTGATCGCGGCGCCGAGCGGCTCGAGCAATTCCTGGCTAAGCTCGGCAGCCCCGAGACGACGAAGGGCCGCTAGTCCGGGGGCTGCCGGTTACCGACAGATGAGCGCACTTTATCCACTTCTGATGATGCCCCGCTTCGACCCCCGGCCATGGGGCCGTTTCGATCTTTCTCCTATTTATTCTGCACACTTCCGAGAACGAATCGGAGAATCCTGGCTTACCGGCGACGGCTGCACGGTCCAGAACGGCCCTCTGGCCGGGCGCTCCCTGGGCGAGCTCGCATCTGAGTACGGCCGCGAGCTCGTTGGTGACGCCCCTTCAGACGGTGCCCGTTTCCCGCTTTTGCTCAAATTCCTGTTTCCGGAAGAGAAGCTTTCCGTGCAGGTGCATCCTGACGACGAGGCCGCCCGGGCGCTGGGGGAGCCTTGGGGGAAGACTGAGTGCTGGTATGTCGCGCACGCGCGTCCGGGCGCCCAGATTGCCCTGGGCCTGAAGACAGGGGTTACACTCGGTGAATTTGAGCGGGCTATTCATGTCGAATCCGCCGAGCGCCTGCTCAACTGGATCACCGTCTCCCCGGGGGAGATGATTTACGTGGCCGGCGGGACCGTACATACGCTCGGGCCGGGGTCGATTATCGTCGAAACCCAGCAGCAGTCCGATACTACCTTCCGCCTCTACGACTACGGGCGGCCGCGCGAGCTGCACTTGAACCACGGACTCCGGGTGATCAAAGAGCGGCCGAAATCGGGCAAAGTGCCTCCCTGCCCGCCTGCGCCGTTTAATGGAAACGGCAACTCGCGGCAGCCCCTCATCGGCTCCGCCTACTTCGCGGTCGAAAAGTTCGAGCTCTCGACGAGCGCCGATTTCGTTCCCGCCCCGGGCAAAAGCTCCGTGGATATCCTGGTCGGAACCGAAGGGGCAGCTGCGGTCGAAGCTCCGGCGAGTCCCCCGGTCGCATTTGCGAAAGGGGATGCCGTGGTGATTCCCGCAGGCCGGCAGTTTAGAATTCAGCCGCACCCACACTGTGAGTTTTTGAAGGCTTGTGTGCCGGGAGTGTCTGGCCTGGAGCCCGAAACTGTTCTCGACTGAGGAGCAACGGACCCTGGAATTCAATGGCCGCTGATTTTTATCCCGTGATTCTTGCCGGAGGCCGGGGCACACGCTTTTGGCCCCTCAGCCGCAGGAAACGCGCCAAGCAATTGCTCGCGCTTGACGGAAAGCAAACCATGATCCAGCAGACGGTGGCTCGCCTGCTGCCGCTTGCTCCCTCGGGCCGGTTCTGGGTGGTTACGAATGCGGACCTGCGCCCCGAGGTACTCAGACAGCTTCCCCGGCTGCGGGCGGAACAGGTCATCGCCGAGCCTCTCGGCCGCAACACTGCCCCGGCGATCGGCCTGGCGGCATTTATTCTCAAGGCGCGAGATCCGAATGCCGTCCTGGGGCTGTTTCCATCCGACCACGTCATCGGCGACAGGGAGCGGTTTCTCGCCGTATTGCGTGAAGGAATCGAGATCGCGGCGGCAGGGGAGAACATCGTGGTCCTGGGCATTCAGCCTTCACGAGCCGAAACCGGCTACGGGTATATCGAAGTGGGCGCGCGCTCGCCTGCAAACGCCTGGCGCGTGCGGCGGTTCACGGAAAAACCGAATCTCGAGCAGGCGGCCGAGTTTCTGCGCCGCGGGAATTTCTTCTGGAACAGCGGGATGTTTCTTTGGAGCGCGCGTACGCTCGCCAGCGCGCTCACCGAGCACCTGCCTAAGACCGCGTCGTTGCTGGCGCAAATCGCAGCCGATTTTGGCACGAAACACTTTGCCGCCACCCTGCGCCGTCTTTATGGAAAATGCGAGAACATCAGTGTCGACTACGGCCTCATCGAGCCCCGCTCGGCAAAGGGCGAACAGGCTGCAAACATCTTCTGCCTGCGCGGCGATTTCGGCTGGAATGACCTGGGCTCCTGGACTTCGCTTCACGAGCACCGGACGGCCAAGTCTACCCCGCCGGACGGCAACCTCATCTCTGGCCGGGGCATCTTCAGCCTGAATGCCAGCCGCAACTATGTGCACGCTCCGGAAAAATTTGTCGCCGTGGTCGGAGTGAGCGACGTCGTCGTGGTCGAAACCGACGATGCCCTGCTCGTCACCTCGCGGGAAAACGCCCAGGATGTAGGCAAGATCGTTAAATATCTGGACGAGAAGAATCTTACGAAGCTGGTCTGATGAGTTCTTTTGCTGACCGCCGCCGCTTGATCCATTTTGCCGAGTAAGCTTTATGCCCGCTGACATTAAAGAACACACCGTGCGTGCCGCGGCCGGGAAGAATGGTGGGACGGCCATCAAGTTCGGCACCGATGGATGGCGCGCCCTTATTGCCGAGGACTTTACTTTCGCCAACGTGCGCCGGGTTGCCGCCGCCATCGCCTCTTACATGCTCAAGCATGAAGATCCGTCTCGCGGGGCTATCGTCGGTTATGACACGCGCTTTCTTTCCCCGCGCTTTGCTCGCGCCGCGGCCGAGGTCCTGGCCGGGGCGGGAATCGCGGTCAAGCTGGCGGACGACTATATTCCTACGCCCGCGGTATCTTTTGCCGTCAAAGATATGGGCAGCGCCGGGGCCGTGGTTATCACCTCGAGTCACAATCCCTGGCAATGGAACGGAGTGAAGTTCAAGGCCAAATTCGGAGGCTCGGCCACACCCGCCATTATGAAAGCGATCGAGCTGGAGGCCTCCACCGGAGCCGCGCCCGAAGGCAAGCGGGCAGAAATCGAGGAGGTTGACCTAAAACCTCTCTATGTTCGCGCCCTCGGCCGTTTCGTCGAGCTCGAGCGCATCGCCGGCGCGCGCTTCAAGTTCGCGATCGATTCCATGTACGGCTCGGGACGGGGAATCGTGGCCGAGATTTTCAGCCGCCACGGAATCGAATTTGTCGCTATCCGTCAGGAAGTCAATCCCCTGTTTCCCGGCATTAATCCCGAACCGATCGAGCCTCACGTGCGCATGCTCCAGGACACCGTGGTCGGGCAGGGCTGCCACGCCGGGCTGGCCACCGACGGAGACGGCGATCGCATCGGGGCGGTTGCCGAGGACGGCAGCTTTGTCGACTCGCACAAGATTTTTTCGCTCCTGCTCGATTGGCTGCTGCGACGGCGCCACTGGCCAGGCGAAGTAGTGCGCGCCTTTAACACCAGCCGCATGCTCGACCGCATTGCCGCCCGGCACGGGCGCAGGCTGCATGAATGTCCGATCGGTTTCAAGCACATCGCCGACCTGATGATGGAACGCGAGATCATGATCGGCGGGGAAGAGTCAGGGGGCATCGGCTATTCCAGGTATCTGCCGGAGCGGGACGGCATCCTGAACTCGCTGCTTTTGGCCAATGTCATGGCCGAAGAACGGCGTCCCCTGGGCGAGCTCGTGGCCAAGCTGCAGAAAGAATATGGGCCCCATTACTATGGCCGGCGCGACCTGCACATCGCCGAGGAGTTGAAGCAGGGCGCGATTAACCGGGCATATTCGCCGCTCACGCGGAAGCTGGGGAGATATGCCATCCTGAAAAAGGAGGATCTCGACGGCATCAAGCTCTTCCTTGAAGCCTCGGTCGAAGGCAATGGCGCGGAGGCCTGGGTCCTCTTTCGCGCGTCCGGAACCGAACCTCTGCTGCGGGTTTACGCCGAGGCTGCCAGTCGCGATCTGGTCGAGGAAGTGCTCCTGTCCGCGGTCGAGTTCGTCAATCGCGGATGAGCTCACCTCGGGCGTCGATTCGAATCTCGAATATTTAGCGCCTTTCCGCCTTCGCGGTTTGCAATCGGTGCAACAATAGAAGCATGGCAGCCGGCAGCCAGATCCCGACCCCGGACGCTCGCGAAGCGCGCCAGTACAATCGCATCCGGCGCTGGCTTGAAATCGCCGAGTTTGTGTTGGCAGTAGGGTTCCTCCTGGTTCTGGTTCTTACCGGCTGGAGCAGCGCGATTCGGGATTTCTCCTACCGGGGCGCCTTCCAGAGTTACCTGCTGGCCGTGTTCCTGTACGTAGTCATACTGGCCCTCATCGGCAAAGCGCTCGGCCTCGGACTCGATTACTACGGCTTCCGGCTGGAACACCGTTACCGGCTCTCGAACCAGAAGCTCGGCGGCTGGATCTGGGACCAGGCCAAAGGTTTTCTGGTGAGCGTCGTTCTCGCCGGGTTACTTGTCGAGCTGCTGTATGTCATCATTCGCCAATATCCCGATAACTGGTGGCTGCTGGCCTGGGCGGGATTTGTGGCCGTGGGCGTTCTCCTTGCTCAGCTGGCGCCCGTCGTGTTGTTGCCCATCTTCTATAAGTTCGAGCCTCTTGACAACGAGGAGCTCAGGCTGCGCCTGATTACGCTGGGAGAGCGGGCGGGAACGCGCGTGCGCGGGGTCTACCGCTGGAAGCTCTCGGAAAAAAGCAAGAAGGCAAATGCTGCGCTCGCCGGCCTGGGCAACACGCGCAGAATCATCCTGGCCGACACTCTGCTCGAGAACTACTCGACCGATGAAATCGAGGCGGTCCTCGCGCACGAGCTCGGCCACCACGTGCACAAGCATATTGCTAAGAGCATTGCCATTCAGGCGGCAGTCACCTTTCTCGGCTTCTGGGCAGCCAATTTGGTCCTGCGCTATGCGCTGGAGCGTCGCCACATGTTCGAGACCCTCGCGGATTTCGCGAATCTGCCGCTCGTGGCGCTCATTTTTGTCGTCCTTTCGTTTCTGCTCATGCCGGCGCTCAACGCATTTTCGCGCCATAACGAACGCCAAGCCGATCGTTACGCTTTCGAGAATGCAACCATTTCTTCCTTCATCTCCTCGATGAACAAGCTGGCCGACCAGAACCTGGCCGAGCGCATGCCCTCGCGATGGGTGGAGTGGTGGTTTTACTCGCATCCCCCGATCGCGCGCAGGGTTCGTGCCGCCGAACTCTGGGCGAAGTCGAACCGCGCAGATTCATTGCGGCAAGGCCAGGCTTTTGGCCTCTGATCCCCCTCCGAGCATACGAGTCAGTTTCCGGAAAGCAACCCGGCAACCCGCGCGAGGTCTTCTTCCGTGTCTACGCCGATCGTGTCATAGAGAGTTTCGGCCGTGTAGACAGAAATCCCGTTCTCGAGGAAGCGCAGCTGTTCCAGCCGCTCGACCCGTTCCAGCGACGACTCGGGGAGAGCGACGAAGCGGTCGAGAGCGGGCCGGCGGTAGGCGTAGGTGCCGAGATGCTTGAAGTAGCAGGGTTCGGATCGGTCGCGATCAAAAGGTATGGTGGATCGCGAGAAGTAGAGAGCCCTGCCTTCACGGTCAGACACCACTTTGACGGCATTAGGATTGCGGATGTCCTCGGGCGAGGCCTTGGTCTTCAACGTGCCTACCTGGACGGCCGAGTCTTCAAACAGCTTGAGCAGCACCTCGATGTGCGCGGGCCGGATCATGGGCTCGTCTCCCTGCACGTTGAGGTAAATATCGGCCTCGACCGATTGTGCGATTTCCTGGACGCGCTCGGTGCCGCTCCGGTGTGCGGCCGACGTGAGGCGCACATCGCAGGCGTGGGCGCGGCAGCTCGCGAGGATTTCTTCTGAATCGGTGGCAATAATCACCTGGTCGAGGAGTGGCGATGAGCGCACGGCCTGGTAGACCAACACGGGCAATGGTCGGCCGGCGATCTCGCGCAGCATTTTGCGCGGCAGCCGTTCCGACTGAAGCCGCGCGGGAATGACCGCGATCACCTTCATCGCCCGTTAGTTTCACCTTTTTAGTCTGGACTGGCAACCCGGCCGCACTGCATTTTGGATTTTCTTCACCGCGGGAAAATGCGACAATAAATTTTCCCTCATGAGCGCGACAAGCCTGGCCATAACGCCTGAGCTTCTCCGGGAGCACGGGCTTCAAATCGAGGAATACGAGCGCATTAAGCGACTGCTCGGCGGACGCGAGCCCTCGTTCACCGAACTTGGGATTTTCAGCGTTATGTGGAGTGAGCACTGCTCCTATAAGTCCTCGCGGATTCACCTGAAGCGACTGCCGACTTTCAGCCGCCGCGTCGTACAGGGACCGGGAGAAAATGCAGGCATCATCGACGTCGGCGACGGTTGGGCCTGCGCCTTCAAAATCGAATCGCACAACCATCCTTCCTTCATCGAGCCTTTCCAGGGAGCGGCCACCGGGGTGGGAGGAATCCTCAGAGATATCTTCACCATGGGGGCCCGGCCGGTGGCACTGATGGATTCTCTGAGATTCGGGCCGCTCAATCCGGCGCAGGACGACGATCGAGACTCCCGGGCGGCTGATACTCGCCGTAACCAGGCGATTGTTGAAGGCGTGGTCAGCGGGATCGCTTCCTACGGCAACTGTTTTGGAGTGCCCAACCTGGGCGGGGAAACCAAGTTCGAGCCCTGCTACTCCCTGAATCCGCTGGTTAACGCCTTCGCCCTGGGCATGGTCAAAAAAGACCGTATCTTTTATGCCCGGGCCTCGGGCGAGGGCAACCCGGTGATTTACGTCGGAGCAAAGACTGGTCGTGACGGAATTCACGGCGCCACCATGGCCAGCGAGGAATTCAGCCGCGAGTCGGAAACCAAGCGGCCGAACGTGCAGGTGGGCGATCCATTTGTGGAAAAGCTGCTGCTCGAGGCTTGCCTGGAAGCGATGGAGAGCGGCGTGGTCGCTGGCATCCAGGACATGGGGGCCGCGGGGTTGACCTGCTCGAGCTGCGAAATGGCAGCCCGGGGGCATGTCGGGATCGAGATTGAAATGGATCGTGTGCCCCAGCGGGAAAGCGGCATGAGCGCCTATGAAATTCTGCTCAGCGAATCCCAGGAGCGCATGCTGCTGGTAGCTGAAAGAGGCCGCGAGCAGGAACTCTATCGCGTGTTCCGCAAATGGGGGCTCGATGCTGTCGAAATTGGTCGCGTTATAGCTCGACCGCACATGCGCGTTCTCGAGCACGGCCGGGTGGTGGCCGACATTCCCACCTCTGCTCTGGTCGACGATGCTCCCGTTTATCAGCGTCCGCTCGCTAGATGGGAACCGCCGGTCGGGCGCGAGATGCCTCCCCAGATCCGGCTGGGAGGACGCCTGGATCTGAGCGAGGACCTGCGGCGGCTGGTTGCGGCGTTGAACATCGCGAGCAAACGCTGGATCTACCAGCAGTACGATTCCATGGTGCAGACCAATACGGTTGCCGGTCCGGGAAACGGCGATGCCGGAATCATCCGCATCAAGGGCTCTAAGCGCGCCTTGGCGATGGCGGTTGATGGCAATGGCCGCTGGTCCTATCTCGATGCGAAACTCGGCGCCATGCACGCCGTCGCGGAGGCGGCACGCAATGTAGCATGTTGCGGGGCAACCCCGGTCGGGGCCACCAACTGCCTCAACTTCGGTAATCCCGAGAAGCCGGAAATCATGTGGCAGTTTTCGCAATCGATTGACGGAATCACGCGTGCGTGCGAAGAGCTGGAAATTCCCATTACCGGCGGTAACGTCAGCTTTTATAACGAGACCCTCGGGGTTCCGATTTATCCCACCCCGGTTATCGGCGTCGTGGGAATTCTTGAGGATTACAGCAAAGCCGTCGCCGCGCATTTCCGCGCGGCCGGGCGCATCATCCTGCTGCTGCGGGCATCGGAGCCGGGCGATCAGACAGACGCCGAGAGCGAGTTCGGCTCCTCGGAATACGCGAAAGAAATTCTCGGCGAGCTCTGGGGCTTCCCGCCGGCGCTTGAGCTTGAAAAAGAAGCCGCTCTCGAGAAGGCGATCGTCGAACTCATCGGCGCCGGGCTGATCGAATCCGCCCATGACTGCTCTGAAGGCGGGCTGGCGGTTACCTCCGCCGAGGCGGCATTCGGAATGAACATCGGCGCCCGCCTGGCGATCGAGTCCCGGGGACTGGCGCCCGAGTTTCTGCTCTTTGGCGAAGATGCCAGCCGGATCCTGATTTCGCTCGAACCGGGAAAACTGGCAGCGGTTAACGAGTTCGTGACCAAACACGGCATATCGGCCGACATGCTTGGGGAAACGAGCGGCGAGAGGCTCGAAATCCAGGTCGATGGTCGGGTGGTGGTGTCGGCAGCCGTTTCTGAACTGAAGGGGTGCTACGAGGAGGCGCTTGAGGGCACATTGCGCGGGCGGGCGCCCGCGGTGACGGCCGACCGACTCTGATAATGTGGTGTTAGGGAGGGGCAAAACAGCTGTGGCGCTCGAGCAGAAATTTCGCGAGGAGTGCGGGGTAGTCGGCATCTACGGGCACCCCGAGGCGGAGACCCTCGCCTATCTGGGCCTGCACGCCCTGCAGCACCGGGGGCAGGAGTCGGCCGGCATCGTCAGTTCCGACGGGGCAGCGCTGCACATCTACAAGTCTATGGGACTGGTGGCCGACATCTTCACCGAAAAGAAGCTGTCGCGGATTCGCGGGAGCCTGGCTATCGGCCATACCCGCTATTCGACAAGCGGCGATTCGGCTCTGCTGAATGCTCAGCCCATCATGGTGCAGTCCAGCAAGGGCATGATGGCCGTGGCCCATAATGGAAACCTCACCAATGCCCACGATATTCGCCGTCGCATGGAAGCCCAGGGCTCGATATTTCAGACCAGCAGCGATACCGAGGTGATCGTTCACCTTATCGCCCAGTCGCACGAAAACTGCCTGGCGGATGCCATCGCCGATGCCTTGCGCCGGGTGGAAGGGGCATTTTCACTGGTGATGATCAGCCCCGACACCATCTTTGCCGCGCGCGACCCGCAGGGCTTTCGTCCCCTCGCCATGGGCCGTATTCCGGCCGAGAACGGTGGGCGGCAGACGGTCGTCTTTGCCTCGGAAACCTGTGCATTCGACCTCATTGGCGCCATTTACGAGCGCGAGGTCAAGGCAGGCGAGCTGGTTACGGTTGGCCCCGACGGGGTGGCTTCGCGATTCTATGCGCCCGCGGTTCGTCAATCGAGCTGTATCTTCGAACATGTCTATTTCTCCCGGCCCGACAGCCGGGTTTTTGGCCGCCCGGTGCAGGAAAGCCGGGAGCAACTCGGCCGTCAGCTCGCGATCGAAGCTCCCGCGGATGCCGATCTGGTCGTGCCTGTTCCCGATTCCGGGGTAACGGCCGCCATCGGGTATGCCGCCGAGAGCGGGCTGCCTCTGCGCTTCGGGCTGATCCGCAATCACTACGTGGGACGCACGTTCATCGAGCCGCGCCAGGCGGTGCGCGACTTCGGCGTGAAACTCAAACTCAACCCGGTGCGCAGCCTGCTTGAAGGCAAGCGTATCGTACTGATCGATGATTCCATCGTGCGCGGCACGACCAGCAGAAAAATCGTCCGCCTGGTCCGCGGCGCTGGGGCCAGTGAGGTGCACATGCGCGTCTCCTGTCCGCCGATTGTTTCTCCCTGCTTCTACGGCGTGGACACGCCGCGCAAGAAAGAGCTTATCGCCGCCAATAACTCTATCGAAGAAATCCGCCGCTTCATCGGCGCCGACTCGCTGGCATATCTCTCGATCGAGGGCCTGAAAACGGCCTGCCGCGATGGCGAGAAGACGACTTACTGCAC
>JAFAWX010000022.1 GCA_019241535.1 Acidobacteriota bacterium | reverse complement strand
GCCAGCCAATCCCTGCCGCCACCGCCCGCTCCAGATAGTCATGCACTGTGCTCAGCCCGATCCCGCAACTGCGCGCGATCTGCCGCTGCCCCAACCCCAACTCCAACCGTAACCGCAGAACTTCCTTGATCTTCCGCATAGACATTCTCCTTGCCGGCACGTCTCCTCATGAATGGAGTTCAATGCCGGGTCATTGTCCAGCGTCGCTGCCACCCTTGCGCTTTGTCTGTGAAAACATTCCGCTCCAAGCCGAACGCCATTCCAGTAGGCGACACCCACTGTTCGCCTTCTCACCGGAACGATGTTCGCCTTCAGACCGGAATACTGTTCGGGATCACAACGGAATGGTTTTCGGCTTCACACCGGAATCGCGTTCGCCTTCGTCCGGATTCCCCACTGAAGCGACCAGAATCTTGAAACTTGCGGAGGCAAGGTGCTTGGATAGCCAAACTATCTAGGTGTTGCTTTGGTCGATATTTCCACCTGCGCCGTAACAACATCCAGAAAACTGAAGAAAAAACCTCGCCGCATTATTGCTCACAAGCCTGCTGCCGCTTTCAGAAACGTGTGCCCACTAAGGCAAGACGGCGAGGCAAATGCGCTGGGTTCGCCAGTTTTTGTCTTTGGGGAAAGCGCACGAGCGGGCGGCAGTTTAATGTAACCAATGGAGGCCTGGCACAAGCGGGTTCTGACTGCAGCCTGCCTTGGAATGACAGCACAGCCGCACTTCGCCGTGAACATTTGCTGACCATACAAATTTGTCGGATTGACGACCCACGTCCAATCGCTGCGGGTTGCTGCAATTGGGATTACAGCAGGAGCCGAACCAACTTCCTAGCGGGACCGCCAAAATACATGCCGGAGTAGTGTGGCTTCCACCACGCGAGGTTAGCAGGCTTCCGCTACTAACTGGATGAAACCGGCACGAAAAGTGGACGAAGTAGCTCCTGGTTGGAAGCCGATCATGTCGCCTGACTCCCTTAGGGGGCCTGCCAGTCGAGAGCGTAGATTTCCTCCGAGCCGACATCGCGCACCAACATGGGTGAATCGTCTGGGCCCAGACCAAACCAAGGTCCCCAAGCGCCAAAAGCAGTTCGCAGATAGTTTAAGCTGGCGAGATGCTCGAGCTTCTGGTCCGTGATTCGCACACGGTAGAAATCGCCATTGCCGCGGAAGTAAACAAATTCTCCGTCTCCTGACCAATTTGGATAGCCCGCAGATATATCGCTCAGCTGAATCCAATGCTGATTTTCAAAGGTAAACAGTAATAACTTGCTGTTGTCTGAATTGAACGCCACGACATGGCGCCCCTTGAAGGGCGTACGAACGGCGGTCTACAAGCTTAAAGGCGCCCGATGCTGCGTCCACTGAGATCGCCGTGAGCGAACGGCAGGCCCGTCCGCTGCGCCAGCCTCTTCCCGGTCTGTAACATTCTGTTACGTTCAACACTCTCCATGGGGCAGAGGCGGCTCAGCTTGTGCGGTCAGTTTACAACGTGGAGTCCGGTTCGAGTGGAGAAATGGCTGGATCGGGACACGAAATAAAAGGATCTCCGGCTCAGGGGAATAAGTGGCCCCGTAGAATGCTCACAGAAGCAAAAGCGATATCCCGGAGAAGGTTCCCATGCCGTTTATAGACATCAGCAGCCTCCGTGTCACAGAGCGTTTGCCCGGTTGGTCTGGACGCTATTTCCACTCGGCGAGGGTTTTGCATGAAATCGTCCCATGACCGGCTGATACGGTTCATTGCGGCATTCAAATTACTCAAGGCCGGATTGCTAATCGCGCTTGGTGTAGGGGCTTTTAAGCTCCTTCACAAAGACATAGCCGACGTCGTCGAACACTGGATTGAAGCATTGAGGCTCGACCCAGCGAACCGTTTTCTCGATGTTGCACTAGCGAAAGCCTCCAATCTGAGTCCCGAACAGATCAAAAAACTTGCTTTGGGGAGCTTTATCTATGCCGGGTTGTTCGTAACAGAGGGAGTGGGGCTGTGGTTGCTGAAACGCTGGGCGGAGTGGCTCACCATAATCATCACAAGCTCGCTAGTACCGATTGAGGTTTACGAGCTCCACCGGCATCCAACTTCCATTAAGTGGGGAGTGCTCGCGCTCAACCTCGCAATCGTCGTATACCTGATTTATCACGTTCGCGGTCAGCGGTCGGTCTCGAAGTAAGCGCTCCTTGATGGTCAAAGCGATTTCACCTACCACGGAGTAGAGGATTTCCTCCGACAGTGCTGGTGTATAGGTCGATGAGCTTGCCCTGTGGCAGTCGCCGAAAATGCAATTAGAGCCGATCTGAGACGTTCGCAAGCCTACCATGCGCCTAAGTAGAACAACGCCTCTATCAACCGCAGCAAGGTATGTTTCCACGCGTGGACGAGGCATTGCAGGAATGCCGAAGAACCGAAAATGAACAGATGGTGTCGAGCTCAAACTGATTGTGTTCGTGCAGCCGACTGAGGTGCGTTACGATGTTCTTGATGAAAGCTCCCTAGTTTGGGGCGGAAGATCAGCGTCAGAAATTCCTTCGTGCGCTGCCCTCGAGAAGAGATTCGACAACGAAGCCGACACACACGATAGCGGCGACCAGTAGTAAATGCGCAAACGTAGAAAACGCTGGCAACATGCCGTGAGCATGAGCTCTTTAGGAATGAGTGTAAATTCCCAAAAAGTTGTATTTTCATTCGATCCGGGCCCACTCACGCTGTCGCAACCCAGTGTTGAAGACCAGCTCTCCGCTCTGCGGGTCTTTGAGACCACATGCGCGACAAATTTTCTCGCGATCGCGGCCAGCAGCGAGACTCACCAAAGTTGTTCCGCCGCGAATCAGGAGCTAAATATACGTGCGCCTTTAAAGGAGTAGTATGCTGTCGGCTAAAATTGCTGATCTTTAACTATGAGTCCCCGACGCGGAAATCCCAATTGGTGTCGCCCGAGGCCACTCGCGCCTGCGATTGCAACCGAGTTTGAAATCACCGTCAAACGGCTTCGCCTCATGCCTGAAATGTATACGTCATCGCTTGAATTGAGGAAATGGTGCGAGTCGCAACCGAAATCGATTGTATGTACCTGAATGGTTGCTCAAGGAATGGCACATCAGGGTTGAAATTAGCTATGGTCAGGACGCCGCGTAACACAAACGACAATTCCCAAAACTCATTCTGGTGGTGCCACAACCCACTAGGACGCTATCGCATGTGCTCAGGCCGTGATGCAGTCAAGGTTTGACATGACGCTTTTCGCCTGAGCACTCGCGATAGAGTCCTAGTGGGTTCTCGCCATTTGAGATCCCCAGTAAGATTCGTATGGCAGAGTCGGCGAATGAAAGACGCAACTCCATATTCTGAGATCAACTCGGTGCTGACCGAGTGGGCAGATGGACTGAAGCGCCTGCTCGGCAAAAAGATTGTCGGGCTGTATCTGTCCGGGTCGCTGGCGTATGGAGATTTCGTGCCGGAAAGAAGCGACATAGATTTGCAGGCAGTCGTTCAGAATCCGCTCACCGAAGATGAACTCAGATCGGTTGAACAGTTGCACAAAGACGTAGAACGCAGATGTCCCGAATGGGCAGGCCGGATTGAGTGTTCCTATGTCCCTCTGGACCTCATGCGCGAATTGACGCCTCCCGCCAAACCTCGACCATGGTGGGGATTTGGCACGTTCTATGCCGAGGCACCAGCCGGGAATGAATGGATCATCAATCATTACATTCTCTCCAAGCATGGCATTACGCTTGCCGGGCCTGACTTCAACGATCTGATACCCCTGATTGACATCGACAGCGTGCGACGAGCCAGTGCGGAGGACTTATTTCAGGAATGGGTGCCGAAAGTTGATGACGATGTGTGGCTCTCCAATAGCCACTATCAGTCGTACCTCGTTTTGAATCTCTGCCGCATCCTGCACACCGTGATTCACGGCGAGCCCGGATCCAAGAAAGTCGCTGGCGAGTGGGCGAAGGCAACGTATCCACAATGGAAAAGCTTGATAGAAGAAGCCGAGGGATGGGCGTATGGTGAAGAGATGAACCGAAAAGCCGATGCGGCGGCATTCTTACGATTTGCAGTCGACCGAGTGAATGAAACGAAATTGCTGTCAGACTGAACCCCCTAGTTGGCGAAAGATCAATCGCCTTCAAATGCCCTAGGCTGGGGTTTTGAGATGGGATGAGAAGGTCGATCCCCGATCACGGATGGCGTTAAGCTACCGGTGATCAAAGCACTCGCAGTGCAATCCCGAAGGATAAGGAGATCGACCCTTGAAGAAGAATAGCAAGTCTTCCATGAAGAAGGAACCGAAAGCGAAGCGGGCGCTAGCTCCGCGCCCAGTGCAGCGAGAAACCAAGGAAGTACTGGCGGAACTGGTGGAGAAACTGACAGGAAAGCTGGAGCTGAAGGCGAGGTCGGCGAGCCAAGCAGAAGCGGGCCCGCGAGCTGAACTGGGTCCCAATCTGGATCGGCTGACGGTGGGAATGGATTTGGGAGACCAATGGAGCCACTACTGCATTTTGGGTTTGCATGGGGAGACGCTAAGCGAAGGACAGCTCCGGACGAGCGAAGCAGAAGTTGCCGAGTTCTTCCAGCGCTTACCGTCGGCGCGGGTGGTGATGGAAGTGGGGACCCACTCTCCTTGGATGCAAGAAGTCATCGCTGGTGAGGGACACGAAGTGCTGGTGGCCAACCCACGTCTGATGGAAGGGGCGAAACGGCGTAAGCGCAAGAATGATCGGATTGATGCAAATAAGTTGGCCCGGCTGGGGCGCGTGGATCCACAATCGTTGCACCCGATCCGACACCGCAGTCGAGAGGTACGGCAGGACTTAGTGGTGCTGCGAGCACGGGAGGCTTTGGTGGCAGCACGGACCGAGCTGATTAACGCCACGCGGGGTCTGGTGAAAAGTATGGGCACACGGCTACCCAAGTGTTCGAGCCCGAGCTTCGGGCAAAAGGTAAAGGATGCGATTCCGGAAAAGGTACGGGAAGCCCTGTTGCCATTGGTGCAATTCGCAGATGCACTGAGTGATTCCATTCAAAGCTATGACCATAAGATTGAAGAGTTGGGCAGCGAGAAGTACGGACACACGAAGTTATTGCGCCAAGTGAAGGGGGTGGGTCCGATCACCGCGCTTGCCTACGTGTTGACCTTAGAGAATCCGGAGCACTTCGCCAAGAGCCGAGATGTGGGGCCGTATTTGGGATTAGTGCCGAAGCAGGAGGACTCTGGAGAGAGCCAGCCGCAATTGGGAATTAGCAAAACCGGGGACACCATGCTGCGCAAGCTGTTGGTGGGGAGTGCGCACTATATCTTGGGACCGTTTGGCCCCGACACCGACCTACGACGTTACGGGCTGCAGCTGTGCGAGCGCGGGGGAAAGAACGCAAAGAAAAGAGCGGCGGTTGCGGTAGCGCGGAAGCTGGCGGTCTTGCTGCATCGACTTTGGGTGAATGGCGAGGTTTATGAGCCGCTGGGCTACGCCTCCTCGAGGGTGATCGTACAACCGGCGGCTGCGTAGACGAAAACGGACATGACAAGCGGGAGCCGGGTCCAGGAAGCCATGAGTTGAAGACGCGAGAATCAATCGATCGCCAGAAAGTTGTCGGCAATGACATCCACCGCCTTGTTCGGGAGACTGCGTGATTTGACTCGGTCTAGAAGACCGCTTTTGAGATGGCAGCTCCCTAACAACCCAGGTCCGTCACTCGGTGATGGACCTGGGCTTTAAAGCGAACCCCAACATGCACCGAGGCCCAACAAGTGGCCCATTTAGAGTGCGGATAGAAGCAGGGCAAATGTGGGTGGCGCCGGCCAGGATTTCTGCTAAGACTTTGAGAGATGCGAATCAATTTATGTTCTCTGGACTGCGATACCGAACCTTCTCAACTAAGGACGAAGCTCAACTGAACTGCGTTGCGCTTCGTCCCCAGCTCGATGATGAAGTGGCGTGGAGACCTGTCAAGGGTCAAGATGAACGCCCAAAACCG
>JAFAWX010000326.1 GCA_019241535.1 Acidobacteriota bacterium | reverse complement strand
TGGCTTCCAAGTCGCGCAGGGAAATATCCAGCAGGTGGCCGATGCGGCTAGGCAGCCCCTTGAAGAACCACACATGCGAACAGGGCGAGGCCAGCTCGATATGACCCAGCCGCTCGCGGCGCACCTTCGAAAGCGTCACCTCGACGCCGCACTTGTCGCAGATCACCCCGCGGTGCTTCATGCGCTTGTATTTCCCGCACAGGCATTCCCAGTCCGTAACCGGGCCGAAGATGCGGGCGCAGAACAAGCCGTCGCGCTCGGGTTTGAAGGTTCGGTAGTTGATGGTTTCGGGCTTCGTCACCTCGCCGTGCGACCAGCTGCGGATTTTTTCCGGAGAGGCCAGGCTGATGCGAATGGCGTCGAAATCGGCAATCGGGTTTGCCAGGTCAAATGGGCTCGAACGGAACAAGATTTCCTCCACTCCCGCGGCACTTTCGCGACCGCAAACGGCTCCGCTGTGAATGGCCACGACTCGATGTGGCCGGTTTAAGTGGCCGGTCAGCCGGGGAAACTGGAGCTGCCGGCCTGTTCTTCAGAAATTCGGCGGCTGCGCACTCAAAACTACGAGCGCGGAGCCCGCAAATATCACTCCACCTCGAGCGTCAAGGCCCCCAGGCGCGATTTCGGTGCCGCCTCGAGGCGTGCGGCCACCTCGGCAAAGCCGTCTCCGCCAAGCGCCGGCGCGGCGCTCATCACCGGCTTGCGCTCGCCGGCCTTGATCAGCTCGACATCCAGGCACAGCGACTGCAGCTCGCGAATGAGCACGTTGAACGATTCGGGGACGCCGGGCTCCATGGCGGCCTCGCCTTTCACGATGGCCTCGTAAATCTTGGTGCGGCCATAGACATCGTCCGATTTCGCCGTGAGCAGCTCCTGGAGGATGAAGGCGGCGCCGTAGGCCTCAAGCGCCCAGACTTCCATCTCGCCAAACCTCTGACCGCCGAACTGGGCCTTGCCACCTAGAGGCTGCTGGGTGATGAGCGAGTAAGGTCCGATTGAGCGGGCATGGATCTTGTCGTCAACCAAGTGGGACAGCTTCAGCATATAGATATAGCCGACGGTGACAGGCTGCTCGAAGCGCTCGCCAGTCATGCCGTCGTGCAGGTAGGTCTTGCCCGACTCCGGTAGACCTGCGCTCTTGAGCAGCGCTTTGATCTCGTGCTCGCGGGAGCCGTCAAAAACCGGCGATCCGGTGAACACCCCGTGGGCGAGGAGTCCGGCGACCGCGCCCAGCTCGTCTTCGGGCACCTCGGCGATCTCCTGCTCAAGCGTGGTGCCTTTAAAGAGCGATTTCAGCTCCCGGCGAATCGTCTCTTCGCGGGAGTTCTCTTTGACCAGCTGCGCGATCTTCTTGCCGAGCTCATGCCCCGCCCAGCCCAGGTGAGTTTCCAGAATCTGGCCCACATTCATACGGCTGGGAACACCGAGCGGGTTGAGCACGATCTCAACCGGAGTGCCGTTATCGAGGTAGGGCATGTCCTCTTCGGGCAGAATGCGCGCGATGACACCTTTATTGCCGTGGCGGCCGGCCATCTTGTCGCCCACGCTCAGCTTGCGCTTCATGGCGATATAGACTTTGACCAGCTTGATCACCCCGGGCGGCAACTCGTCGCCTTTGGTGAGCTTCTCTTTTTTCTCATTGACGATCTTTTTGAGCACATCGATCTGGCGCGAGGTCATTTCCTCGATCTCGTCGATCTGCTCGTTCACCCGCGGGTCTTTGTCGGCATACTTGATGCGCTTCAGATTGCGGGTGGAGATACGCTCGATAGTGTCGCGATCAAGGACTGTACCTTTGGTCAGCAGGCGCTTGTTGGTGCGTTCATCGTGCAGGTCGGCCTGCACCTCCTTGCCCCCGAGAATGTTCTCCAGGCGCTTCAGGCGCTCGTCGGTGAGAATGCGGATCTCATCCGACAGGTTCTTTTCGAGTTTCGCGATCTGTGAGGCTTCGATCGACTTCGCCCGCTCGTCTTTTTCCTGGCCCTTGCGGGAGAAGATCTTTACATCTACCACCACGCCTTCAATCCCCGGCGGGCAGTAGAGCGAGGCATCGCGCACATCGCCTGCCTTTTCGCCGAAGATCGCCCGCAGCAGCTTCTCTTCCGGCGTGAGCTGGGTTTCTCCCTTGGGGGTAACCTTGCCAACCAGAATATCGCCCTGTTTCACCGTTGCCCCGATGCGGATCACGCCGGCTTCATCCAGGTTGCGCAGCATGGACTCGCTGACGTTCGGGATATCGCGCGTGACCTCTTCCGGACCGAGCTTGGTATCACGCGATTCGATCTCGAATTCCTCGATGTGGACCGAGGTGTAGTAGTCATCGCGCACCAGCTTCTCCGAGACCAGGATGGCGTCTTCGAAGTTGTAACCGCGCCAGGGCATGAAGGCCACGAGCACGTTTCGTCCCAGAGCCAGCTCGCCGTGATCGGTACAGGGCCCGTCGGCGATGACCTGGCCCTTCAGCACCCGCTCGCCTTTTTTCACCACCGGCTTTTGGTTGATGCAGGTGTTCTGGTTCGAGCGCTTGAACTTGGTCAGCTGGTAGATGTCGCTGCCCACTTCGCGCGAGAGTTGTCCGGGATGGTGCTCGCCTTCGACGCGAACGATGATGCGTTCGGAATCAACCGAATCGACCACTCCGTTTCGCCGGGCTAGAACCACTGCCCCGGAATCGCGGGCGGTGACGCCTTCCATCCCTGTGCCCACGATGGGAGCCTCGGCGCGGAGCAGCGGAACCGACTGGCGCTGCATATTGGCGCCCATCAGCGCGCGGTTGGCGTCGTCGTGTTCGAGAAAGGGCACGAGCGAGGCGGCTACAGAGACCAGCTGCTTGGGGCTGACGTCGATGTAGTCGACCTCCTCTTTATTGACCAGGACGAAGTTGCCGGCCTTGCGGGCGTTGACCAGCTCGCCCGCGATGCGGCCCTTCTCGTCGAGTTCGACGTTCGCCTGCGCGATCACGTGCCGGTCCTCTTCCCAGGCGGAGAGGTAAAACGAATAAGGCTCGAGCTCGGCCGAGTGCTTGCGCCGGTCCTTCAGCTCGGAGTTGACCTTTTCCGCATCGTGCTTCTCGACGTGGTCTCCGGCCTTGAAATCGCTGTCGCCGGCATTCACCACGGTCACGTAGTCGACCACGCGGCCGTTCCGCACCCGCCGGTAGGGCGACTCAATAAAGCCGTAGTCGTTGATGCGGGCATAACAGCTCAGCGAAGAGATAAGGCCGATATTTGGTCCTTCGGGGGTCTCGATCGGGCAGATGCGCCCGTAGTGCGTCGGATGAACGTCACGCACCTCAAAGCCCGCCCGCTCCCGCGACAGCCCGCCGGGCCCGAGGGCTGAAAGGCGGCGCTTGTGGGTAATCTCCGACAGGGGATTGGTCTGGTCCATGAACTGCGAAAGCTGCGAAGAGCCGAAAAACTCGCGGATGGCTGCCATGACCGGTTTGGCGTTCACCAGATCGTGCGGCATGGCCGTCGACATCTCCTGGTAGACGCTCATCTTTTCCTTGATGGCGCGCTCCATGCGCACCAAACCAATGCGGAACTGGTTCTCGAGTAGCTCGCCCACGGCTCGCACCCGGCGGTTGCCGAGATGGTCGATATCATCGACCGTCCCCAGGTTCTTGCGCAGCTTGAGCAGGTACTTGATGGTGGCGTAAAAGTCCTCGGGATCGAGGGTGCGTTTGTCCAGGCTGGTGGCTTCGCTGTTTTCAAATAGCTTGATATTGAACTTCAGCCGGCCGACCCGGGAAAAATCGTACTTGCGGGGATCAAAGAACATGCCGTGGAAAAGCGCCGTAGCAGTATCGAGCGTAGGCGGATCGCCGGGGCGCAGCTTGCGGTAGATTTCAATCAGCGCCTCCTGCGGGGTTTTGACCGAATCCCGCTTGAGCGTCTGCCCGACGACCGTCCCCACATCGTCACGCTCGGGGAAAAACAGGCTCATCTCGATTACCCCGGAATCGAGAATCTTCGCCACCTTCTCGGAGGTGAGCTCGGAATTGGCCTCAAGCAGCACTTCTCCGGTCGTGGTATCGACGATGTCTCCCGCCGCCCAGGCTCCCTCGAGGTCGCTCTGATCGACTTCTATTTCGCTGACCTTGGCCTTATGAATTTCCTTCAGAACCGCGGGGTTGATCTTGCGCCCCGAGTGGGCAATCTCCTCGCCCGATTTCGACTTGATCGAGTGCGCCAGCTTCATGCCAAGCAGGTTGGTGGGCTTGTCGCCTGAGGGGTCAAGCGTCCAGAACAATTTCTTATCCCGCACCAGCAGCCGGTCGACGGTGTAGAAGGTGCGAAGAATGTCTTCGCTCGAACGCAATCCGAGCGCGCGCAGAAAGATCGTGCCCAGGAACTTGCGCTTGCGGTCGATGCGCACGTAGAGCACGTTTTTCTGGTCGTATTCAAACTCCACCCAGGAACCGCGGTAGGGAATGATCTTCCCCAGGAAATAGGTACGGTTGTTGGCGGTCTCAAAAAACACCCCGGGCGAGCGATGCAGCTGACTAACAATCACGCGCTCGGTACCGTTCACGATAAAGGTGCCGTTGTCGGTCATCAGCGGAACGTCGCCGAAAAAGACCTCCTGCTCCTTGATGTCGCGAATGGAACGATTACCGGTTTCCGCGTCCTTGTCGTAGATAGTCAACCGCATGGTGACCTTCAGGGGAGCGGAGTAGGTCATGCCGCGCTCCTCGCACTCGGCCACATCGTATTTGAGCTGCAGGCTGACGGGATCGCCGCACTTGTTGCAGAAATCCGGCGTGTTGGCGTTGTAGGTTCCGCAGCGGTGGCAGAGCACGTCGCCAGGATGGAACGGGTCGGTAATCACCGTCGAGCCGCAGTTCTTGCAGGTGGTGCGGAGGTGGTGCAGGCCCTTCAGATGCCCGCACTTGCACTCCCAGTTCCCGATCGAGTAATCGACAAACTCGAGCTGCGAAACATTCCGAAAGTCGCTGATCGGAAAAACCGACTGGAACACAGACTGCAATCCGCCATCGTCGCGCTCGCTGGGCAAACGATCCATCTGCAGAAAGCGCTCGTAGGAACGCTTCTGAACCTCGATCAGATTAGGAATCTGGATGGTTGCCGGTATTTTGGAAAAATCAAAGCGCTTGCGGAATCCGTTCTTTTTCGACATTCAGAGTACTCCCAAACTTTTCTGCGGCAGTGAGGAGGCCGCTTTAAAGCCCAACGTGGGCAACGGTGGAGATGCCCGGCTCGGAACCTGAGGAGGCAACAACAGAGACACACGAAGACGCCCCGGAGGACAACGCCATCCTCAGGCGCTGCCGGGAGCGCGTAACCAGTTGAGTTTTGTCTTTTTCGCCCAGTATGTCTGTTCCCGTCCTGCCGCCCGCAGGACAGTCTGCTAGTCCGTGTTGCGCGACCCTTATCCGCTCCCCTGGATCCTAACCGTGTGGGGAAGCGCTCACCTGGATGAAATAGAGAGCGGTGGTGTTATTGACAATAATAGCACCGTGCGTCGATCTGCGCCAGTGATCCCCCGGGGGCTCCGGGGGGAGTTTCACTTGACCTCGACCGTAGCGCCCGCGTCGGTGAACTTCTTCTTGATGGTTTCCGCCTCTTCCTTGGAAACCCCCTCCTTCACTGGCTTTGGCGCCCCATCAACCAGGTCCTTGGCTTCCTTCAGACCGAGGCTGGTGACCTCACGCACGGCCTTGATGACATTGATTTTGTTGGCGCCCACTTCCTTCAGCACGACGCTGAATTCGGTCTTTTCCTCGGCCGGAGCCGCTCCCGCCGCCGCGCCGGACGCTCCTGCCCCGGCGACCGAGACGGGTGCCGCGGCCGCCGCCGAGACTCCCAGCCGCTCTTCGAGTTTTTTCACCAGCTGCGCTGCATCGAGCAACGACAAGCCTACGATCTGTTCTTCCAACTGCGCTAAATCCGCCATTTCAATTCTCCAGTAGTTTTGAATTCGTTCCCGAGAAGGGCGGCCGAGACGGCCACGCCTTCGATAAGCCAGCAGGTGCCGCTACGCTGTGACAAACATCACGGTGTCTTTAAATCAACTCCTGCTTGGCCTCCGCTGCCGCCATGAAACTTCTCCTTCTCGACACCCTGATTGATGACCACCGCCAGATTTCGTCCTACCGCGGCAAGGGTGGCAGCCAACCGCTGGGCGGGAGCATTCACCAGGTAGAGGAGCTTCGCGTAGATCTCCTCTTTTCCCGGCATGGTGGCGAGCGATTCGATCTCTTTGAGCGAGATCACGCGCCCTTCGACCACCCCCGCCTTGAAGGTGAAATCCGGGTTATCTTTCGCGTATTTCGAAAGTGCCTTCGCCAGAGCCACGGGATCGCCTTCGGTATAGGCGATCGAGGTTACCCCGCTCAGGTTCTTGAGGGCGTCTTCGACCTTCGTGCCCTTGGCGGCGCGCTCCACCAGCGTGTTCTTCACCACCTGGTACTTCGCCCCTGACGTGCGCAGCAGCTTGCGCAGCTCGTAATCCTGGGCCACCGTCAAGCGGCGGTAGCTGGTCACAATCATCGTCGATACCTTGGCCAGGTCCTGGCTGAGCTTTTCGACCTGCTGATTTTTTTTTGCGCGGCTTACTGCCATTGTATTGTCCTCAGAAAGCTGTACTTCGCGGCTGCCGAAATCAGACCTTCGCTGCCGCCTCGATCGAGGTCGTGTCCAAGGCAATGCCCGGGCCCATGGTCGAGCTCAGGTAGCAGCCCTTCACGTAGCGGCCTTTGGCCACCGACGGCTTGGCCTTGATGACGCTCGTGATCAGCACCGTGGCATTCTCGACCAGCTTTTCGGGCGGGAAAGAAATCTTTCCCACCGGAACGTGAACCAGGGCAGTCTTGTCGGTGCGGAACTCAACCTTGCCGGCCTTCACTTCCTGAACCGCCCGCGCCACGTCGAAGGTCACAGTTCCGGTCTTCGGGTTGGGCATCAGCCCCTTCGGTCCGAGCACCTTTCCCAGTCGCCCGACGGATTTCATCATGTCCGGGGTGGCAACCACCGCATCGAAATCCGTCCAGTTCTCTTTACTGATCTTTTCGACCATGTCTTCGCCGCCCACCAAGTCGGCTCCCGCCTGCTGGGCTTCGCGCACCTTCTCACCCGAGGCAATCACCAGAACCTTCTTCGATTTGCCCAGTCCGTGCGGCAGCACAACCGTGCCCCGCACCATCTGGTCGGCATGCTTAGGATCGACTCCAAGGCGCATGGTGACCTCGACCGTCTCGTCAAACTTCGCAAATTTCACCTTCTGCAGAAGCGGCACCGCATCCTGCAGTACATAAGGACGGGTTTCGACCGCCTTTCGCGCCTTTTCGATATTTTTCCCCGCTTTTCTCATCCGTCTTCCTCGTCTGTCAGCCGCCGCCCACTTCCACCGGGCCCGGCTTATCCGATCACGTCGATACCCATCGAGCGCGCCGTACCGCGCACGCTCTTGATGGCCGCCTCGACCGAGGCGGCATTCAGGTCCGGCATCTTGTGCCGGGCGATGTCCTCGACCTGCTTCCCGGTTACCTTGCCGACCTTGTCCTTGTTCGGGGCTCCGGATCCTTTGGCGATTCCCGCCGCCCGCTTGAGCAGCACCGAGGCCGGGGGGGTCTTGGTGATGAAGGTGAAGGAGCGGTCGTTATAGACGGTGACCACCACGGGCACGATCAGACCTTCGAGCTCCTTCTGGCTGGTGCGGGCGTTAAACTGCTTGCAAAACTCCATGATATTGATCTGCGCCTGCCCCAGGGCAGGGCCGACCGGAGGCGCCGGGGTGGCTTTTCCGGCAGCAATCTGCAGCTTCACTGAACCGGTAATCTTTTTCGCCATAACTTTTTATCCCTGTTTTTCCACCTGCCTGAACTCGAGCTCCACCGGGGTCGAACGGCCGAAAATCGTAACCATCACCTTCAGGGTCTCGCGGTCTTCGTTGACCTCATCGACCACCCCGGTAAAGGTGGCAAAAGGCCCCTCGGTGATGCGCACGGTCTCGTTCTTCTCGAACTTGACCTTCAACTTGGGCTTGTCCTTGGACTCCCCCGAGCGGTAGACGATGTGCTGTACCTCTTCCTCGGAAAGCGGAGTCGGCTGCTGTCCGGTGCCCACAAAACCCGTAACCCGCGGCGTGGACTTCACCACGTGCCAGACGTGGTCGTCCATGTCCATCTCGACCAGCACGTAGCCGGGATAGAACATGCGCTCGACCGTATATTTCTTGCCTCCGCGAACCTCCGTTACCGCTTCGGTCGGAATCAGCACGCGGCCGATCTTCTCTTCAAGGGCGAAGGCGTGGATACGCGATTCGAGCGACTCTTTCACCTTGCGCTCAAACCCCGAATAGGAGTGGATGATGTACCACTTCATATTCGGATTGCGCGGTTTTTCCGCTACCGCCGTGGCATCGGCCGACGATGCATCCTCTGCCGGCTTGCCGTTTTTTTCCTCTTCCTGCATAGAAACCTTATTTCGCAAAGGTGCGGAACAGCAGGTTCACGGCTCGGCCAATCACGTTGTCGATGATGGAAAAGTAGAGTCCGAACAGAAACACGGTGATGATGACTACCGTCGTCGTGGCCTGGACTTCTTTGCGCGAGGGGGCCGTAACCTTACGCATCTCCACGCGCACATCGTTATAAAAGGACTTGATGCGCTCCGGCCAGGCGCCGATGCTGCTGGCGGCCGCAATTGAGTTCGCCATTTTCTTTGTTCCTGTTCCCACTCCCGTCATTCGACCTGGACCGTCCCTTCTTCAAAAAAATCTGGCAGGGGCGGAGGGATTCGAACCCCCAAGTCCGGTTTTGGAGACCGGCAGTTTAACCGTTGAGCTTACGCCCCTGGGAAACCTTTTAAGAGCGGCGTTAAAACGCGAACAGCGTCCCATCGCTTATTTCACTTCCTTGTGCGGCGTATGCTTGCGGCAGCGACGGCAGAACTTCTTGAGTTCCAGCCGGTCCGGTGTGGTCTTGCGGTTCTTGGTGGTCGAATAGTTTCGCTCCTTGCACTCACCGCACTGCATGGTAATGATCTCTCGGGGCATTCAGGGTCTCTCCTCAACCGCTTTTCTGCTCTATCCTCTCTTCTGCGTGGCTGCTCTACTGGATGATCTCGGCGATGGTGCCGGCGCCGACCGTGTGCCCACCCTCGCGGATGGCAAACCGCAGCCCCTTCTCCATGGCCACCGGCGTGATCAGCTCGATCGTCAGCTGCACGTTGTCCCCCGGCATCACCATCTCCGT
>JAFAWX010000241.1 GCA_019241535.1 Acidobacteriota bacterium | reverse complement strand
TTCCCATGCCGCACGAGATCGCTCTTTCCTGCAGTTGCCCGGACTGGGCCTCCATGTGTAAACACGTTGCGGCGGTGCTTTACGGTATAGGCGCCCGGCTGGACGCCCAACCTGAACTGCTGTTCAGACTCCACGAACTCGATGAGCAGGAGCTGATTACGAAAGCCAGTAGCGGACTCTCTGTATCGAAAAAGCCTCTACCCAGCAGGATGCTTGGCGGCGCCAATCTTTCCGAACTCTTCGGACTGGAGATGGCGGCGGATGTCGCCGGCAATCGAACCGTGGTCAAAACGGCCAAGCCCAAGCGCGCAAAAAAGTCGCGCTCTTCGAGCCGCTGAGTGCTCATCGTTTTGTCAGGCGGAAAACTCAAGCCTCGGGCATTTCGTTAGGGTTCTTTTGGCCAAGGCGGTTGCACCAGGGCGGGAATGCGGCCCAACGCCTCGGAGCCGGGAGACTTAAAAGAGAGCTGGTCGCTCAGAAAAGCAATTCGATCGCGGGTAGCTTCGGAATTGAGAGCGTGAGGCGCTGAGTAAATCTTCAATTTCTTGGGCTCGCTGACGACTGCGAGATACTGCCTTGCCCTGTCCGGGGTCAGGAACGGCTCCTCGCTAGCGTACTGGAGAAATACGGCAGCCGGAGCCGCATGGGAAACATACTGGCCTGCATCCATCCAGGAGTATTTGGCTAAGAACGCATCAAATTTCTCTGCTCCGATCTTTTGCCGATATTCCTCGAATGCCTTTGTCTTGCGATCTACCGCCGTCGACAGATCTCCCGCCATAAGCACAAACGCCTTGAAGCGCTTGTCGATTCCGCTCAGGTAGGCGCCGGCGGCGGCGTCGCAACTGTGCCCGACATATGCCAAACGCTTGCTGTCCACGTCCTTGCGTTTGAGCAAAAGATCGGCGCCGCGGCGCAAATTGATGTCCTGTTGAACCTCGACCGCAATCTGTTGTTGGTTGAGCGGAGCTTTGTCCTCTACAAATCCCGGGTGAATGATCACGTGGTCGGGAAGCAACGACAGGACGCCGGAGTGGGCCAGGACCAGGGCTTCCTCGAGAAACTCTGTCCGATTTTTCCTGTCCGATCCTGGCATACACCAATGGCCGTAGATGACGGCAGGGAAAGGTCCCGGTCCGGCGGGAACCACCAATGAGGCGGTGACCAGACCTGCATTCGGACCGACTAACGGTGCACGGTCCCCCACCGGAGCTGCATAAGAAATTTGATGAACTTGCACTCCCCCACTGTCCTGCACTTTCTCTTCCTTGAGCTCGAGGGGAGCGAGTTGGTCATAGTCCCAGTGAGGAAGAAGTGTTTCACGTGCTGGCTGGGCCAAGGCTAGGCCACAGCAGGCCACGACTAGGGTGTGCCAAACTTTCATAGAGTGGCTTGCATTATACGTCGCTCTGGCCAGGCTGGCATGTACGCCAAGCCTTCGGTTGTGCCAAGAATCAAGCATGAGGACAAGGCTGTCCTCATACCGCTTGAGTCGAAGCCTGCACCCGAAAAGCTAAATATCACAGACATGGCCAAGCCGGGGAAGATGGTGAAGTGAGCGAGATCGTTGCAGAAGCGCGAAAAACGATGGCCGCTCCAGATAAGAGAAAATACAACCTTCTACCTCTCCCGGCCTGAGTGGGAGAACCGTGTTTACGTTGCCAGGCGGCCCATAGCGAAAGCTAGCAAGAGCGAATCAACTATAAGGATTGGAGTCGGGTGGTGAGGGACCCCGAAATTCGTCGATGCGCCCCGCCTCCAGGTTCTTAAGCAGGTCAGCGGTCGAAAAGTCCCGTTGGCAATGGATACGCGCGCCGAGCAGCCTGCGGGGATCAGCAGCGTACGACAACGAATACGCTCCTCCCACCAGGAGTTTGCCCAGCAAGGTTCGCAGCTCGCGCTGCAGTTGCTCGCGCCCCTCGCGATTGCCGGCCAAGAGTCGGTCGTTGATGAAGACTTCAAGCTCCCGGCCGTCGAAGCCTACCTTGCCGGCGAGGCTTGGTTCGTTCTCCAGCCGCTCGAGGGCGCTCAAGGCCGCGCCCAGGGCCTGCTCTAACCTCTCCTGATTGTTGCCTTCCATGGTGGCCTTGCGGTTATAGCGAAGCCCCAGTCGGTCGTCGGTATTGTCCAAGCTGTAGTCGGCTTCGTGCCCGATCAGCACGATGCCCGGACCAGCTTTCACGTGCCGGTAGTCGGCCACGTCCAGCAATAATTCGTCGCAGACTTGATCTTGAATCCAGCTGTGAAAGACCGGGATCACGGCTTCGAGATCCACATCCGCGGGATTTTTCAACAAAAGCTTGAAGTTAATGTGCTCTAACTCGAGCGAAAGCTCTGCCATCATTTGAGATAGGAGAAAACTCGTGTTATCGGCCACCAAAATTCCTCATTGCCTGAAACGGTTCGTTCTGGCGCGAGCGATTGACATCCAAGCGCTAAATGCCTCTAGGTATCATTCCAATTATGCCGCCACCACTGTCTCCAGGCGGTTGCTGCAACTGTGCGCCGCGTCAATGAAGAGCTGAGCTTCATCGAGCAAATAACGGCTCGACTCGGAGCTGTAAGGCTGACCGGAGCGGCTATAGGCATCGAACAAGTAATTGGCGAATTTTCCCCCCGCGAAGGGATCGAAGAACTTCTGAGTATCGTGGTACCGGATGCGGAATTCCGAGATGATGGTATCCGGATCGTCTCCGATATCTGGATTCTCGAACTTGACCAGAGCCTTCGCCGCAGTCACCATGGAGCCCAGGGCACGCTTCCCTGCTTCCTGGATCTCCCCTTTTTCAAATGCCAGCTGGGCTTCGAACAGTTCCCTTTCGGCTTGCGCCAGACCAAAATCGACCGGCGAGACCACTTCCCCGGCGCACTCGCCGACTCCCATATCTCCCAGGCTGTAGGCCCTCGGATCACCCCAGTCGCTGAAGAAGGAGCGGTCCCCGGCTGGCGGACGCGTCAGATCTTCTAACATGCTCTTGAGTGCAGTTTTGCCCGTTCGCTTAACGAATTCCTTGAAGGTCTCACCGCTGTTGCGTTCAGCCACGTAGCGATCCGTGAGCCGGCTGACGACCTGTGGAATATTCTTCGCGGGTACGGCCACAATAGGCAGCCCGTAAGCGCCCGCGTTATGCTCCCATTCACCGCCTAACACCACCTGGAAATGCGGCACCGCATAGCCGCCAATCTTTCGGCTCACGCCGTAAAAGCCGAGATCGGCCACGTGATGCTGGCCGCAGCTGTTGAAGCAACCGCTAATCTTGATATGCAGATTTTGTACCGCCTCATCGCATTGAAAGCCTTTTTCGCTGACCCGCTTGCGTAGTTCGGCGGCTAGTCCGCGGGAGGAGGAGATGCCCAGCTTGCAAGTATCGGTTCCAGGGCAGGCGGCAATGTCGACCAGTGCTCCGGCACCGTGATCCCCCAGGCCTACGGCATCGAGGGCGCGATAGAGCTCCAGCAGGTCTGGCTTACTCACCCAGCGAATCAGGAAGTTCTGTTCTACCGTTGTACGTATGGTCTCCCGCGTGAAGCGGCGGACGATGTCGGCCAGTGCGCGCAGTTGATTGGCTGTGATATCGCCTAAGGGCAGCGCCACGGTTACCGCCGCATAACCCGGCTGGCGCTGAGGACGGGTGTTAAACTTCAACCATTTCTTGAAGTTTTCGGTGTCTGCCTCGCCTGCGCCTATGGTCACCAGCTCAGGCAACTCACCTCCGACTCTGGCCGGACTTTCCGTCGATTCGAGTGACTGGGTGATGTACTCAGTCCAACGCGAATCAAAGGGCAGCAATTTTCGCTCTTCATGAACCAGCGAGCGGAATTTTTCAATTCCCAGATCTTGAATGAGGAATTTGAGCCGGGCGCGATTCCGGTTCTTCTTTTCCCCATAGCGGGCAAAAATTCTGGCGATCGCCTGCGCCAAGGGCAGGAGCTCTTGGGGGACCACAAAGGAGGAGAACAGCTTCGCCTGGTAAGGCACCGCGCCCAGGCCCCCGCCCACGTACATTTCAAACCCGATCTCTTCTTTACCGGTCTCTGGGTTGAGGCGCTTGGCGGCAATCAGGCCAAGATCGTGCAGCGAGGTGAGGCCGCAGGCATGTTGCGAGCAACCGCTGAAGGCAGGCTTAAACTTGCGTCCGAAGTTCTGGCAATCGGGATGGCCCAGCAGGAAGCGGGAGAGCGCCCGAGCATAGGGGGTGACATCGAAACTCTCGTCCTGGCAGACACCGGCATAAGGGCAGGCGGTGACATTGCGTACCGAGTTGCCGCAGGCTTCCCGAGTGGTAATTTTGGCCGCCGCCAGACGGCGCATGAGACTGGGGGTATTTTCGATGTGCACAAAGTGGAGTTGAAAGTCCTGCCGGGTGGTCACATGGGCGATGCCGTCGGAATACTCCTCAGCCAATTCCGCTATGGTTTCTAGCTGCGCCGCATTCAGCCCGCCCGCCGGGATCTTGATGCGCTGCATGCCGGGCGCATCCCACATCGTATTCGGGCCCTTGGTCAGCGCGCCGGCAGGAAAGTTCAGCTGCTGGACCTTTTCTCCATCATGCCGCTGGCCGTTGTCATAGCGCTGACCATAGGTGCCGCGGCGAAGGCGGGTTTCCGCAAACAGGCGCTCATCTAGTTTGCCCTGTTTGCGTAGGGCAATTTCGGTCTCAAAAATATCGATCTCCCGGGCCAAACTCTCCGGCATCTGATCGGCCAGGTGATCTCTCCAAAGCGCATTAGACGCTTTCATAGCAGCAGCTTCCTCACAAAATTTGGGCCGACGATTGGCGCGCCGGTTTTCTCCAGCAATACCAAAATTTCTCCCGCAAATAACGAAACCCACCGGCCAGTTTGCTCTGGCGGTGGGTTTGAGCCTTAAGAACTTTAATTAAAACCGTTTAGCTCAAGCGTCCCCATCCCCAGAAGACACACAACAGGTACAACAACAACCAACTGCCATCTTCTGGAGAGATAATTCGGGCATCACGAATTACTAGTATCTCGCGCTTGGGCGCCGGGTGCAATTCAAAAAACCGATACGTCGGTTTCGAATCATCGATCGGGGCGCCGCCTCCCTCAACGAGCGGCACTCACCCCAGCACAATCTTGGGATGAAACAGGGTTCCGGCTACTCGTGTGGAAATGGCAATAAGATCCCTCTGCCCGTAAAACACCTTGACCTCGCGGGCCCGGGAAAGTTCCGGAAGGTTAACCGGCCTACCGTGCCGGATGCGGGCGGCAATCTCATCGGTCGCAGTGACGGCCGGCAACGTGGGCAGAAGCTTACGGGGATGCACCAGCAACTCCTGAACCGCTCCACCCCGCACGGCTTGTTCAAGCTCTTCGAGGGTGTGCGCATCTTGTA
>JAFAWX010000134.1 GCA_019241535.1 Acidobacteriota bacterium | reverse complement strand
GGAACCACGCTCTCGGCGCTTCAGGGTTTGATCTTCCTGCTGTTTGCCCCACTGGTGGGGGTCGAGATCGGTCTCGCCAGATTCGCGTTGATCGTACTCACCGTTTTCCTGGTCTCTTTCTCCCTCACCGCTCTGGGCTTCGCCATCGCCTGGCCCATGGACTCGACTCAGGGTTTTCACGCCATCATCAACCTGTTTCTGATTCCCTTGTGGCTGGTTTCGGGCGCGCTGTTTCCGCTGTCTGGCGCCTCGGGATGGCTGCGCCTGCTCATGCGCATCAATCCGCTTACTTACGGGGTTGAAGCACTGCGCGAGCTCCTCTACCCGGCGCGGGGCGGGGAGTTTTCACTCCCAGGAGCGCTGGCAACCCTGTTCCTGTTCGCGCTTTTCATGTTCAGCCTGGCCTTTCGGGTGGCCAACCGCCGCAGCACAAAAGCGGCCGCATGATTTCAGGCTACGCGGTCTTTCCTGCCCTGAATGCTGCCCTGAACGCTGCAAGCGCCGTTCTGCTGGTGTCGGCGCACGGGATGATCAAGCGGGGCAGAATTCTCCTCCATCGCCGACTGATGCTTTCAGCCCTCGCGACCTCTTCCCTGTTTCTCCTCTCCTACCTTTACTATCACGCTCATGTAGGCAGTGTACGATTTTCCGGCCGGGGATGGTCCCGACCGGTTTACTTCAGCATCCTGATTTCGCATACGATTCTGGCAGCGGCCATATTACCGCTCGTCATGGTGACGCTCAGCCATGCCTTCAGGGCCCGTTTCCCCGCTCACCGCCGCATCGCCCGCTGGACATACCCGCTGTGGCTCTACGTATCGGTGACCGGGGTGGTTATCTATTTCATGCTTTATCACCTGTTCGCGACCTGAGCCGAGGCAGGGTGTCCGAGTTTTGGCGTCAGGGAGCCGCCTCGCGCAGCCGTTGCGCCGCGCTCTCGGCGGAAACCGGCGAATAATACACTTCCTTGAAGGTATAGGACTTTGACTTAGAGGGCAGAATGGGAAGGATCTCGATATGCCAATGATAGTCGTCGTCCAGGGTTTTCCAATATCCGAGGCTTGCCGAGGCATGAAGCTTGTTGGGGGAGGTGTGAACGACCAGATGGAATGATTCTGTAATAGTGCGAATGCGCCGCAGAGTGCGGCGCAGCAGGGCGGCAAGATCCCGAACCCGTCCCGCCTGCGAAAGAGTGAAATCCTCATAGGCGGAGTCGTGGGTACTGGACATGATCCAGCATTCATAAGGCGCACGGGTTGCGTACGGGCAAAAAGTCAAAAAATCTCCCCGCACCTCCACAATCCTCTCCCCCTGGTTCATCTCCTGCGCCACCATGTCGCAGAAGACGCAGCGCTCTTTTTGCTTGAAATAATCGAGGCAGGCGCGCAGTTCGTAAAGCGCGCGACGAGGAATAAAGGTGGTGGCGGTCAACTCCGAATGCGGGTGCTCGAATTCCTGGCCTGAGCCCGGCCCGTAGTTTTTGTAGATGCTTATATAGCGCAACCGCACGTCGCCCTTTAGGTCCTGGACGCGTTGCGCGCTCAACAGCAGGAACTGCTCAATTTCGGCGTCATCGGCATTCCATAGATCCCGGTCGTGCTTGGGATTTTCCAGCAAAACTTCATGGGCGCCAATGGTTGGCATGTGGTCATAAAGACCGGCGCCGCGGCGGTCGGGCGAACCTTCGACATGGTAGATGGCCACGGGGTGAACAACCGCGCGCGCCGACCAGGGGGCGCCCTGCAGGCCCGAACGGCTTGAGATCTGGTGCACCTCATCGGGCGCTCCGGGACAGAAGCGGCACTGGGCGGCGGGGCGTACGGTTTCTGGTATGTCGTCGCCCGTAAGCACCCAGGAGCGAGTAAGGGGATCTTTACGTAATTCCATTTGGACAGAAATTATCGCATGTACCTCGCGGGCCTAGTTTTCCACCTCTAGCACAGGCAGGCAGCTTGCTATAATCCGCCCACGACTCAAGTGATAAGCGAGCCCTCCACGCCGCTCATGCGGCAGTATTGCGCCATAAAGAAAGAGCACCCTTCGGCCCTCCTATTTTTTCGGTTGGGCGATTTCTACGAGTTGTTCTTCGACGACGCCGTGGTCGCAGCCAGGGAACTCCAGATCACGCTGACTTCACGCAATAAGGAAAAAGGGGTGGCCATTCCCATGTGCGGGGTACCCTTTCATGCCGCCGACGGATATATTTCGCGGCTCATACGCAAAGGGTACCGGGTGGCGATCTGCGATCAGATGGAGGACTCCCGCCTGGCCAAAAAGCTTGTGCGCCGAGAAGTGACTCGCGTCGTAACTCCGGGAACGGCCGGGGACACGGCGCTAAGTTCAGAAGACAACAGTTTTCTGGCGGCAATCGTCACCCGAGAGGACCGCGCCGGTTTTGCCGCCCTCGACCTGTCGACTGGAGAGTTTCGCGCGACGGAATTCTCCGGCGAACGAGCCGAACACCGAATAGAGGAAGAGCTCGGCGAACTGCGGCCCAAAGAGGTGCTCTATGCGAGCTCGGCACCCTTGTTTGACAAATCGGAAGCGATAAAAACCGGCGGCCTGTCGCGTCCGAAGATTTCGGGCGATTCTGCTGCCTGGGCAGCCACGCCGCTTGAGGACTGGATCTTTGCCGCCGACCATGCCATTCCGCTTCTTGAAAATCATTTTGGGGTGATTTCGCTCGAAGCATTCGGGCTTGCGGGCAAGCCCGCTGCCGCCGCTGCCGCCGGCGCCATCCTGTACTACGTTCGCAGCACCCAGCGCGGAAACCTCGACCACATCGATCGCATCGGCTTTTACGAACGCCAGGACTGTCTGGTGCTTGACGCGGTAACCGTGCGCAACCTGGAGCTGATGGAGCCTCTGTTCGCCGACACCAGTGAGCGAATCACCCTGTTGCGCGCCATCGATCAAACCGTAACTCCCATGGGCAAGCGCTTGCTGAGGGCATGGATGCTGCGGCCCTCGATCGCGCCGGGCGAGATTCGGTCGCGCCTGGATGCCGTAGAAGTGGCGATCAAGCAAACCATCCGCCGGGAAGAGCTGCGCCGCGGGCTCGAAGGAGTGCTCGATCTGGAGCGCCTGCTGAGCCGCGTTACCCTTGAGACGGCAAATCCGCGCGATCTGCTGGCGCTCGCTGCCTCGCTTTCGAGAATTCCCTTGGTTCGGGCAGCTGCGGCCGAGCTGGGCTCGGAACGCTGGAATTCGCTCCGCGAGAGACTCGACGAATTGCCCGACGTTCGCTCGCGCATCGAGGAGACTATCGTTCCCGAACCTCCCCTGTCGTTCACCGAAGGCGGCATTATCCGCCGCGGCGCCGATCAGGAGCTAGCCGAACTCGACGAGCTCAGCCGCAATGGAAAACAATTCTTGGCGCAGATGGAACTCCGCGAACGCCAGCGAACGGGCATTGCGAACTTAAAGGTTCGCTTTAACTCGGTGTTCGGTTACTATCTCGAGGTTTCAAAAGCCAACCTGCACCTGGTTCCGACCGACTACGACAGACGCCAGACCACGGCCAATGCCGAGCGCTTCACCACGGCCGAGCTCAAGGAATACGAAGCCAGGATTCTCGACGCTCAGGAAAGAATGATCGAGATCGAGCGGCGCCTGTTCGCCGAGTTGCGGACGGCGATAGCGCGCGAGGCGCGCCGCATACGCCAGACCGCCCTGGCGATTGCGGAAGTGGACCTGCTCGCGTCATTTGCTCATCTGGCGGCCCTGCAGAGTTACTGTCGGCCACAATTTGATGAGAGCCCGGACTTAGAAATCGTCGCTGGGCGCCATCCGGTCATCGAGCAGCAGCCGCTGTCGGGTTCCGATCGGTTCATTCCTAACGACCTCTACATGAACTCGACGACCGACAACATTCTCGTCCTTACAGGTCCTAACATGGGCGGGAAATCCACCTACCTTCGGCAAGCTGCTCTGCTCGTCATCATGGCCCAGATGGGTTCGTTCGTGCCCGCGCAAAGACTGCGGCTGGGAGTTGTGGATCGGGTCTTCACCCGCATCGGTGCCAGCGACAATCTGGCCCGCGGCCGCTCTACTTTCATGGTCGAGATGACGGAAACCGCCGCCATTCTCCACAGTGCCACCCCTCGCTCGCTCATCCTGCTGGATGAAGTAGGTCGTGGCACGGCCACCTACGACGGATTGGCCATCGCCTGGGCGGCGATCGAATACCTGCACGCCCGCAGACGCGCCAAGACCTTGTTCGCCACGCATTATTTCGAGCTCACGGAACTGGCTGATCGCCTCGCGGGGGTAAAAAATTACCATGTAACGGTGAAGGAGAGCCGCACGGGAATCATCTTTTTGAGAAAAGTGGAGCCCGGGGCCGCCGACCGCAGTTACGGCATCGAGGTTGCGAAACTAGCCGGTTTGCCTGAGGAGGTTGTGCGCCGGGCGCGCGAAGTGCTGTCGGAGCACGAGAGCAGCGAGGCGCAGTTGAGCACATATCTCGCAGGCGATCATTCGCACTCGGCCCAAGGCGCGCAGCTCACCATCTTCACCCCTCTCTCCGGGCCCATTTTGGATAAACTGCGGGAGGTCGATCTCGACCGTCTCACTCCGCTTGAGGCTTTGAATCTGCTGGCAGAGTTGAAACGCCAGCTAGATCTGTCCTAACTATTATCGGAAGTTGTTATCCTGCTTAGTTCATCGCCTACAAAAATGAAACCTCGGCAGAAAATTTCCGGTTTGGCGCAGCTTGGAAAGCTCCTCGTCATCGGCTTTGATGGGACTACAGTATCGGGCGAGCTTCGTTCCCTGCTCACGCGGATACAACCTGCAGGAGTGATTTTGTTTGCCCGCAACATCCAGAACGGGCAGCAAACCCACAGGCTGCTCAAGGACTGCTGCGCGTTGGTGGAGGAGCCCCTGTTCACCTGCGTCGACCTTGAAGGAGGTAGGGTTGATCGCTTTCGCGACATGATCGGAGCGACCCCGGCGGCAGCCGATGTCTATGCCACTGCTAACCGTGAGCTGTTCCGGAAACACGGACAGATTGTTGGCAAAACCTGTCGCGCGCTTGGCTTCAACGTCGATCTGGCTCCCGTTCTCGATCTCGCCCGCGAAGCCTCACGCAAGGTTATGGGTTCGCGCTCGGTGTCGCCCTCCCCCGGCCAGGTCATTATCTACGCCCGTGAATTTGTCCGCGGCTTGCGCGCGAGCGGCATTCTTGGAGCGGGTAAGCACTTCCCAGGCCTTGGAGAAGGCAAGCTCGACTCCCATCATCGCCTCCCGGTCATCAGGAAACCTTTTATCCGGCTCTGGGAGGAGGATCTGCTTCCCTATCGCCGCCTGAAACGCGAGCTCCCGATGATTCTCATCAATCATGCCAACTATCCTCTGGTAACCCGCGATCGCCTGCCCGCGACCGTTTCGAGGAAGTGGATCGGTGAGACGCTTCGGCGGCGCATCGGTTATCGCGGCCTTATTCTGTCCGACGATCTTGAAATGGGCGCGGTATTGAAAACCGGCGGCCCGGCGAAAGCTGCCATCGAGTTCATTCGCGCCGGGGGTGACCTGTGCCTCATTTGCCATCGCCAGGAATACGTCGAGCAGGCCTTTGCAGCCATGGAGCGGGAATACGATCGCGACCCGAAGTTTCGGCAGAAGGTGGCGGAAGCGGCGGGCCGGGTTTCCGCTTTGAAGCGGAGGGTCCGCATCGGCCGCTCCGCCAGTTCCCCTTCGACGGGCAAGATCGAGCAGCTGTCGCGCCGACTCTGGGAATTTGCCGAGCAAGTCCGCTTCGAGAAGCTGGCCGAAGGAGCCGCTTCCGGAGTCGAGGAATGATCGTTGCCGGAGTGATGAGCGGAACTTCCGCCGATGGCATCGACGTGGCCATGGTCGAAATCGCTGCCTCCTCCCGGGCACAACGGTCTGCCCGGGTTAGAGGCGGCCCGCGTCTTTGGCCGCGAGCGCGTCTCAGACTTCTCGGACACGCCCAGATACCTTACCCCGCTGACGTGCGGCGGGTGGTCCTCGCTTCGATGAATTCGCCGCGCGCCAGCGTGGCCGATCTGGCCCGCCTTCATTTTCTCCTGGGGGACCTCTATGCCGAGGCGGTGTTATCCGCCCAGCAGAAGCTTCGGTTGACGGCGGAACTCATCGGCTGCCATGGCCAGACGCTTTATCATCAGGGAAGACCGGCGGTTTACCTGGGACGGCAGCTGGCGGTCACCTGGCAGGCAGGAGAAGCCTCGCGGATTGCTGCTCGTCTGAACGTGCCGGTAGTCTCCGACTTTCGTCCCGCCGACATGGCCGTTGGGGGAAAGGGCGCGCCCCTCGTGCCCTTCCTTGACTTTCTACTCTACCGCGACGCGAAGATCGGGCGTATTGCTCTCAATATCGGCGGAATTGCCAACTTGACTGCTTTGCCGCGAAAGGCCGCACTCGCAGAGGTGCTGGCCTTCGACACCGGTCCGGGAAACATGATTATCGACGCCCTCAGCGAGCAGCTGTTCGGTGAACCTTGCGACCGCGACGGCAGGATTGCCGCCTCCGGCCGTGTGCTCGAGGAAGTTGTAAACCATTTCCTGCGCGAAGGGTTCTTCCGCCAGCGGCCTCCGAAGACCGCAGGACGCGAGGAGTTCGGCCGCGAATTCGCCCGCGAATTTCTTAGCGCCTGCAATGCGTCCCAGCCTTCCAGAGTCAAGTGGACGGGGCCGGCAGTTCAGAAACGCGACGTGATAGCCACGGCCACGGCCTTAACCGCGCGTTCTATACGCGACGCCATAGGAAAATGGGTTTCCGCGAAGGGTGAGTTTTCCGAGCTCATCGTTTCAGGCGGGGGCACAAAAAATCCGACCCTCATGAGGGCGCTCCGCACTGAGCTTAGCGGCTCCCCCCTGCAGCTTCGCTCATCGGATGAGTTCGGAATCCCTTCAGCAGCCAAAGAAGCAGTGGCTTTCGCCGTGTTGGCCTTTGAAACCTGGAACCGCCACCCTGCCAACGTACCCTCGGCTACGGGGGCAAAGCGGGTGGCCGTGCTCGGTAAGATTTCTTACCCCTGAACTGCCATGCCTGTTTATATTTCCTTGCTGCGCGGCATCAACCTGGGACCGTACAAACGGATGAAGATGGAGAGCCTACGAACATCGGCCGAGACCTTGGGCTTTTCTTCGGTGAAAACCTACATTCAGAGCGGAAATATGGTTTTTCGCGCTAGCCGGCTCTCTACCGCGACCGTCTCCCGGCAGCTTGAGGAAAGAATCGTGAAGGATTTCGGTTTTTCCTCCGCCGTGGTGTCACGAACCAGGGCGGAGCTCGAAAAAGTAATAAGAGACAATCCCTTCCTAAAGCATTCTGGAGGCGAGCCTTCCCGAGTGCATGTCATCTTCCTGCCCGATGCGCCCACGCCGCCCGCGGTCAAGGAACTTGAGAGACTCACGCATAGCCCTGATCGCTCCTGCTGCCTGGAAAGGGAAATATACCTTTATCTTCCTTTCGGAGTGGGACGGAGCAGCCTGACAAACAACCCGGTCGAGCGAAAATGGCTGTCGCGGGCTACCATGCGCAACTGGACGACGGTTTGCGCGCTCGCCCGTATGGCGTCGGAGCTTTAGGTTGATGTCTCAAACGGCGCGAGCTCGAGTGGTGTACGAGTTGGTCGTTGGACTGGCATGTTGCTTTGCTCTCCTCTCCTGCGCCCGGCGCACCGATGCCGATACCCTGGTCATGATCATCGAATCCAGTCCAACAAATCTCGATCCCCGCGTTGGTCTGGATGCGCAGTCGGAACGAATCGACGCCCTGCTCTTCGATAACCTGCTCTCCCGCGACGAGCATCTGAGCGTGCAGCCGAGGTTGGCGGAGCGTTGGGAGATTCCTGACCCGAAAACGTACATTTTTCATCTGCACGCGGGTGTCCGCTTTTCCGATGGACGGCCGCTCACCGCACGCGACGTGAAGTGGAGCTTCGACTCCCTGCTTCAGGGCAAAGTGCGCAGCACCAAGGCCGCCACCTATCGCTTTGTCGACACGATCGAGACTCCTGACGATCAAACCGTGGTCTTTCATCTGAAAGAGCCGTGGGCGGCGCTCCTGTGGAATGTAGCCGGAGGCGGAGGAATGGGTGTTGTCCCGTACGGGAGCGGCGAAGAGCTCAACCGCAATCCTGTTGGTTCCGGGCCATTCCGCTTCGTTCGTGCCGAACCGGACCGAGACGTAGTCATCGAGAGAAACGACAACTACTGGGGAGACCGGGCTAAAATCCGTCGGGTCGAGTTCATGATAGTTCCCGATACGACCACCCGCGCCCTGGAGTTGCGTAAAGGCAGCGCCGATCTAGAAATTAACGCCCTTTTCCCCGACCTCGTCCTCCCTCTTTCGCGCGATAGGCGGCTAGAGGTGCTGCGCGGTCCGGGGACAGTCCTTGCCTATTTGGCCTTCAATCTTCGCGATCCCATTCTGCAGGATGTGCGCGTGCGACGGGCCATCGCCTACGCCATCGATCGCCAGCCCCTCCTACACAATCTCCTGCACGATTCAGCCCGCCCGGCGGCAAGCATTCTGCCGCCAGAGAGCTGGGCCTATAACGACCATGTCCCTGAGTATCACTATGACCCGGAAAAAGCTCGCGAACTGCTCAATCAGGCCGGCTATCGTGCCCAAAACGGCGTGCGCTTTCACCTGACGATGAAGACCTCGACAGAAGAAAGTTCCCGGTCTATTGCCGCCGTGTTCCAGCAGCAGCTCCGAGACGTAGACATTGCGCTCGACATCCGCAGCTACGAATATGCGACTTTTTTTTCTGATGTCTCCCATGGAGAATTCCAGCTGTATTCCCTGCGCTGGGTGGGAGGAAACGAAGATCCCGATATCTTTGAATACGCTTTTCACTCCGCCCGCATTATTCCCCGGGGCGCGAACCGCCAATACTACAACAATCCCCAGGTCGACGGCCTGATCGATAAGGCGCGTATCGAGACTGACCAGAACGCCCGCAAACAGGACTATCGACGGCTCCAGGAGATCCTGGCAGAAGACCTGCCCTATATCGAGCTGTGGTATTTCGATAACGTGCTTGTGCACTCAAAACGGGTGGTCAACCTGCGGCTGAATCCTTCAGGCAACTACGATTTCCTGAAAACTGCCGAGCTCGACAATTCTCATTAGCACCCGGCTTTGCTTATGGGAGCGAAGAGCGATCAGCCGCAGGAAATTCCGCAATTTAAGGTGTCTCCTGTCGCACGGCGATCCCCGCATTGACTCGCTCGTTCCGGGAACGACTCCCCGAGTGCGCGGTGGTATTTATGTACCGACTTATCCGTCAGTTTGCGGTTTAAACCTGAAGCGGCTCGAGTCTGTGCCCCACCGCCTCGGAGTCCACGCCCAAATTACAGCAATCAAAATGGCACAAGCAGTCTCGAAAAGGACCAGCGTGCCAAGGTTTGCCCGAGTCGAATACACGAGGGTCTCAGCAGGGCTGCATGGTACCATCAAAAAAAATGCGTATTCTTTTCATTGGCGACATTTTCGGCCGGCCGGGACGCGGAATCGTGCGCGAAAAGCTGAAAGGCCTCGTCGACGAGCATCGCATCGATCTCGTGCTGGCAAACGGGGAGAACGCAGCCGCCGGCTTCGGTATCACGCCTCCCCTGGCCGAGGATTTTTTCGAGATGGGGATCGATGTGCTGACCACCGGAAATCATGTCTGGGACAAGCGCGAAATCGTCGACTACTTTCTTTCGGCCAACGGCAATCCTCACAGCCCTGCGCGACGAGTTCTGCGCCCTGCCAATTTTGCTCCTGATCTCCCCGGCTTTGGAGTGTTCCAGGGTAAAAAACACGACGTGCCCTATGCCGTGGTAAATCTGCAGGGTCGCATTTTCATGGCTGCTAACGAAGATCCCTTTCGCAAAGCAGACGAAATTCTCGCTCAGCTCAAGGAACCAACCGTCGTGGTCGACCTGCACGCCGAAGCTACTTCAGAAAAAGTTGCCCTCGGGTGGTACCTGGATGGCCGGGTAACGGCCCTGATCGGGACCCACACCCACGTGCCCACGGCTGATGAGCGTGTGCTTCCCCGCGGGACAGCGTACATCACGGATGTGGGAATGACCGGACCCTATGACGGCGTGATCGGAGTGAAA
>JAFAWX010000165.1 GCA_019241535.1 Acidobacteriota bacterium | reverse complement strand
CTCGATCGCCAGGACAACGCCCTGGCTAACGCCATCGTTTACGTGACCGACACCCGCACGCGCGCAGTCAAGACCTATATCGTAGGAAGCGATGGCATGTATCGCTTTCCTGCGCTCGCAGCTAACGTCGACTATGAGGTGTACGCGCAACTGAATGGCAAGAGCAGCGACACCAAGCGCGTCAGTCAATTCGACGACCGCAAGGTGGTAAATATCGTTCTCCGCATCGACACCAAGTAAAAACCAACTTTAGCCCCGAGCGGCATCAATCGGCTGAGGCTTTTCAGACACGCGCATGCTCGGCATATGATGGTTTCCGCCTGTGCCGCTGCCTGAAAAAACTTTGATCGCGCGGATACGCCGGAAAGCCATGGCGACAAGCAAGTTTCCTCCTCGACCGATTCGCCAGGCGCTCTCCCAAGGCAAGATTTTGTCGGGAATCGGCGACGACTGTGCGGTCCTGCGCATTGGGCGCGGACGCGACCTGCTGGTAACGACAGACTTCAGCCTCGAAGGGGTGCACTTCCGGCGCGAGTGGGACAAAGCTGAATCCGTGGGACACCGCTCGCTTGCGCGCGGCTTGAGCGACATTGCCGCCATGGGAGGTGAACCGATTGCCGCTTTTCTTTCTCTCGGCTTGCCGGAAGAACTATCGCAGCGCTGGGTCGACCGATTTTTCGACGGCTTTGTTGAACTCGCGGATCGATTCGCGGTCCCACTCGCCGGGGGAGACACGGCGCAGTCCGAGGACAGGATTGTTTCCGATGTGGTAGTGATTGGCGCGGTTCCCCGCGGAAAAGCCATCCTTCGCTCCGGTGCCCGGCCAGGCGACCGCATTTATGTCACCGGACAGCTTGGGGGCGCAGCCGCCCGGCTCACCTGGCTTTATTCGAAAGGTATCGGCCGGAAGATTCGCCCGCCCTTCCCTGACCCGTTACCAAATCCGCGGATAAACATCGGAGGGGTTCTTCGCCAGAAGCGTGTGGCCACGGCCATGATCGACATCAGCGATGGCCTATCGACCGATCTTGCCCACATTTGCGAGGAGAGTGGAGTGGGAGCGGAAATCTTCGCGGAAACGGTCCCTCGAGCCACGCCCGTCGGTGCGGGTTCGGAGGTTGATCTTGCTTTTGCGCTGCACGGCGGCGATGACTACGAGCTCTTGTTTACGGCGGCGAAAACAACCCCCGTCCCCTCAGTAATTGACCGCACCGCGGTAACCGCCATTGGCGAGATCACCCGAGAGAAGAAGATCTTGCTGGTCGGAGCCGATCAAAGCTACAAGAAGTTCGAAGCTCGCGGCTGGGAACACTTCCGCCACTTCTCATGATTAGGACGCTTGCAGGCGACTACCCGCTCGTCGTCGTTTGAGGAACCTGCCGCGGCCCGTCGGCCTTCCTTGGTAAACAGGCGCTCGGACGCGGCCTGTCGACTGACCATGACAGCGGAGGGCGCTCGTTAGGGTGGAGAACTTTCTTGGCTGGATTGCCTCTCGCGGATCAGTTCAGTCGCGTCTTTCGCGTGCTGCGCCCCAAAATAGGCTCGCCATCCCTTCGACGGTGAGGGCGCGCGCTGGCAGGTGATCGAGTCCTGGCATGCGTCTCGGGTATGCGTCAGAACACCAGTCACTTGCCATGCTCGCGTACTTCGTCCTCATCGACAAGGATGATCCTGCAGATGACCTCGTCGGAGTTTCGCGACGATCTTAGTCGCGAACATGCCGACCGGGCCGAGCTGCGAACAGATTGGCGCGACCCGGCAGCTCCCCGAGTCGGCCCGCTTCGGCGGTGACTTCGCCCGCCAGCCGGATCCTTGGCCATTGCAAGTGCCTGTCAAAGCTCCGGCGGAGAGCAACTGGTTAATCAATCCCGAGCACCACGAGTTCAGGACTCATCGCTGGGCTTGACTCGAACCGCTCCGCTACGATCCGCGCTGTTCGCGGGCATGCCAGATGCCGGCAACGCCAGAACCGGTGAACGTAGCCAGCCCTCCAGGCCCGGCGTATGTGGGTCGTGACCGGTCGATTAGCACTAAATAGCTCTGGCCTTTGGTACCTCGCTGGGCTCTGGCGACAGACCACGGGCGCGGATAGAGTAAGGACATGTGCTCCCGGATTTGTCTGATTATCCTCCTCTGTGCATCGGCCGCTGCGCAAACCGGCACTGCGGCTTCGCCCTCGGTAGACAATGATTTCATCCACCAGCAGTTTGGAAATTCCTGCTCGCTCGAGCCGGGCTGGAACCCGGTGACCGGGGATCTAAACGGCGATGGCGTTGAGGATGTCGTAATTGTGGCGCGCTGCAAGAATGCACTGATTGACCAGGGCGAGAAGGATTTCAAGGTTATTGATCCGCTCGACGCCTTTTATGGCTATGGCAATACCAAGATCACCATGTCTTTCGGTCAGGAGGATCCCCGCTTGCGGGGACTCTCCCTGCTGGTGATTCACGGCGCCCCAGCCGATGGCTGGCGCTCGGCAACCCCGCAGGCGAAATTCGTGATCGTCAACCTGGCGGTGAAAAGCATTACCGTAAAAAAGATGAAAGTCGGTAAGAAGCGATTCCGCACGGCCATTTACGTTGAGGAAGCCACCGGCGATCAGATGACGTCCGCAATTTTCTGGGATGGCAAGAAATACCGCTACGAACCCATGGGCTCAAGCATGGAATAAGCAAGGCATCTTTTCGAGGACCTCTCCTACTTCAAATCATCGCGGCCAAGATGCCATTCAATAATCTCTTTCATCCCCCGATATCTTCGGTTAGGTAGCGAGCAGCGCCACGAAACCACACCTGAAACCGACGACGATCCCTGAGCGGCTGATCTCGAGTCGAGGAATCGCTTGGCCGAATCTGTCGAGAGGCCATAGCTGATTTCGAGCCTCAGGAGCAGCTCGGTCCCGGTTTCGACTGATCTTGACTGATCTGGCGACCTTCGAGAATGAGGGAGGGCCCACAAAAAGCCCCTCCGCTACATTTCGAAGTGGAAAATATCGAGCACCAAAAACGTCCTGCGATTCACCAGTACAATGTGGCCCCCGATGACCGTATGCACGTAGCCCTCGGGCGGAGGTGGCAGGTACTGCTCTACCTCTTCCGGGCAGCGATGCATGCGAACCCGCAGCTCTGGGGGAAGGGTGCCGCGAACCACCAGCTGGCGCTCCATCCCGGGAGGCAACAGATCCCGTCTCGCCAGACCAGGCGGCAGGCGGTCGCGATGCGCTTCATACCATTCGTGCAGCTCGCGATCGTGATCTCGGTAGTAGCCGCGATCGTCGTCGTCATCGCGCTCGTGTTTCTCATGACCATAGGCGTGCCCCCGTCCGTGCTCGCCGTCATGATCGTGATCTGCCAAGGCCAGTTTGGGTACCAGCGTCGACAGCAGCAAAGCACAGAGCAAGTGGAACCATCTCTTCGACATGATGTCTCCTATACGTAGACGAAGCGGGAAGCCGTAGCATAGGAGCGAGCTCCGCCACCCGACAAGTAACCGGAGTACCAGGACCGGGGGCTGTCCTTTGAGACGGTCTAATGGCGCAGGAATTCCTTAGCAGGGAGTCTTTTTGGACAGCAAGGATACCGGTCGGGCCTGCTGCTGCCATTGCCGGACCGCACACCTCCTGTCGCGGCACCATATAATCCGAGGGCATGAATATCGAGCAGAAACTTCAGGAACTGAAGCACCGCGACCAACTGGCTGAGGAAGGCGGCGGGCCGGAGCGCCGCGAGCGCCAGCATAAGGAAGGCAAGATGTCGGCGCATGAGCGCATCGATTTCCTGCTGGATGAGGGCAGCTTCGAGGAGACCGACCGCTTCGTCACCCATCGCGCCAGCGACTTCGGCATGTCTGAGCGGAAGTACTACGGCGACGGCTTCATTACCGGCTATGGCCGGATCGACAAGCGCCTGGTTTTTGTCTTCGCCCAGGACTTCACGGTTTTCGGCGGAACGCTTTCCGAGGCAAACGCCGGCAAGATCGTCAAGATCATGGATACGGCGGCGCGAGTAGGCGCCCCGCTTATCGGCTTGAACGACTCTGGCGGCGCCCGCATTCAGGAAGGTGTGGCCTCACTCGCCGGCTATGCCGACATCTTCCTGCGCAACACCCTCTATAGCGGTGTGGTCCCGCAGCTTTCGGCAATCATGGGGCCGTGCGCAGGAGGGGCCGTCTATTCCCCGGCCATTACCGATTTCATCGTGATGGTCGACAAGACCTCCTACATGTTTATCACCGGCCCTGACGTCATTAAAACCGTGATGCACGAGGATGTAAGCAAAGAGCAGCTCGGCGGAGCGACCACGCACAATGAAATGTCCGGAGTGGCGCATTTTCTTGCTCACGATGACTCCGAGTGTCTTTCCCTGCTGCGCGAATTGCTGAGCTTTATTCCTTCAAATAATCTCGAAGACCCTCCACGCCGGTCCTCGCACGATTCCTGCGATCGTGCCGAAGCCGCGCTCGACACCATCGTTCCTGTCCAATCCAGCCTTCCCTATGACATCAAGCAAGTCATCCGCATGGTCGTCGATGACGAATATTTCTTTGAAGTTCACGAGCACTACGCGAAAAATCTGGTAGTGGGATTTGCGCGCATGAATGGGCGCTCGGTGGGAATCGTGGCCAATCAGCCGGCGGTGCTGGCAGGGACGCTCGACATCAATGCATCGGTGAAAGGCGCGCGCTTTGTCCGCTTCTGCGATTGCTTCAATATCCCCTTGATCACCTTCGAAGATGTGCCCGGGTTTTTACCCGGCACCCAGCAGGAATACGGGGGCATCATCCGCCACGGGGCCAAGCTGCTCTACGCCTTTGCCGAAGCCACGGTTCCCAAGCTCACCGTCATCACGCGCAAGGCATATGGCGGCGCCTATTGCGTCATGGCCTCGAAGCACATCCGCACCGACGTAAACTACGCCTGGCCAACGGCAGAGATCGCGGTCATGGGTCCGGAAGGGGCGGTCGATATCGTTTATAAGCGCGACTTGGAACGCGCCACCAACCCAAATTCAGGAGCGGCGGAGCCGTCGGCCAGGCGCGACCGTATCCGCCAGGAAAAGATCGACGAATTCCGCGAGCGCTTTGCCAATCCCTATGTGGCAGCGGAGCGCGGATTCGTCGATGCCGTTATTCAGCCGCGGAATACGCGCAAGAGCCTGATCCGGGCCCTGGAAATGCTCGACACCAAGCGTGATAAAAATCCGCCCAAGAAGCACGGGAATGTGCCTCTTTAATTTCTGAGCAGTCAAAACTGAGCGGCCACCGAAGTGGCGACGCGATCTCTGCCGCCGCAGGGTTCGAACGCCCGCAATGGGAACCAGCGATATGTCACGCGTGTCCTGCTATCGGCTCGAATTACTCTCAATTAATTAAAGAGCCACCGAGTCGCTCTCTCGAAATCGAGAGCGCCAGGATTCACCGTGTCAGTCCGCGCAAGAAAGAGAATATTCATTAGTTACCAATTGAGACATCACGCGTGAACGATTGAGAATCCCCCACGGTGAACCCGGTGTAGTTCAGCGCCGCACCCGAAGCGGCGGTCGGTATTCGAGAGTAGGCCTGGCTCTGCGGCCGTGCGCCCTAAGTGGCAGCTCGACGGAGGAGCTGCTACGGGAATTGGCGGCAACGGCATCGAAGCCGCTCTGGGTTGTGTAGATCGCTTCGTCGAAGGTGCTCCCCGATTTCGCCTTTGCCACGGCGAATATTCCAAATGCCTTACCGCCGACAAACGAAGTGGATATGTAGTCCCCGACCATGACGCCCGACTGCGTGGCCGGAAGCCAGGCGAGCGACATGGGGCCGGCCACCGAGGTTGCCGGGCTCCAGTTGCTCCCGCCGTCAGTTGACGAGATAAATCCCGCATAGAGGGCGCAAGTCGCCACCGTGCAGTTCGCCTGGGGATAAAAATAGTACGTCAGCCCCAGATGCGCTCCCGCCCCGGAAGTCGTCGAGTCGACTCCCAGGCCGGGGATGAAATCATCCAGGGTGCTTCCGATCGCGGAAATTGGAATCCTCGCCGGCTGGGTCCAGGAGGCCCCGTCGGTTGAGGTGCTCATGACCAGATCATTTCCCACGCAACTCGCGCGGAAGCTGCAGTCCTGCCAGACGACATAGATAGTTCCTGCGCCATCCACCTGCGCCGAAGGAAGCGGATCGGTGCGCAAGCCGCCGGCAACCAAGTGGGCAACAACAGGTGCCACGATGACCGGGGCCGTCCACGTGAGACCACCGTCGTGGGAAGAGAACGCCTGAATTTGCGGCAGATTTCCCAGGAAAGGGACGATCACGGTGCCACCCGGCTGGACCAGAGGTTGCCCGCCAATTCCGCCCGGTGCCCCAGCAGGATTCACCTCCGGTTGCCATGTCTGCCCACCGTCGCTTGACATGCTCATCCAGATTCGATCGCCCTGGCTGGCGTCGTCCCACTCGACATAACAGTGTCCATAGAAGGGACTCGTCCTCGAATTGTCGCAACTGATCCAGTCCTTATCCGGATCGGGCGTATGGCTGACGGCCACGGGACTGCCCCAGCTCATCCCGCCATCGCTCGAACGGCTCACCACAACCTGAGTTGCTCCATTTAGGGAGATGGTCAAGGAGGAGATAATCCAGACGTCCTGGCGGGCGTCGTAAGCCACCGCAGGATCGCTTACGGAAGCGTTCGTGCCGCCGCCCTGAAAAATCGTGAGACCGGGCAGGAAGCCGCTTTGCCAGGTCACACCCGCATCGGCCGAAACGGCGAAGCCGATGTCCGACGCACCTCCGGAATAGATACGTCCGGCTTGAAAAGCCGACACCAGCCGCGGGCCAAACGAGAAGCTGTCGGGTTCGACCTCGGTCGCGTGTTGGCTGCCGGGATTGGCGAAAATATCGGTGCTGAGGCGTACGAGCGGCACGCTCGCAGGCGGAAACGTGGAACCCTGGTTGCCGAGACTCGCAGTGGCTGCCTGGTCGGAGCCGCAGCCGGTCGAAAGAACGACCAAAAAAGCCATAACCGCCAGCGAAAGCGGATTCTTTGGCATGCCCTTTTCTGCCCCTTCCGCGTCCGAAACAGCCTCCGGAAGCTAGTATAGAGGCCCGCTTTTCTGCTCAATGCAAAGGCGTGGCACGGCTTCCAAGCCGGATCCGGCCTGTCGATAACGCGCTGCTAAGATGAAGCAGTGCTGCTCGAGCTACGAAATTTGAGCGTCAACTTTCCCGGCGGACCGCACCCCGTAACCGCCGTAAAGGGCATAGATCTCGCGATTGCACGCGGCGAGGTGCTCGGCCTGGTGGGAGAATCGGGTTCCGGCAAATCGGTCACCTCGCTTGCCATTATGGGACTACTTCCGCCGCAGGCGCGAGTCAGCGGCGAAATCCTCCTTGAAACCAACGGCAGCCGGGAGGATTTGCTGGGACTTTCGCGGGAGGAGATTCGCCGGCTGCGGGGCTCACGAATGGCGATGATTTTTCAAGAGCCGATGACGGCCCTGAACCCCGTGATGCGGGTCGGCGAGCAGATAGCGGAAGCCGTTCGCGCCCACCGCCGTCTCTCGAGACAGCAATCTTCTAGCCTCGCAGTCGATGCGCTCCGCCAAGTGGCAATTGATCATCCCGAACAGCGTGCATCGGACTATCCCCACCAACTCTCGGGCGGAATGCGGCAGCGGGTCATGATCGCCATGGCGATCGTCAACCGGCCGACCCTGCTGATAGCCGACGAGCCAACAACCGCGCTTGATGTTACCATCCAGGCGCAGATCCTTGAGCTGCTCGGCAAGTTGCGGACTCAGTTCGGCCTGACCATGCTGTTCATATCCCATGATCTGGCGGTGGTCGCCGGTATCGCCGACCGGGTGGCGGTCATGTATGCCGGCAACCTGGTCGAGCTTGGTCCTCGGAATGAGATCTTCCGCATGCCCGCTCATCCTTACACGCGCGGGCTGCTCAAGGCGGTACCCACGCTCAGCACCGAACGAAACCGGCCTCTTCCGACAATTGAAGGATCGGTCCCCGGCGTTGAGGCACCTCCTCCGGGATGTCCCTTCGAGCCTCGCTGCGACTGGCGGATCCCGGAGTGTGCGCGCGATCTCCCGCCTCTCGCCGAAGTCAGCCCCGGGCACTGGGCCAGGTGTCCGGTCGCAACTGCCCGCTAGCCGGCCGCCTGTGCCACTTGGGTTGCTGCGAGTTTTATAATCGCACTCCGTGCCGATGCGCATACTCGTGCTCAGTGACATTCATAGCAATCTGGAGGCCCTCGAAGCATGCCTCGCCGAGGTGCCGGACTGCGATGCCATTGTGAATCTTGGCGACATCGTCGGCTACGGCGCCAGCCCCAACGAAGTTACTGCGCGCAGCCGCGAATTGGGTGGGAGCTTCGTGCGCGGGAATCACGACAAAGTGGTTGCCGGGCTGGACGATGTGGCGAGCTTCAACCCTATCGCCGGACTGGCTGCGCTGTGGAATCGGGAGCAGCTCGCAAGCGATCATCTGGAATGGCTCCGCGTACTGCCTAAGGGCCCGCTTGCCCTTCCCCATCTCGCGCGCGTCCAGTTTGTGCATGGCGCACCGGAGGATGAGGACCGCTATGTAATCACCATCGAGGATTCCTTGAAAACCCTGCTCGATGGTGAGGTCAGCGTCACCTTTTTCGGGCATACCCATGTTCAGGGACTGTTCTGCCTGCATGACGATGTCGCCGAAACCGCCTATCCGGAATACCCCACCATCGGAAATCGCGAAACCTGTGAATTTCAACTGGAATCCGATACAACTTACATGATCAATCCCGGCTCGGTCGGACAACCGCGCGATGGGGACTGGCGGGCGGCGTTTGCGGTCTTTGATTTCGACAAATGGGTGATTACTTTTTTTCGAGTTCCTTACGATCTACGATCCGCGCAGGAGCGGATTTTCGCCGCCAATCTACCGGCTCGTCTGGCAACCCGGCTGGCCGCGGGACGTTAAACAAATGCGGCAGACGCCTGAAAATCACCTGATCGCGCATACCGACGGGGGAGCTCGCGGCAACCCGGGACCTGCCGGCTACGGAGTGATAATCCACGACTCTAAAGGGCAAAAAGTCGCCGCCTTGAGCAAGTATTTGGGGCGCCAGACCAATAATGTTGCCGAGTACCAGGCACTCATTGCGGCTCTCGAGTACGCCGTGAGCAAGGGCCCGAAGGCTCTGAAGGTGATCAGCGACTCCGAGCTTCTGGTGCGCCAGATTCAAGGCATATATAAGGTGAAAGAGCCCACCCTGCGCGATCTCTATGGCCGCGCCTGTCAGCTCATCGCCCAGCTTGAATGGTTTGTCATCGAGCATGTGCTGCGCGGCCACAACCGCGAGGCCGATCAACTGGCCAACGAGGCCATGGACCAGGCCGGGCGACGGCCTCCTGCGGCTCAGCCCGAGCGACGCGAGCTCGCCGGTATCGTGCGTCACGGCAAGGTTGAACTGTTGGATGGAATACTTCCCGAGGGAACCCTCGTCGAGGTGCGAACCAAGCGCTGATCGTGGTTTGCTACTCGCAAAGCTGCTTACACCAGCCAGATTACGGCAAGAGGAGCAGTTTGCCTGTCGTCTTGCGCCCTTCGAGATCGCGATGCGCCTGGCGCGCGTCGGCCAACTTATAGGTGTGCGCAATGCGGAGCTTTAATTCACCAGCCCCCAGCATCGTAAACACCGCCTCCGCCCGCGAGGTCAGCTCCTCGGGCGTGACGGTGTAGTGCGCGAGCGAAGGCCTGGTCAGATAGAGAGATCCTTTCTGGGTGAGCAGGATGGGATCAGACGGCGGCACGGCTCCGCTCGAGCCGCCAAATAGAACCATCATTCCGCGTACGGTGAGACTGCTCAGGCCTTTTTCAAACGTCTCCTTCCCGACCGAATCATAGACTACATCGACGCCGGTTCCTCCCGTCAGACGCCTGGTCTCATCTTGAAAATCGGTCCGGGTGTAAAGAATCACCTCATCGGCCCCGGCTTCGCGGGCCAGCCTCGCCTTCTCTTCGGTTGAGACCGTGGCAATAACTCGCGCTCCGATACGACGTGCCATTTGCACCAGCAGAAGCCCTACACCTCCGGCGGCGGCATGCACAAGCGCCGTATGGCCCTTCTGGAGTCGAAATGTATCGTGGACCAGATAGTGCGCAGTCATCCCCTGAAGCAGCGCCGCGGCCGCTTCCTGGTCGTTCACTCCCGACGGAACCGCAACCAGGCGAGCGGCAGGTACGCTGGCATATTCCGCATAGCTCCCCAGAATGCCCGTATAGGCGACGCGGTCACCCGGCTTCACCGACTCGACGTCACTGCCCACGGCGGCTACCAGGCCGGCTGCCTCCTGCCCGGCAATGAGCGGCAAGGGTGCTTTGTAGCGACCTTCACGGTAGTAAATATCGATGAAATTCACTCCCGCGGCAGCGATCTTCACCACCGCCTCATCGGCCTTGGGCTCGGGCACCGGCAGATCGACGAGCTCGAGAACCTCGGGGCCTCCTGGTTGCTTTACTTGAATGGCTTTCATGGTGATCTTGGATTCAGCTTGTACCCTCAAGGGTGCGGAAATGCAGAAGCGATTGATTCCGCTTCTCCGGGTTCCCTAGCTGGCCCTCAGTAGCGGGTCGATCGGGGCAGAAACCATTCAGGCTAAGACGCGCGAGCGGAACAGGTGATCGTATAATGCCGCGCAA
>JAFAWX010000298.1 GCA_019241535.1 Acidobacteriota bacterium | reverse complement strand
GGCCAGCAGCAAATTTGACGCGCAACGCTCAGCCCTCCTGAAGGACATCGAGCGCATGGGACACCAGGGACCGTTTCGCGCTGAGTGGGAGTCGCTTGAAAAGTACGAAGCGCCCGAGTGGTACCGAGATGCCAAGTTCGGAATTTTCATTCACTGGGGAGCGTATTCGGTACCGGCCTTTGGCAATGAATGGTATCCACGAATGATGTATGTGAAAGATTCAGCGGAATACAAACACCACATCGAAACCTACGGTTCTCAGGAGAAATTCGGGTACAAAGACTTTATTCCCATGTTCAAGGCCGAACATTTCGATCCCGCGGCCTGGGCCGACTTATTCAAGAAAGCCGGCGCGAAATACGTTGTACCTGTCGCCGAGCATCACGACGGATTTGCAATGTATGACAGTAGCGTTAGCGACTGGACGGCCGCCAAAATGGGACCCCATCGCGACACGACTGGAGAACTCGCCAAAGCGGTGCGCGCTGCAGGTCTACATTTCGGGCTCTCGTCGCACCGAGTCGAGCACAACTTTTTTTTAGGGCCGGGCCGCACAATTCCTTCGGACGTGAACGACCCTCAATACGCTATGCTGTACGGCCCCGCTCACAACTGGCTCATGAACCCGCAGGGCACCCCGCTAAACAATGACTTCACTTACGTGTCCCAGGCATGGGCGGATGATTGGCTTGCTCGAACTGCAGACCTGGTTGAGAAATATCATCCCGACATCGTGTACTTCGACTGGTGGATCGGACAGCCATTAATTCGTCCGAATCTCACCCGATTCGCGGCCTTCTACTACAACAGCTCGCTCAAATTTGGCAATCATGTTGGAATCATCAACTACAAGGATTACGCCATGCAGGAGCACTCTGGCGTCCTGGACATTGAACGCGGGCAACTCGGGAGTCTGCGAGTCCTACCGTGGCAGACCGACACCTCTGTGAGCAATAAATCCTGGGGCTATATCAATAACGATACCTTCAAGTCGCCGGAATTTATCGTGCACCAACTTATCGATATCGTCAGCAAAAACGGCAATTTGCTGCTGAACATCGGCCCCCGCTCGGATGGGACGATTCCCGAAGAGGTTCAGCAAGTGCTTCTAGACGTTGGAGCGTGGTTGGCTGCGAATGGAGAAGCCATTTATGGCACTCGTCCGTGGAGCGTGTACGGTGAAGGTCCGACGAAAGTGACCGCAGGCTCTTTTCACGATACCGACGCAACGAAATACACCGCCGAGGACTTCCGTTTTACAAGCAAAGGAGATGTGCTTTACGCGATCGGGCTCGCTTGGCCGGAAAACGGGGAGTCGATAATTCATTCGCTGGCGCCGGCTGCTGGCACCGAACCATTGCAGGACGTCGAGTTATTGGGTAGTAACGCCAGATTGCAATTCGATCAGCGTGGCGATGGGCTTCACGTTCGGCTGCCCGCCCCACCTCAGGTCAAGTTTGCCTACGTACTGCGCCTAAGGTTTGCACGTGCTTCGCATTAGGCGCTCTCGATTCTAAAGATTTTTGTTCTATGGTGGCCTAGCTTTATGTGTACTCGTTGCCTTTACCGATACCGTAAGCCTGAATTTCCGGACCGATGAGTCTTAGACAGATCGCCAAGCTTGCCAACGTTTCGACGGCAACAGTTTCCCGCACGGTCAATCGCGTGCCCACGGTGGACGCTGTCCTCGCTCGACGAGTCTGGCGGGCAATAGAACAAGTCGGTTGTTACCCAAATACCCAGACACGAGCACCAACTTCGGGGCGAAGCCGGATCTTCGGTTTAATTGCTTCGGAAAGAGACAATCCATTTTCGCCTGAGTTCGGGCAGCTAGGTGCCAGGCACAACTACGAGATTCTTCTGACCTCTGTAGAAGAGATAGAAACCATTTCGAGAATACTGCCCGGAAAATGATTGAGCGTAGGGTGGATGGGGTTGCAATTTTAACTTTCGGGCCGGACGATTCACTGATCGAAGTTTTTAGAAACCGGAATGTGCCGGTATTTTCGATCGGCATAAATTCACCCGACCGTTGCTCAAAACAGTGTGCATTGATTACCAGCACGGCATTCGTCAGGCCGTGCAACCTTGGCGGCTATGGGGCACATTGCGTTGGTCAGCGGACCGCCACATTTGAAAGCTGCCTCGATGCGGAAAATGGCCTTCCAAGCTTGCATGAACGAGATCGGCTTGGACACGCCCCCCGAACTTTTACGCGAAGGAGATCACACCATGGAAGCTGGCACGAGAGCTATGTCGGCGCTGGCTGCTTTGCCAAGTTGCCCCTCGGCGGTGTTCTGCTCAATGATTTGACCGCTATCAGCATAATGCGGCAAGCATTCGAGCTATCAATCATGTTCCGGAGAAATTATCTGTCGTCGGATTCGACGACATTCAATTGGCGCACTTCGTGATTCCCCCGTTAACTACGGTGCGGATGTCGCAAAGTGAGATTGCAGATGCTGCGTTTGGGGCGTTGCTCGACTCTGTGGAGTGTGAGCGCACCGAGTCCTTGCGGAACCCTGAAATCGTTAACACAACCCTTGTTCTTCGGCGTTCCACTACGCTGTCGCCTCGACGGCGTATGTAGACCGGCGCTGCACCATCAGCCAGTTGGCGGTCGAGCGAGGCAGGTCAGACTGGAATACCCGTCATCGCCGAGGCTGTTTCCTCCAAATGTCGCGTCCCGCAGCGTGGCGAAGAGAGTGTCTAATCGTAGGATTACAGGATTACAAATGGAGGACTCCAAGTACAGACCAAGTCCTCTGATCTTTCCGGCAGCTGCGAAGAATGCAAATACATCGAGCGCTACGGTTGCGGTTTGTAGCAACAGCGGAAGGTGAATGGGTTCGATACCGCCTCCGTGCGATCATGGGTCACTCGGTACAGCTCAAGAAATCCCCGCGCAAGAAATTGCTTGACAATATCTAGTGTATTGATACTAGAATGTTCGGTCTCGGTACAGTTACCGATAACTAATGAAACTCCACATGAGAAGGGGGCCCGTGTCGATGCCCAAATTTCGGAGTCTCTCCCAGTTTCTGGTCTTCGTTGCCTTCGCGATCTGCATAGCTGCGCCCCTTGCTCCGGGCCAGACGCTTGCTTCCACCGCTACATTGCTAGGCTCGGTTTCTGATTCCTCTGGAGCGCGTATCGCCAACGCGAATGTAACCCTCAGCAGCCCAGACAAAGGTATAAATCGGGTTTTTCAAACCGATGCCGAAGGGAATTTCTCGTTTTCGCTTCTCCCGGCTGGGACCTACATATTGACAGTCTCGGCTCCGGGTTTTAAGACATTCAAGCAGGAAGGCATCAACCTAGAAGTCGGGCAGTCGGCAAGCCAGAGTGTCACCCTCGCGATAGGCTCATCGGAGCAGATTGAAGTGACGGCTCAAGCTGCTCTGTTACAGACGGAGAACGCCAATATCGCCGCCGAAGTTTCCACCAAGCAGGTGACGGAATTACCGTTAAATCTGCGAAATGTCTTCAATTTTGTCGAGTTGAATTCATCGGTTAACAACCTGTCACAACGACAGACGATTTCGTCGGGCGGACAGCAAGGTTCCGCCGATCAGGATGTTTCGTTCTTTAACTTTGGCGGCGGTTACTTTGGCACAACGGCATTTCTCCTCGATGGGGCGTGGGATGCGAGTGAAGGTTGGGGTGGTGTTATTTACGTTCCCTCTCCGGACAATGTGCAGGAATTCAAAGTCCAACAAAATACGTTTACCGCGCAATATGGCTGGAGCACCGGGAATGTGATCAACGTAGTTACGAAATCCGGTGGCAGCAGTTTGCATGGCGACGTATATGACTATTTGCGTAATGGCGCACTTGATGCCAATAACTATTTCAATAACCTGAACGCACTCAAGCGCCCGAATTCACATCGCAATCAGTTCGGGGTTGCCATCGGTGGCCCCGTATACCTTCCAGGTATTTACAAGCAGCGTAACAAAACCTTCTTTTTCTTCAACTTCGAAGGTCACCGGGACCATAATGCCGGGCAGTATGCAGGCACCGTGCCACTACCAGCTTTTCGCAATGGAGACTTCTCAGCATTGCTTGGTCCGCAAATCGGAACGGACGCGCTGGGTAGGCCGATTTTTAGCGGGCAGCTCTATGATCCGTTTAGCACACGTCCGTTGGGCGGCAGTTTCATTCGCGACCCGATTCCGGGGAATAATCTTGCGACGTATGTATCCCCGTACACAGGCGGAACACTCATCAACAGCATTGGGCAAAAGCTCGTCAATTATTATCCGACTCCGCTGCACAATGTTTTGTCAAACAACTGGAGCGCATCGGGGCTCCAAGCAGATTATTCGGACGAGTATAGCGGCCGCATTGACCACAACTTTACGGAAAAAACACGGCTGTACGGACGATATTCCTACAAGAAGGAATACAAGGACGAAGAAGCTGCTTTCTTCGGCGCGAGCGATCCCGCAGGTCCGGGTCAGCGAAACCCCAATAACCGCTGGAACATTGGCGTTGGCCTCAGCCAGGTCTTCACCCCCACTTTCACCATGAGCGTGAATCTGGGCGGGATGAAATGGGTTGAAGGCAACGACGTGCAGAGCCACGGCTTCAAGGCCTCGTCGCTCGGCTTGCCGAGTTTCATCGACACCTACTCGCCGCAATTCCCGATCATCAGTGTGGCCAGCTATCTGCCCGAAGGGCCGGTGGCAGGAGCGGGGCAGGGAGCATTTCCTCGATCTGCCGCCAGCGGATCAGTGGACTTTGTGAAATCGCGCGGCGCGCATCAACTGTCTTTCGGATACATGGCCGTGGCGACGGATGAAAACGGCGGTCGCTTCCATTTCACGACCTTCAATTTCAATAACCTGTTTACTGCAGGTCCGGATCCCACCAAGGCCACCCCCGGAACCGGCGACTCCATTGCGTCGATGTTGATGGGTGTCTCGACCGCTTCTGGCTGCCAAGGCGGCCCCTGCAACACCGGTATCGCCATTTCCGAGGTAAGCCGTACTTGGTTCCATGGCCTCTATTTGCAGGATGACTGGAAGGCGATGCGAAAACTGACTCTGAATCTCGGCCTTCGCTATGAAATTCAGCGTCCGGTAACCGATCGCTATAATCGGCAGGCGTGGTTTGACTACAATGCGGTAAATCCGATCAGCTCCGCTGTTGGCCAAAACTACAACGGTGAGCTGCAATTCGCTAGTTCGGGACGTCGCGGGTTGTTCAATACTGATTACAAGAATTTTGCTCCCAGAATGGGATTCGCCTATCAATTAACGCCGAAACTCGTCATGCGGGGAGGCTACGGGGTTTTTTATCCTCCCAGCTATCGCGGAACTGGCCCCGCGCCCGGATTCAGTTCTGATACCCCCTACATCTCATCTAATAACGGAGGTTTGAATCCGGCAGGCACCTTGAGCACTGCGTTTTCAGGCGGGCTCGTGCCCGTGACTGGAAGTTCACAGGACGGTTTGACCAACGTAGGCTTCAGCGTAACCGCCGTCTCACGCAGCCGCAAGACGTATTATGACCAGCAATGGATGTACGGCTTCCAGTTTGCGCCTACGTCCAACGACGTACTTGATGTCACCTACGTTGGTAATCATGGGGTTCACGTCAACGCCAGCAGTCTCAACCTCAATCAGATTGATCCCAAGTACTTCTCAATGGGCAACGCATTGCTGAATTTGGTGCCAAACCCCTTCTATAAGGTCATCACTTCGAGTGGTTGCGGACTGGACCAGCAGACAATTCAGGAGGGGCAACTGTTGAGGCCGTACCCGGAATTCTGCGATATTAATGAAAACCAGGACCCTGCGGGCGGTTCGCATTATAATGCGCTGGAGGTAAACTACACGCACCGGGTCTCGCACGGGCTGACGTTGTTGGCCTCCTATACTTTTTCCAGGTTCATCGACAACGTGGGCGGACCTGAAAACTGGGCGTCCGCTTCCGCCAACTTCTCTGAAAATATTCGCAACGTCTACAACCTCGCTGCCGAGAAGTCGGTGGACGCGACCGACACTCCTCATAGCTTCGTCCTGAGCTATGTGTATGAGCTGCCGGTAGGCAAGAACAGGAAGGTCGGTGCAGGCATGAGCGGAGTTGCAAATGCCATTGTTGGTGGCTGGCAGACTTCCGGCACACTGACTTTGAAAGAGGGCTTTCCACTGACCATTACCAGCTCAGGGAATGGACTTAATTATTTCGGTGCGGGACAACACGTAGATGTTGTTGGCGATTACCACGTCGCCAATCCGAGCCGCACGGAGTGGTTCAACACTTCAGCATTTGCGGTCGCTCCGCCATGGACTTTGGGCAATGCTCCGCGATACTTTTCCGACTTACGTGCACCCGGCTACAGGAATTGGGACATAAGTATTCAAAAGTACTTCCCGATTCAGGAACGTTATCGATTCCAGTTCCGTCTAGATATGTTCAACGCGCTCAATCACACGAATTTCTACAGCCCCAACACGTTTATGGGTGGTGGGTTTGGCACGATCACACAGGCTTGGACCCCGAGGCAAATGCAAGCGGCATTGAAGTTCTACTGGTGATCCGTGCGCTGCCTCCGCCTGAACATAATTGTGGGCTGCGCGATGCTTTGCATCCCATTCGGCGTGTTGCTCGCTCAGCAAGCCGCTGCATTTGAATCGCTCCTTGCCGCAGCTCAACAGGCTCAGGCTAGGAGTGATTTCGAATCTGCCACGGAGTTCTACAGGCAGGCGGTCAAGATCCATTCAGAAATCCCCGAAATAAGAACCAATCTCGGATTGATGTACTACCAAACGGGCAAAGATCAACAGGCGGCTGAAGAATTTGCCGCGGCCATTCGCCTCAAGCCCTCTTTGTTCGTACCAAACCTCTTTCTCGGATTAACTGATCTGCGCCTGACACGCTACGACGAAGCTATTCGACATCTCAAGCAAGCTGCGGTTTTGAAGCCCTCAGAAGTTCAACCTCAGCTCGGCCTTGGGGCAGCGTACGTCGGAATTCGCAAGCCGCGGCTGGCGATCGCATCGTATTTGCGAGCTGCCCAACTGGATGCAACGAAAGCTGATACCTGGTATCGCCTGGGCGTGACTTATCTCGAGCAAGTAGAGGCCGATGCGCGCCTTCTGCTGACGAAGCACAGGGACTCAGCGTACCTGCAAGCGCTGATGGGAGAAAACTTTTCCGAGCGCCACGCGTGGATACAAGCTGACGAGGCCTACAAGAAAGCCTTAACTTCACATGCTTTTCCTCCGGGTACTCACGCAAGCGACGGGTTCGTGCTGCTCAACCGGCACGACCTTGCGAACGCGAAGCTCGAATTGGATGCCGAACTCGCAGCCAATCCAGGTTCGCTTGAGGCGAAGTTGGGTCTGGCTCGGCTACACGTGGAACAAGGACACGTTGCGCTAGGCGCGCAGGAATTAGAAGAGATCTTCAGGACCGATGCGGCGTTCCTGCGAACCAGCGGTTCCCCATTTAAGGCTGGTCTATCCCAGGAGAAACGGTCCGAGCTGCAGAGAATTTTCGCCGACAAGCCGGCATCAGGAACTTGGGCCGAACTTGCGCGCATCGTCGGCACGGGACCGGCAGAAACAAGTTTCGATGTCTCGCAGGCAGCGGGCGTTCGCAAAAATTCCGTTTCGTCCCCCAATTCTCCCGCTCCGAGTGCAGCCCGATTGTATGCCCTCGGAAAGTACCGGCAGTGCAGCGATTCTCTTGCCGGTGAAATCAACCATCTAAAAACAAACGATCTTCGGCTGCTGGCGTCTTGCTCATACCTGAGCGGCCGATTTCAAGTAGCATTCGATGCGGCGGCGAGATTGGCGGCAAATAAGCCGACGGAAGTTGAAGGATTGTACTGGGAGACGAAATCCGCCCAGCGCCTCGCAACGCAAACCCTCTCTCGTGCGAGCGAAATGGACTCGACTTCACCCAAACTGCACGTTCTCCTAGGAGACGTTTATCGCCAGCAGAAATCCTTTCCCGATGCAGAACAGGAGTACCGGAAGGCGTTAGCCATTTGGCAAGATGATACGGGTGCGCTATTTGGACTCTCACTGGCTTTGCTGGCCGATGAACAGATGGATGAAGCACTAACTCTGGCGCAAAGCGCGCTACGAAAAAATCCTGACGATCCGGAGCTCAACGCAGTAATGGGCGAAATTCTTTGTGCGCGCAACGATTACTCGGGAGCCGAGCAATATCTGAAGAAGAGCCTGACGACCAAGCCAGAGTACATTCCCCACGTGCATGCGCTGCTCGGAAAGGTATACGCGCGAACGGGTCGCACGGAACAGGCAATTGCCGAATTGAGACTCGCGCTAGCGGATGACAAGGACGGCGCTGTGCATTATCAGATTGGGCGGCTTTATCTAAAGGTTGGGAATCGCGATGCAGCTAGGGAAGCTTTTGATGTGTCAGCGCAATTGAGGCGGCGAGGCTTAGACAGGGCAGCGGTGGCGATGCAGCAGGATGATGGCGAAACCGAGCTTCAATAACGCACCAGATACTTTCAAAGCTAATCCCATTTGGGTTGTGTGACCAAGAGTTCGGTACGGTAGGCTTGCGAAAAACACTCAGTACACAGACAAATGATACACAGACAAATGACCAAAAGATGCGGCGGCTTTCTTTTCTTTCTCGCCACGATTTTTGCGCGGCCTGCATGGCCGGCGAGTCTTTCGCAATTTGCAGTTAAGGAAACGCGCAAGGATGTGAACGGGGTTACATTGCGAAGTGCAAGTGGAACGATGCGAGTTGAATTGTGTGGCGATCGTGTCGTACACGTTGTAGTCAGCCCGACATCCGAAATTCCCAGCCCGAAAGTTCCTATAGTCACCCAGCCATGCCGCGCAAATAATCTTGGCATCAAAGCGGACACCAAGAACCTCAAACTCTCCAGCCCTGAAGTGGCGGTGTCGATCGATGCCGCCACTGGTGCTCTAACTTTCCTGTCTGCTGACGGAAAGTTATTGTTAGCGGAACCCAAACAAGGCGGCAAAGCCTTTGATGTGCCTTCCATCTTTGAGACAAAAACCTGGCAGGTTCAGCAGAGCTTTCTTTCGCCTCCAGACGAGGCGCAGTATGGTCTCGGCCAGCATCAGGAAGGTATTTTCAATCTTCGGGGAGTTCCTTTGCGGCTATCCCAGGCCAATACAAATATTTCCGTTCCCTTTCTTCTGTCGAGCAAAGGTTATGGCGTTCTTTGGAATAACCCCTCCCTGACGGATTTCAATTCCGCTGATCAGCCGATCACAATCGAACCACGCACTGGGAAGGGAAAATTCACCACGGCTGCTAAAGGCACGTACGGCTTCCTACTAACTAGCGACAACCGCGATCAGATGAGCTTGCAGGTGAGCGGGCAACATGTCATCAACCTGCAGAATATGTGGACTCCAACATCAGCATCCGGTGTTGCAGATTTGGACGCGAACAAGGAGTACGAAGTCATTGCGAAAGGCGGACCTGGAGGCGTGCAGCTGGCGATCCGGCCTCCGCAGGATACTACTACGTTCCGGTCCGAAGTCGGGCAAGCGATCGATTACTACTTCTTGTATGGCCCTGAATTGAACGGCGTTATCTCTGAATATCGTCAGCTCACCGGTGCAGCCCCTATGTTTCCTAGGTGGGCATATGGATATTGGCAGTGCCGCGAGCGATATCACAGTCAGCAGGAGATTCTCGACACTGCTGCTGAATTCCGCAGGCGAAAGATTCCTGTCGATGCTTTGGTCCAGGACTGGCAGTACTGGGGCAAGTACGGCTGGAGCGCGATGAAGTTCGACGAGGAATATTATCCGCAGCCTAAACAGATGCTGGATCAACTACATGCTGATGACCTGCACATGATAATTTCTGTCTGGTCAAGATTTGGGGAAAATACCGACGTTTACAGGAGAATGTCGGCTCAATCTCTTCTGATTCCGGGGACACCCTGGACGGATTTCTTCAATCCGAAGGCTCAAACCGCCTTTTGGTTGGAACTGAACCAGGGACTTTTCCAAGACGGAATCGACGCCTGGTGGATGGATGCTTCCGAGCCGGAGTTCGATGTGCTCAAGGGCAAGCAGACTTTTTTGGGTAATGGCGAATCAGTGCGCAATGCATACCCGCTATACGTCAGCAAAGCAATCTACGAAGGTCAACGCTCGACCACCAACCGGAAGCGCGTCGCGATTCTGACGCGCTCGGCTTTCGCTGGGCAACAGAGAAATGCCGCCGCGTCGTGGTCAGGCGATATCACGGCAAACTGGATTACCCTTCGGCGACAAATATCCGCCGGGCTCAGCTTCAGCATGTCAGGTTTGCCTTATTGGACCACGGACGTCGGAGGATTCTTCCGACCGGAGGGTCAGTACAATTCAGAGACATACCATGAGCTGCTCATTCGCTGGTTTCAGTATGGGACGTTTTGCCCGATCTTCCGTGTTCACGGATACAAATCTAACGCCGAGATCTGGAACTACGGGCCCAAAGTTGAAAAAATTCTGACAGAATACGATGAGCTGCGCTATCGTCTGCTGCCCTACATCTATTCCGCCGCTTGGGGTGTTACCAACCGCGGCGAAACGCTCATGCGGGCCCTTCCGCTGGAGTTTTCTTCGGATCAGGGAGCGAGAGAAATCTCGGATCAGTTCATGTTCGGCAAGGCGCTGCTGATCAACCCTGTTACTCAGGAGGGAGGCACACAGAGAAACGTCTACTTCCCGATGGGCACGAACTGGCTCGACTTCTGGACAGCCAAGCGTGAAAACGGCGGCCGAAACATTGTCGCAGAAGCACCCCTCGAGAGACTGCCCATTTACGTAAGGACCGGCTCTATTCTCCCTTTAGGCCCGCGAACGGAATCAGCTTCGACGAGAGCAGATCCGATTGAACTGCGAATCTATCCCGGAGCAAACGGAGACTTCAATCTTTACGAGGATGAAGGCGATAATTACGACTATGAGCAGGGAGCCTATTCCCTGATCCCTTTCCATTGGGAGCAAGCAACTCGAATGCTCACGATCGGAGATCGTCGCGGCAGTTTCCCTGGAATGCTCGAGCACAGGACCTTTCACGCAGTTATCGTCAGAGATGGACAAGGGATAGGTGTGTCGGCGATTTCACGGCCCGACGCCACAATCGCGTACCAGGGCAAAGCAACTGCCGTGCAGATGCTACCCCGGCAGTAAATTGCCGCCCTCTTAGGGCGATATGTCTTGACTCAAATTCAATTGCACATTGGACGTGTTCACGATTCTGAACCAGCAGAACACACGGTTGCTTCCGAGCGGCATCATGGAAGGACTCGTTTGAGCAAAACCCATTCCACGTCCAAGCCAGGCGTCGCTCAGGTGTCGGCCGCGTGTTCCTTTGGTTCGACAACTTGGAAGAGATAACACCCAAATGGTTGGCGTGTGCTGAAACGACACCGGCTCCGGTCAATACGATAGGGCCACATTATCGGCTCGGCCGCGAATGCGAAAATTTCAAATCGCTAAGCACAGTCCGGGGCGGTTGCACAGTCAAAATGATGAAGGCGGCCGCTTGCATCCTGGGCTTAATGGGTGGCAATGGCATGTGGGTGCCTCCGTGGACGCGGCCGGCTTGGACAAGTAAAGGTCATGGTTAACCTCGATCCCGAGTACCACTCCGCCTTCCCAGACGCTAGGAGCTGGTTGGCTGCAATCGTAAGAACTGAAACACTCTGGCCGGCTCACCGCCTCGCGATTCCTTGGTATTTGGTTCAGGGGTGATATTCAAGAATATAATTCCCTCTACGAGCATTGTGGTGCGCTCAATTCAGAGGAGCAAGACCTATACACCGATGATTGACGAGAGATTTTTAAACCTGGGCAAGAATGACTCTGGCGATATCTGGATGTGCGGCCATTGTGACAAGCCAGCCGAGCATGTTCGCGGATCACAGGACAAGGAGGACCTTGCCTATACGCTTATGTGCCCCGCCAAAGCTCTGAAACTCGGCGAATGGCCAGATTTAGAGACGAAGAGCTCCGAACTGGCGGCGTACAAACACCGGCTGATTCTGGCGAGCGAGGATTTGACCCAGGCGTAGCCATCAAACTTTTCGCACGCCTTATCCCTGGGGTTGTGGAATGTTCGGCGCGACAGACATTCGGATTTGTTCGAGCGGGGAGAAAGCGCCGGGTTGGCCGTGTTTCGCCTCGTTGGCGACGTTGACTCGCCTTCCCTCTTAAAATACTATGCGTTGGCCATGGCAACGTCGCTCTCCGTCGGTCAGACCGTCTCCCATTACCGCATCACTGCCAAGCTAGGGGTCGGCGGCATGGGCGTGGTCTATCGTGCTGGCGACCTGTCGCTCGAGCGAGATGCAGCGATCAAGGTTTTGCCAACCCAAGCGGCGGCCGATCCTGACGCCCGAAGGCGTCTCGTGAACGAGGCACGTGCAGCTTCTCGCCTGAATCACCCTAATATCGCCACCATTTACGAAGTAGGGGAGTGCGAAGGGTCGCCCTTCATCGCCATGGAACTTGTCTCCGGCGAGAGTCTGAAAGATGTCCTGCTCCGCGGGCCGCTCCCGCCCGTGCGATTGCTTGAAGTGGCGCGGCAGTTGGCCGAAGGGCTCGACGAGGCGCATGAGGCCGGAGTGCTGCATCGAGACATCAAGCCCGGCAACATCATGCTGGACTCGAGAGGGCGGGTAAAAATCCTGGATTTCGGCCTTTCCGTGCTCAGAGGACATGAGCGAGGGCCAGGGGAAGGCGAAGACGCATTCATTACCCGGACAGCGACGCAGTGGACGACCGGCGGCACCGTTCCTTATATGTCGCCCGAACAACTACGCGGCGATCCGACCGATGCGCGCAGCGATATTTTTTCATTCGGCGTGGTGGTGTACGAATGTTTGACCGGGCGCCTGCCCTTTCGTGGTGAAACGGCTGTTGACATCATGCACGCCACCCTTCGCGAGCCGCCGACTCCGATCAACCACTTCCTCGGCGACGTTTCCCATGACTGGGAGCAACTGGTCTCGCGTTGCCTCGCCAAATCGCCGGAGCAGCGCCTCCACTCGATGACAGAGGTCCTGGACCTTCTCAAGCGGCTGTCAGCGCCCTCCACCCGAACCGAAAAATCTGTGGCCGTACTGTACTTCGAGAACTTGAGCGGTTCAAAGGAGGATGAGTACTTCCGTGACGGCATCACTGAAGACCTGATTACCGAGCTCCTGAAGATTCGCGAGCTGCGGGTATTTCCTCGTTCCGCGGTGATGTCCTACCGCGACAGGTCGCTTACGGCGCCGCAGGTCGGCCGGGAACTCAACGCCGCTTTCGTTCTCGAGGGCAGCGTCCGTCGAGCGGGAAATCATCTCCGTCTAAATGCCCAGTTAGTCGACGCCAGCAGCGGCCATGGCGTCTGGGCTGAACGTTATGACCGTCAACTGGAAGACGTGTTCGCGATCCAGGATGAGATCGTGCAGAGCATTGCCAAGGCTTTACGCGTAGTGTTGACGGAGAAGGAAAAGCGGGCGATCGAAAAGCTTCCGACCGCCGACATTCAGGCCTACGATCATTATCTCCGGGGACGCCAGTATTTTCACCAATTCCGCAAGAAGGGTTTCGATTTCGCCAGGCAAATGTTTGCCCGCGCCATCGTCATCGATCCCAATTTTGCTCGTGCCTATGCCGGAGTAGCAGACTGCTGTTCTTTCCTTTACCAGTATTGGGAAGCAAGCGAAATCAATCTGAAAGAGGCGGACGTGGCCAGCCGCAAGGCTCTGGAACTTGATCCCGAACTGGCGGAAGCTCACGCATCGCGCGGCCTGGCGCTTTCCCTGCGGAAGCGCTATGAAGAGGCGAAGACTGAATTTGAAATGTCGATCCGACTCAATCCCAAGCTGTTCGAGGCCTACTACTTCTACGCTCGTGCCCGCTTCGCCGAAGGCGAGCTTGAAGAGGCGGTACGACTGTACGAGCAGGGCTCCAGAATCAATCCCGACGACTATCAGTGCCCCGTCTTGGTGGCCGCCGTATACATGTCATAGGAACGTAAGTCTGATGCCGAAGCAAGCTATCGCCGAGGACTGCAGATAGTGGAAAAGCACCTGGAGATGCATCCCGATGATGACCGCGCCCTCT
>JAFAWX010000086.1 GCA_019241535.1 Acidobacteriota bacterium | reverse complement strand
TGCGCTGCTATCCTTCGACCATCGTCAAGGCTTCGGTGGGTGGCTTTCTCGGCGGAGGATCGGGCGGAGTTGGTTCGGTGGCTCACGGCAATCTTCGCGATTTCCAGACGGTTCGCGCCCTCGAAGTCGTGACCATGGAAAAGCAGCCGCGCGTGGTCTTGCATCGAGGGGAGGCGGTTCACGACATTCTCCACGCTTGGGGCACCAACGGCATTGTCACCCGGATCTGGCTCGCGCTCGCCCCGGCGGTCGAATGGGCGCAGTGCGCAATTGCCTTCGAGACCTTCAATGAAGCTTTTGACTTCAGCGAACAAATCGCCGTCGCTTCGAAATGGACCAAGCGCCTGGTCACACCCTTTGAATGGCCAATTCCCTCGTTCTTTACCCCGATTAGGCAATACACGGCCGACGGCAAAGCGCTGATTTTCTTTCTGATCGCCGATCATCAGTGTAAGGAGCTCGAGGCGGCGGCTTGCCGGCAAGCTGGGAAGGTGACCTATTCGGGAAGCTATTTGGGACTACGCACGCGGCCGCTCTTGTCCGACTACACCTGGAACCACACCACTCTTTGGGCCATGCGGGCCGATGACGCTTACACCTATTTGCAGTGCGCCTTTGAACCCACCCTGGTCCGCGAACAAATGCGCAAGCTGAAGGAGCGCTTCGGCCATGAGTTCCTACTGCATATGGAATTCTGGAAGAGTGGAGACGGGCGCATGATACCTGGGGCCATCCCGGTCATTTATTACACCACCGAGGAACGGCTCAATGCGATGATCTCGTTCTGTCGTGAGATCGGAGTGTTCGTGGCCAATCCGCACGTCAACAACGTTGAGGGCGGAGGACGCTATCGCGCTGACAACGTGCAATTGCTGGCCAAACAAAGGTACGACCCCAAGGGCCTCTTGAATCCGGGAAAGATGATTACTTTTAAGCCGCAAGAGCTCACCCCATGAAGAGCTGGATTCCGGATCACCGTAACTTCGCCTACCTCAATTGGAAGCAGGTGGACGCACTTCCGCGAGATGGTACCTTGCTGGTTCTGCCAACCGCGGCCATCGAGCAGCACGGGCATCATCTACCACTAGCTACCGATAGCCTCATCAACCATCTCCTACTGGGGCATGCGCTCGCCAAGCTGCCGCGCGAACAGCCTATCTATGCCCTTCCCCCGGTACATTACGGAAAAAGCAACGAGCATCTGGGATTTCCGGGTACCCTCTCGCTCAGTGCAAATACCTTCATGGCAATCCTACGTGACCTGGCAGCCAGCCTGGCAGGAGTGGGATTTGAACGTTTGGTGCTTTACAACACGCACGGCGGGAACACGGCGCTGGTCGACGTGATGGCTCGCGACATTCGCGCCGAATTTAAGCTTCGCACTTTCGCTCTGCACGGGTCCGGGGGAGCACAGCTCGAAGGCCTCAACCCCCAAGAACGGGCCTACGGCTTTCACGCTGGCGAGGTTGAAACCGCGTTGTTGCTGGCCTCGATCCCTGAGCTGGTCGATTCCTCGGCCTACACCGTCAACTACATCGCCGATGTCAACCAAGCTCAAGATCTACGGCCGGAGAGCGCTCCCGCGATTTTCGCCTGGCTGACGCGGGATATCGCCGAAAGCGGAGTCATGGGGGACCCGCGGCCGGCCACCGCCGAAAAGGGTGCACGCTGGCTCGAGCAAGCCGCAATCCAACTGGCACGAGCTCTCTCGGCCATGCTCAAATTTCCCAACTCCGCCTGACGATGACCAGCGCCTCGATTGATTGCGGCAACGGCGTGCGACTCGAACGCGCGGTGCGTTGTCCCATGTCCGACGGCACGGAGCTCGTCTCCGATCATTACTACCCGCCCAGCAGCGGCTCGAATCCCACCTTATTAATGCGTCAGCCCTACGGCCGGGATATAGCCTCGACGGTCACGTACGCGCATCCGGCATGGTTTGCCCGCCACGGCTACAACGTCGTCATCCAGGATGTTCGCGGCCGCGGAGACTCGGGCGGCGTCTTTTACCCCTTCCGCCACGAGGCCCGCGATGGCGCTGAAACCATTAGCTGGCTTCGCGAACGCCCGGAATCAAACGGACGCGTCGGGATGTATGGCTTTTCCTACCAAGGAATGACCCAGCTTCTTGCCGCCAGCAAACAGCCGGAAGGTCTCGAGGCGATCGCACCCGGCATGACCGCCCACGATCTTTACCATGGATGGTTCTATCACCAGGGCGCCTTGCGTTTAGCGTCAGCCCTCTTCTGGGGAATCCAAATGCTGAAGGCTGACGCTCGCAGGCTCACGTTGCGCCAGGCAAGCGATCGCCTGGAGTGCGCCTGGTCTAGCCTCACCGAGCAGACCGATGTCCTTCCCTTCGGTGTTCATCCCGCCATCGCCGATGCTCAGCTTCCCAGTTATGTGCGCGACTGGTTTGAGCACCAGGAACCTGGTGATTACTGGTCATCTCTGGATGTCAGTCGCTCTCTCGATCGCATATCGGTTCCCGCCCTACACATCTCCGGCTGGTATGACACCTACCTAAAAGGTTCGATCGATGGCTATCTGGCTTTGTCCCAGCGCGCCGCGAATTTGTTGGCGCGCGAAAATCAATACCTGGTGGCCGGCCCCTGGCTGCACATTCCCTGGGGAGATCGCG
>JAFAWX010000068.1 GCA_019241535.1 Acidobacteriota bacterium | reverse complement strand
CGATTTTGAGCCGCGGCCTGTGCGGGGTTTGCGGGCAATCGCTAGTCATCAACCTGCCCGGAAGCCCATCGGGAGCAGTGGAATCGCTCGAAGCAGTCATCGAAGTGCTCCCCCACGCTATCCACATCCTCGCCGGCAGAGTCGAGCATATCGCCAATTAGCTCAAAATTTTTTCTAGCGATACATGGCAGTTTCCGCCACTCAGTTCAGAATTTTTGGCTGTCACCGGGACATTCCCCGTCCGAAAGCGATATGCCTGGTGCACACGCAGACCCTCGAAGCTTGAGCTGGCGCCGTGGGAAGAAAAGCACACAGAGAAGGAGCCAATGTTGCCCTCTCGTGCCCGGGTGACACCTACGCCCGGATTCGTTTTTGGCTCGGCCACTATGGTTTTTGGTCGGATCAGTTCTTTTCAGGAATTGAAATTTCCCGAGATCCCATCGCCGGCGGTGTCGCCAACCGCTCAACCACTCCCTCTCAACCTTTTTTTTCGCGTAAACTTTAAAACGCAATTGGATTCTTCATCGCCACCACGCTTTTTCCTTCGAGCTGTATCGGACCGGTGGCGAGCTGAAGTTGAGGGAACGCCATCAAGCACTTCCTTTCCCGCTACACGGCTTTCCTGTGGGCCATCCTGAAGCCGCTTGGCATCGGGGGGGTTTTTGTCGTTGCAGCCCTCGACGGTGCCGCAGTTGGCTTGCCCGTGGACGTCGTGGTGGGCGGCTACGTCGCCCAGAACCACGCTCGCTGGCTCCTTTATGGTCTGCTGGCAGCGACCGGCTCGGCCGTTGGAAGTCTCGTCATCTATGGCATTGGATATGCCGGCGGCGAGGAATTGTTGCGCAAACGAGTTTCGGCCGCGCGCTTTCAAAAATTGCACGCAGCATTTGAAAAACACCCGTTCAGCAGCTTGATGCTTCCAGCCATGCTTCCCCCGCCGACACCCTTCAAGATTTTTGCTCTGGCAGCAGCCGTTGCCGAGATGAGCATCAGCCATTTTCTGCTCGCGATATTTCTCGGCAGGACGGTACGATTTCTGGTTCTAGCGGTCCTGGTCATCGAATTTGGACCGGAAGTGGTGCATCGCCTGCGCGTCTTCTTCAGCCATCACTTCCATTGGCTGATCCTCGTCGCCGCAGTAGCGCTGGCGCTGTGGTGGGTTCTCAGGCGCTTGCGCAAGCGCGCGCTCGAGCCTGCCATTCTAAGAAAGATTAGAAATTGAGGTTATTACACGGTCGCAATATCGCGCCGCGGCCGTTTCGCGAACTGCGCGACAATGCCGGCGATGGCGAACATCAGCGCGGTAAAGATGACATCGCCTGCGAGCCCACGCCCGAAGAAGGGCAGTCCCATGGTGTAGCAGGCCATTAAACCAGCGATGTTTTTCGAGTACATGTCGCTGCTGGCCCAAACGGCGAAGTTGCTGAGCAGGAAAAAAGACACCGAGCTGGCCACGGCCGAGCCAAGAATCCACACCGCCTTCGACTTCTCAGCCAGTCTCGTGCCCAAAAGAACAATAGCCGCATACCAGGCACAGGTGACCAGGTGGTCCCAGGAGAAATGAGAGGCGTACACATACTTGGTCAGGATGAGGTCAGAGGCAGGCAAAAGGACCAGAGGGAACCATAGCTGGGTGCGCCGGGTGCGCGCTCCGAAAAACAAAAGCGAACCTGCGAGCGGTGTGAATCCCCAGGGATGAGGCACAAAGCGAAACAAGCAGGCGAGAACTACGAAAACATAAGCCAGCATAGCTCACCTCGACGGATTGATTGTGGGGTTTGGAACGGCAATACGTCAAGTATGCTTATGCCTGCCGGCAGTTGCCGTTCGCTCAGTCTGTGGGCGGCAACTGCTCTCTCCGTCCGAAGGTCTCGCGCACAACCCGCAGGTTTCGATCAAGTTCGATCGAACAGGAGAGCGTAATCCGGCTACGCAGCGGCGGATACTCGAAGCGCAGATCCTTGAAAAGCACAATCGAATCCTCGCCCGCGGAAACTTCGCCGACGAGCGGGTATCGTGCCCAATCGAGATACACACGGCCGAGGTAAGATCTCCTAGCGGCAGCGGTCGCGGGAGTCTCCAGCGGCTTCGCGATGAGTTCGAGCTCGCCGGAGTCAAGGTCACCCGAGCGCGCATCGATGTCGGAGCTCGCGAAAAAGTCCTTCATTTCGGCTACCGCGTACCAGCGAAACATGCTCCAGTAGTACGGGTAGACGGAGGCCCGCAGAGGCGCTGCCCGGGAACTCCCGAAACGAAAATCTTTCTTTGCCAGGGCTTCGAGGGCCCTGCGGTGCTCGTGGTCGCGGGCCGCATAGAGAACAACCACGCACAGGAGCGCGAACTGCGCCGCCCGGCGCCCACGCGGTAACGGTTTGTCCCGGGAAAAGACTGCAGGCAATAGCAGCCCCAGTATCAGGATGATGTAGAGTGCCGGCTCAAAGATAAAGACAATGTCCCACGAGTACCACTTTTCTGAAAATGGCCAGAGGGGACGCACGCCGTAGTTGTTCGTGAAGTCGAGCAAGATGTGGCTGAGCCCGGCAATATAGGCGTAAACCAGCAACAGGGGCCAGCGTAACGGAAGATTAGGGACATTCGTTCGGCGGCCGCGGACCCTCCACACCAGGTACATGAACCCCGTGGCCACGAACGAGATCAGCACCAGGCCCAGAAAGGAGTGGGTAAAGCCGCGGTGATGGGCAAACCCGAAGACCGGACCTTTGAAACCCCAGAAGACGTCCAGGTCGGGTGCTTCGGCCGCCAGGGTCATGGTGGCAGTCGCGAGCGCGGTCTTGCGGTTGAAGCCCGCCCGCGACAGACAGGCGCCGGTCAGGAAATGTGTGATTGGTTCCAATAAGAATTTCTAACACAAGCCCGTACATTCGTCGGCCAGCATCGCTCAAATCGATCCGCTAATGTCCGCGGGTGGCAAGCTCGTTTTTTGAGGCAATGGAAGAGCCGCTGACCAGATCATGCGCGCGCGGAACCAGCAGAGTCAGAGCCTCAGGGATCATCGAAAGCTTGATTGGCAAACGGCCGAGCAGTTCGCCATCGGCTTCGACGTAGATGTTTTCAAGCCTTCCATTGGGGATGCTTCGGCAGCGGACTTCATCCGCATATGCGAGTGCGATGCCAGGAACGCCGCGAGATAAGCCCAGGATCCCGCGGAAGACGTAGGCGAGATAAAGCACCCGGCTGCCGGTGCGGCACAGCACCAGACGGAGGTCGTTGCGGGCCAGCGAGGCCCCGGGCGCCAGTTCCCGTAAAACCCCGCCAAACTGGCGGATGCGGACGGCCAGCATTTCCGAAAGCCGCTCCTCCCGTGATAAAACGCCGCCCTCGAGCGAGAACTCGGCCTGGAAATAACGCATGCGATGACTGAGCCATAGTTGGGTCGCCTTCGTGTAGTAGGCAAGCATTCCCGTCCGGTGCTTAAGCAGGCGATTGAGCCCATAGAACAGGTGCGCGTCTACTCCGACCCCGGCAGCGACCGTGAAGTAGCGGAAGGCCGGCAGGTTATTAAAATCCCGGAAATCGATTTTGCCCACCGCCACCCGTCTGGGCGCAGCAGCGAGCAGCGCCCGCGCAGCGCGTACCGGGTTTCGCGGAATTGCGAGGTCATGTGCCATGGCATTGGCCGTACCCAGGGGAATAATTCCCAGCGCGGCCCCACTTCCCGCCATTCCCTGCAGCACGTCATGCACTGTGCCGTCGCCACCGCAGGCGATGATGGTGTCGAATTCCTGGCGTATGGCCATGCGGACTTGCGCGGCGGCATCGGAGGGGGCGCGGGTAGGTGCAACGTCGAGTTCAATCCCCGCGTTCCGCAGAACCGAACAGGCGGCTTCAACATCCTTCAGCCGGTGCTGGCGCCGGCGACCTGAGAGAGGATTGTAGAAAATCGCCGCTTTCTGCATGCAAACGAGGGTCGACCTGTGCCGAGGAAACTGGCCCCCGGCGATGCCGCAATTGTACCGGAGGGCATGGCGACAACCATCGTGCGAACGATCGAATTAGGGGTTACGGCAGGAAAGATCTTGCATTCGCCCGAGCGATTCATTAGAAGTCTACCTCGGCCGAATTCAGTCCTAACTCATGACCGTCTCGATCCGCTCCTTCGGAAAGATCAACTTGGGGTTGAGCATCGGGGCGCTCCGCCCCGATGGATTCCATGAATTGCGGACCATTTATCAGACGATTGCGATTGCGGACACAATTCGGGTTTCGCTCACCCGCGGCGCGGGAATAGAAATCCGCTGCTGTGATCCCCGGGTACCCAAGGACTCGACGAACACCTGTTTCCGTATTGTCGAGCGCGCCATGGAATCCCTCGGGGCTCGCGGGCGCGTAGTGATCGAGATTGAAAAAAGTCTCCCGGTCCAGGGCGGCCTAGGGGGAGCCTCCGCCAACGCCGTGGCGGCGCTGCTCGCAACCGAGCGCACGCTTCACAAGCAACTGGCCTCCGTCGAGAGGTTCCGGATTGCCGCCGAGGTTGGCTCAGATCTGCCGCTATTCCTGGTCGGTGGAACGGTTCTCGGTCTGGGGCGAGGTGAGGAAGTCTTCCCCTTACCCGATTTGCCGGCCATTCCATGCGTTCTTACGCTGCCCGAAATCAGGATCTCCACACCTGAGGCATTCGCCGCCTGGGACGCCCTGGATGCCGCGACTACAGGGGAGCGTCGAACCGGCGCGCAAGCTAAATTGACGGCCAGAGATCGCTCCGCTAAAATTTTAGAGTTCAACCGCGAAATTTCTGCGTGGTTGAGTGAGCGGCCATTTGGGCGCCAGAGATCCGGTGTCTCCGCTAGGAGCGGAGGCCGGGCCGAGAACCCACTGCTCGACCTTGTCCGAACCGGGATTGAGAACGACTTTGAACGAGTCGTCTTTCCACAGCATCCCGAAATGCGTGAGGTCAAGCGTGTGCTCAAGGCAGCGGGAGCCTTCTATGCGTCGTTGTCGGGTTCGGGGTCGGCGCTGTACGGCCTGTTCGACTCACGGGAAAAAGCTAGGCTGGCTGTGTCCAGGCTGCGCGGGCGCGGACTCCGCGCCGTGCTGACCAGCACCCTGTCGCGGCGCCGTTACTGGAACGAGCTCTCAGCGGCTCATGTTTGAGCATTCCGGGTGTTTGGGCAATCGAAAGAATCAGGGTAAGCTGAGTGCTCGAGAGCGATCACGCACTACTGGGCCGTCGACTAATGGTAGGTCAAGTGCCTTTGGAGCACTTTGTCTAGGTTCGAATCCTAGCGGCCCAGCCATAACCGGATTACCCGGCATGGCGCTGGTTGTGCTTGGCTGAACAGGGGATGGTTCGACGTCAAGAAAATGGCGACGTTTGTGACAGCTACGGAAAAGAAAGGCGCGGCGAACGCGAACGAGAAACCGGAGCGCAAACCGCACCGCTCGCGTGTCGACGACAAGTTCAAAATTTTCTGCGGCACAGCGAACCCGCAACTCGCCGATGAAGTTTGCGCTTTTCTCGGCATGAGCCGCGGGCAGGCAATGGTTACCCGGTTCGCGGACGGCGAAGCCTATGTTCAGATCCAGGAGAATGTGCGCGGTGCCGACGTCTTTGTTATGCAGCCGACGTGCCAGCCCGTGGACCTGCACCTGATGGAGTTGCTGCTGATGATGGATGCGCTGAAGCGCGCTTCCGCGCGTCGCCTTACGGCGGTAATTCCCTATTATGGTTATGCCCGCCAGGATCGCAAAGATAAGCCGCGGGTGCCGATTTCGGCCAAGCTGGTAGCCGATCTATTGACCACCGCGGGCGCCGATCGCGCGCTGATCGTCGACCTGCATGCGCCGCAGATTCAGGGCTTCTTCAACATTCCGGT
>JAFAWX010000410.1 GCA_019241535.1 Acidobacteriota bacterium | reverse complement strand
GCCAGCCAGGTTAGCAGTTCGCGAATGCGCTCGCGGCGAGTCGGCGCTTGCGATGACTTAGCTCTCTCAGAGTCACACGGACCTTCGCCCTTGATGTCAAACATGCTCGGCGCACAAAAAAGCCCGGCGTCGTTTTGGGACGCCAGGCAGCTTAGGGGTTCCCTAAAAAGTAAATCGCGCTCCAAACTGGAACTGGCGTGGGGTATTGACCGTATTTGTGATCGCGCCGAATGGCTGGCCCGCGGTCGCCGTCATACTTAACACGCTTGGCGATCCAAACTGCGGTGTGTTGCTCAGGTTGTAAGAGGAGATATCGAACCGGAGATCTTTATGCTCTCCTAGACGAAATGCCTTATAGATCGAAAGGTCCAGCTCGCGCGCTCCCCTGGTACGGACGTGGTCAAGATAGGCGGGAGCCGTTCCCGGAACGAAGGGGCTCGCGGGAAAGGCGAAGCAGTTGTTGTTGACCCAAAGCGCAGGCGTGCGGTGAAAACCAGTTGACGGATCGCAGACGAGATCAGGCCGCTGATTGAAATAGGAAGTAGCGGCTGTTATTACCGGGGAGGCGATGGGCACGCCGGTGCCCAGATAGAGAATGGCATTGGTGGTCCAGCCACCTAGGATGGCGTCGGACACTCCGTGCAGATTCAGCGCTCGATCTTTGCCAACCGGAAGATCGTACGAGACCTGCCCGGTAAACGAATACTTCACGTCCTGGGGGCTGATCGCGTGCTCGTAACGCAGATTTCTCCAGTCCTGCACGACGTTAGTGTGCGAACCTACGAATCGCAGAGGCGGTTGCCCATCGTCGGTCATCAATTTCCCCCAGGTAAAGGTGGCAAGCGTGGTAAAGTGCCCGGTCAACCTCTTCTGCACCTTGGCTTGCAGGGAGCTGTACTCAGAGTCGCCTCCGGGATAGCCATTCACGATCACGCCGTTCCCGCCGTTGACACCGGTCGTCCCGTCATAACCGCCGTTGCCAAACTGCGGGTATGGTTGAAGTACCGCCCATAGGGGAACTGTAGGTCCGCTGAAGTTCGAGTTGAGGCTCACCGGCCCTTGGTTGGGCACCATCTGGCAGGCCGGGTTGGTCGTGTCGACGCATAGGGAATAGTTGTATTTCTGAATCGTGCCTAGATCGAGCTGGTTCAGATCGACACTGACCAGGGGCAGGAAAAGTCCCCGGCTGCCGACATAGCCCACACTGACGATGGTCTGATGCGGTAGCTCATACTCCAAGCCGAAGTTGAAGTTGTAAGTGGTGGGGGTGCGCTGCGAGTGCAGCACCGTGCTCAAGGCTAAACCCAAGTTATTGGCCAAACCTGAGGGCGAACCACTGAGCGGTTGAATGACGCCGGTGGGAAAGGGATTGCTTAACGAATAAGCGCCGGTATAGTTCCCCGGGATAAGTGGCGGACTTCCAGCCGCCGCTCCGTTGCAGGCCGCCGTGCCATTAAACACCGTGTTGCCGTCGGCATTCACGCATGTGGCATTCCATGTGGTCGACGTCGAGAAACCATCGGTGTCATTGCCGGCGCTCGCGACGTTGTGCAGACTGGGGCCATAGTAGATGCCAGCGCCGCCGCGGACCACAAAGTGCGTAACCGGCTGCCAGGCAAACCCCAGGCGTGGCCCGAAGTCCTTCATGTTGGTTGTAAATGGAGAGCGATGGCTGCCGTTGACATAGACTTCTGCGCCGGTATAGGTAATACCGTTCACAGTGTTGGTCACGTTCGGATTGAAGTATTCAAGGCGGTTGAAACGCTCGGTCCGTCCTCCGAAGATATCCCAGCGCAGGCCGGCGGTAATGGTCAGGGTCTTAGTGGGATGGTAAGTATCCTCGACAAACGACGCATAATAGGGGTTGGATTCGGCTGCGAAGATGTCTTTGGTGAAATTGGGATAACCAGTGTTGCCTTCGGTGCCCGGTGCCATCCCCATCCCAACTAAGATAGAGGCGAAAGCGCTACCGCCCACGGCGGTCTGATCCATCAGTGATCGCTCGGTAGCCGTTTTGTCGAAACCATAAACGCCCGCCGGCGCGGGGGGCTGTCCGACATTCAGATAGCGCTTCATCCATTCGAATCCAAACGAGATTTCATGCTTGCCGTGCACCTTGTTGAGGGTCGCGCTGGCATCGCTGTTCATGCTGGCATAAAAGAACAGGTTGTAGTTGGCGGTGCCTCCAACTCCTTCCGCACCGCTCGAGGCAGTTAGGTCATTGAAAATCATGAAGGGGAGCTGTTTGACGACCTGCTGTGCCGCCAGCGAGGCAGGAAAGCCAAGCTGGGAAATATTGACGCTGCCGTATGATGGCTGCCCCTGCTGTTGCTCATGGTGGCGGGTAAAGGAGTAGCGCAAATTCAGCACCGTAGTGGAGTTGAGAGTCAAGTCGTCGGCCACGAGGACATTGCGCCCGTTGGTGAGGTTCTGGGCGTAATTTGGGTCCCACCCCGGAGGTGGGAAGACGTCGGCCTGGGTGAAGAACAAGTGATCGTAGGAAAATCGCGTGAAGATGCGCTGCTTTTCGCTTTTGTTCCAATCTATGCGGACATCGAACCTGTGTGCCCTTAACGGGTCCAGACCCGGCACGCCGAAATTGTTGGCTACATCGGTGGTTGCTGCCTCACATGAGACGGGGTCGGGGATGTTGCAGTGAGGCATTCTGGACAGAAACAGCAAGCCAATGGGGTTGGGGTTCGGGATTTTGTTGCCAGGGAACGGCTGCCGCGTACCGTCGGGATTGTCCGGTTGGGTCGGATCGTAGATGGTCTGACCGGTTAAATTCGAAAAGTCCCCGGTCCTTTCCGCATCGGTAGGGACAGTGAAAAAATCGATGCCCTCGAACTGCATCTGTTGCGTGTCTTCGTAATCGCCGAAGAAAAAAACCTTGTCACGCTTAATCGGTCCGCCGATTGCGCCCCCCTCCTGATAACGGTGGAAGGAAGGAGGTGTGTTCTTTAGACCCTGGGACAGCTGAGTGCTCTTATTAAAATATTCGTTGGCGGACAAAACATCGGGCCGAAACACACCGAATGCGTCGCCATGTATCTGATTGGCACCGGACTTGCTGACCAGACTAATAACCCCTCCACCTCCGCTCTGGTAGGACGCCGGCGTATTCTGGGTCTCCACCCGAACCTCCTGCACACCATCCTCAGGAATATTCATCGCCGGGATAATGGCAGCGGAATTGTTTTCCGCAATTCCGATCGGGGCACCGTCGAGCATGTAATAAACGGACCCAACCAGAGAACCGTTGATTGTGTCGGCAGAAACGTCGACCCCCGGACGCCCGTTCGAAATGTTCTGAACTGACTGGAAGGAATCGCTCGAGTTAGGCGAACCATTGACCGGAATCACACCCGCACTTAACTGGATGAGATCGTACACGTTGCGATAAAGCAACGGGACTCTGTCAATCGTCTCCGACCCAATCAGGGAGCCCACCGTGGAATTGGTAGGCTCGACCAGATCGACCGTTTGATTCACAGTAACAGTCTCGGTGGCGACCCCCATGCGCAGCGCTATATTAACCAGCGTGGTTTGATCAACGTTCACCGTGACATTGTTTTGCGCTACGCTAGCAAAGCCTGTCTGGCTGGCTGTGACCTGATAGACACCCGGGTTTAAAGAGATGAAAGTGTAGAGCCCGGCGGCGCTGGTGACGGTGTGCAGGCTCGCACCGGTAGCCTTGTTCAGCAGGGTCACTTGCGCTCCTGGGGCCACGGCGCCGTTCGGATCAGTGACCGTGCCGCTGACCCCGCCTCTTCCAGCTTGGCCGAATAGATGAGTCGTACTTAAAACGGCCAGTAAAGAGGCAAAGAGAAAGCAGCGCGTGATTGCTGTAAGAAAGTCCCGTGAGTACATGCCATTTCTCCTCAGCTGCGGATGTTAAGGGTAAAGCGCTAACGATGAATCGAACTGCTGCCCCACAAGGCGATTTAGACGACCAACGCGCGCCGGCATTGTCCTGAACCAGGCAAGTATGGCGCAGCGCAGCTGCATAGAGGCGATTTCACCGTTCCGCTCTTCCGTCGACGTGAGCTCCGCCGCGGCCCTCCGCCTTCCGTGGCGTTCTTCCAGGACAGAGTTGTCAGGGAAAACCGTCTATTAAAACGTGTTAATGGTCGACCTGTCGTACGCTGATTGTCAAGCATAAAAACCTTTTCTGACCCGGCCTCAAGCCACCCGGCATGTCGAGTCGCGCACCATCAACTCAGGTCTTAGCTTGCGGTGCTTGGCGGTTAAGTTCTGCCGCTCCTGCCGGGCGGCGATGGCATCAATGACGATGCCGCCCGCCATCTTGCCCATCTCCGGCAAAGGCTGACGTATGGTTGTCAGCGCGGGGGTGAGAATCGCGGAATGGGAAATGTCGTCAAAACCTATTACTGAGCACTGATCCGGAACTCTGATTCCCGCTCTATGCAGGGCCCGGATCGCTCCGAGGGCAGTCATGTCGTCGAATGCCATCAGCGCCGTGAAAGCACATCTTTTTCTGAGCAGCTCTTCGGTCAAATTGTAGCCGGCATCGAAACTAGAAAGCGGGTCGCTGGATCCCGGCAAGTCCATGACCAGATCGGGATTGATCTCCAGACCATGCAAGCGGCTGAACTGGCGGACGCCCCTCCAACGTGGCGCGCTGTCGGTGATGTGTCGGGGGCCCCGGATGAAGGCGATCTGACGATGCCCCAGTGCGAATAGGTGTTCAATGGCGGCTGCGGCACCCAGTTCATTGTCCACTGTCACCGAGCTTACCGAACCTGCTTTGAGTTCGCGACCGATCATGGCTGTCGGTACTTTGCTTTTTTCAAGATCGGCCAGCACACCAATATCCACGAAGAGCCAATTTGCCACCACGATGAGCGCCTCTACGCGGCGATCGAGAAGCATTTCCAGGTAGCGTTCGAAGCGGTTACGCTCGTTGTGCACATCGGTGAGGATGGGGAGAAAGGCGGCCTCATAGAGCGTGCTCTCGATGCCGCGGAGAGTGGGAATGCAATATGGGTCCGTCATGTCAAAGACCATGACACCCACGGTATGGGTCCGCTGGTTGCGCAGGGTACGGGCAAACAGGTTGGGCCGATAGCCGAGCTTCTGGGCCGCCCGCTGGATGCGTTTTTTTGTCGACTCCGGGATATAACGGGCAAGAGGGGCATTATTGAGGACGATGGATACGGTGGCGGAGGAAAAGCCGCTCTGTTTTGCCACCTCGCGGATAGTAACGACGGCGGGAGTTCGAGCTTCGCCCCGTGCGCTTGAATTCGTGGGCTCCATTGGCCGACACTACAGCAGAGACTTCAACTCGCTGTCAAGCATCTCGCAAGTTTCCGCCTGACGATTCCCCCCTTTCTCTGCCTCCAGTTATGCTTCGAGACCACCTGCACAGCCAAGCTGCTTTTCGCGTGCATCGGGCACACGGTCCTATCGCCCTCACCATCATTCTCTTAGCGAGATTCACTGCCACCGTGGGTGACCACTGCGCTGATTGCGTTGCATATGTTGGCGGCTTTCCGGCATACGGCGCACTTTTCCAAGGGACTGCGAAATGCGCGCCACTAGTTCTTGGACCTGTTCCGACTCTCCTGGCTGTCGTGCCTATGTTTAACCTCCGAGCCGGTTCTCGCAAAAGCTTTAGGCTTGCTACGCCTTTCACCCGGAACATTTCACCTGGTTCACATCGCTACCGAGTGAGGCGAAAGATTTGCGATCGCTGCATCGAGCAGCCGCCCCAAAAAAATGCAGCCTCGAGCCTTTGTGTGACTAGGGGGGCAAGTCCCCTATTTTTGGGTGCGCCTAGGGAAGGGCGCCCGTTCGGGTCATCGTGATCAAGGTCCCCTGATATTGTTAGCGTGAAACACTAGATATGCCCGTCTTGGTGACCGGAAGGGCTCTCAAGCCAAGCAATGCGGCCTCCACTTTTTTCCATTCGCGGGCATTCAGCGATCTATTCTCCGGGATGCCCCCACGGAA
>JAFAWX010000369.1 GCA_019241535.1 Acidobacteriota bacterium | reverse complement strand
GACACGGATGGGTTCTCTACAGCGACGACATGGAATGCGACATGCTTTAATGCCGATGGCAACACAGTCTTTAATGGCACAGCCGCCTGTAACGGAGCAGCGGCTGGAAGCCCGCCGCTTATCCCCGGGAACTACACCGGCGCTTTTTCGTTAAGCAACCCCTTTCCTAATGGGGTGATTCAACCCCTCAGTGGTTCACCGTCAGGGTTGGCGAATAACTTGGGTATAGCCCTGAGCACGGTGTTACACTCCCAGCGCACCCCTACGACTTACAACTTCAACTTCGGCCTGGAGTATGAGTTACCGCATCAGGTCATCGCCAGTGTGGGGTATGTCGGTAGCCGGGGACTTTTCTTGCCTCTTGTCAGTGTCGATCTGAACCAGCTCGATCTAGCCACGATTCAGAAATACAACTTTTCCTTATGCGTCGACGCCACCAACCCGGCTTGCCAGATGGTGCCCAACCAAGGGCCGGTGAGCCTCAATTCTAACTTCAGCGGAGCCACGGTTCCTCTCTGGGCGGTACTTCAAGCATACCCGCAATTTGGCAATGGCGGCTACGACGGCACGGTCGGTGTCAACGGCGGCAATGGCGTGATCGTGAATGGCTATCCTGGGGGCGACTCTGAGTACAGTTCTTTGCAAGCCAAGGTGCAGAAGAGGCTCACCGGCCACTTCACCACGCTTGCCACCTTCACCTGGGGGAAATTAATGACCGATGATGGTCAACCACCTCTGCGATTTGTGGGTTCTCACACGAACGTCGTTCAGGACTGGAGAAATCTCCGTTACGAGCACGCGATCAGCCCCCAGGACGTCAAGTATTCCTTCACAGGGCAGGTCTCCTACGATCTCCCGGTTGGCCGCGATCGAGCGGTGAGTCTGCACGGAGTGGGCGATGCCATCCTGGGTGGCTGGACCACGAATGCCATACTTTATCTGGGTACTGGTGTGCCCATCGCCGCACCGGTCATCGGGGCCTCTACTTCCTATTTCAATCAACGAGCCGATCTCGTCTGCAATCCATCAAGTGGTTTTCAGCGCACCCCTGCGCAGTGGGTCAACAACAACTGCTTCGCCTTTCCTGCGAGCCCTTTCGTTCCGGGTACGGCTCCAGCCTATCTCGACCATGTCCGTACCAGGGGAGCGCGGGAGCTGGACCTATCGATCTATAAGTCTTTTCGTTTAGGAGAGCACAAAGATCTCCGGTTCGATATCTCTGCCTATAACCTGAGCAACACGCCGCAGTTTGGAATGCCAAGCCTATTGAGCATGACGGCAACCGCCGGCCAGCCATACGGCGCGATAACGAATACGGTCAACACCCCGCGTCAGTTCCAGTTTGGAGCGCGATTTACTTTCTAGGGAACGCACTTTGCCGGGAGAGTGAGCTTTGAGCTGGGGGCGGAGGTCTTAAAATTTAGTATCTTCAATCCCGTGGAATTGGGTCCCTGGACTTCGGGATCTGCGGCAGCTTGGGAAGAAGCAGAAACCGTTTACAGTCGCTAGCCGGCAACTAGGCGCGAAGTTCACTTCGGAGCGAACGGCGCGGACGGGTAATCTGAACCGCATAGCGAAGCGGTCGGAAAGCGGAATTGGTCAGGAAGTTCTCTCAGGAGTCAAGCCGCTTGGCCGGCTACGGACCTTTCCGTCCACTTCAACTTGCGAATGCTGGTTGCCACGCTGAGCGCCTGCTCTTGCTCGGCAATCTCGGCTGCTGCCTCCAGAGCCTCATTGATCGCCAGGAGCGGCAAGCAATCGCGCTGGGATTTCAAACTCGTCAATGCGTACTTTCTGCGAAGCTCTTCACCCAAGGTCATGGCCCGAACCTCCAACGCCGACTTCCGGGCATTATATCCCTGAACTATCCTCCTGTGTTCGCTAATTCTTGACCTCGTCGGCCCGAAAGGACATGCCGGGCCTGTCGCCGGAACCACACCGCCACTTGGCGCCCGGCTCGAGGGCCGGATGGTCTTTCGGCCAAGCTGGATCTTTACTACCCAAGCCCAGGCAATGAAAAGCGGTAAAGCAAGCGAAGACTCCACGTCCGCTGATGTCGTTCTCGAAGGCGCTGCCGGTCAACGCAAGAAGCAGTTGGTTTCCTCATGAGCCGGCCGGATGCCCTCGGGCAAACGACCACGATTGTATTCGGCCATGCGGTTCTTCCATTTCAGAAATTCGGTAATCGACTGGGGCTCAATGCGCACCTCTACACGGCGCAGGCTGGCCAGCAGGAGATTCATTTCCCACTCGAGCCCGGCACAAGTGCGCAGATTCCCTGATGAAGGCTTCGCCACCCGAGTCGCTCTTCCGCGCAGTTCCAGCAATCCCCATCCCGGCGGCAGTTCCTCGGACGACAGCAACCCGGAAACCGTAAGATAGTAGCGTTCGCATCCCATGCCGGTTTCCGGGCGGCGGCGACAGGGCTTGTCGCTGTCGGCGAGAAAATCCTGCCGACTCACCTTGCATTCGACGAGTACCGAATGGCAGGCGCGTTTCCATCCAATGGCGTCCGGCGTTTCGCCGCTCGAGCAGGTCTGCTCCGACAACACAATTCCGCAACCATAACCGCGCAGCCATGCAACTGCCCGGGCGACGAGCTTCTCGTGGTTCATGACAAGAGATTCCCTCAGGCGGAGGGCGCAGGAGAAGTAACTCTTAGGTGTCGGTCAGTCGCTGCCATTCAAGCGCGACTGTGGCAGACTGTTTACTTGAACGTACTCGAATTCACCTTCCTGGTCTGGACCGGTTCGCTGATTGCCGGCTTTCTGGGAGCGCTGACGGGCCTGGGAGGAGGCGTGGTGCTGGTCCCGCTACTCACCATTTTCTTCAAAGTCGACCTGCGCTACGCAATTGGAGCTTCGCTAGTTTCGGTCATCGCCACCTCCTCGGGATCAGCCGCCGCCTATGTCGAAGAAGGATTCTCAAATATTCGCCTAGGCATGTTTCTCGAGATTGCAACCACCCTGGGCGCGCTGCTCGGGGCCTTTCTGACGGCCCATGTGCCGCTTAGCGTCACGGCCGTCATCTTCGGCCTGGTGTTGATTGGTTCCGCCTACTCCTCCCGTCGCACGCGGCAGAGGACCGAGGTCACGGAAGTTGCCGACCCGCTCGCAACCAAGCTCAAGCTGAACGGGACTTTCCCCGATACGAGCGGCATTCGCCACTATAACGTCTATCGTGTTCCCGCTGGCTTTTCCGTCATGTTCGGTGCGGGAGCGCTTTCCGGATTGCTCGGAATTGGCTCGGGCGCGCTGAAGGTACTAGCCATGGATCAAGCCATGAAAGTTCCGTTCAAGGTTTCAACCACTACCAGCAACTTTATGATCGGGGTAACGGCGGCAGCCAGCGCGGGCGTGTACCTCAGCCGCGGCTACATCGATCCCTCTCTAGCCATGCCGGTAATGCTAGGTGTGCTCATCGGATCGCTCCTGGGGACGCGCGTGCTGGTGAGAACCGAGACCAGGCGCCTGCGGCTGCTGTTCAGCGGGGTGATCGTACTATTGGGGATTGAAATGCTATTCAAGGGGCTGACGGGAAATCTCTGAAGGCTGCGAGGAACAACAATTGTCGTGGAAAGTTCAGAACTGGTACGACCAACGGATTGAAAACATCATCGCCCGACTGCTTCGGGCCGGTGTGCTGGCTGCCGCCCTAGTCGTAATTGGAGGAGCTATCCCCTACCTGACGGCCCGGCGCCTCACCCGCGCTGACTATCACAGCTTTCATAACGAGCCGGCGGAACTAAAAACCGTGCATGGAATTTTTCAATCTGCGCTTTCCGGAGCGCCGCGAGGCATCATGCAACTCGGTCTGCTGCTCCTGATCGCAACCCCGGTGGCGCGGGTTGTCTTTTCTGTCTTTGCCTTCGCCATCGAAGGCGATCGCCGTTATGTGCTGCTTACCATGATTGTGCTCGCGGTGCTTCTCTACAGCCTCTTTGGATCCTTTCTGATGACGTGAGTCATGGCTTCGCCACCCGCAAACGGATGAGAGTGACCTCAGGCGGGCAATTAATGCGCACGGGAACCCGAATGGTGCCGATCCCGATATTTGTGTACAGGGTGAGATTGCCCAC
>JAFAWX010000406.1 GCA_019241535.1 Acidobacteriota bacterium | reverse complement strand
CGCGCGAGCCTTGGCTGGGACCTTGTCTGGTTCTGCGTTCCCGACGCACAGATCCGAAAATCGGCCTCAGGGCTGGTCGCGAGAAACTGGCGAGGGAAGGTGGCCGTGCACTCGAGCGGAGTCCTCCCGGCGAGCGCTCTTGAGGAGCTGCGACGGAGAGGCGCCAGCATCGCTTCCGTCCACCCCTTAATGACATTCGTGAAAAATGCCATACCGGACTTGCAGTGCGTTCCTTTTGCCATTGAAGGAGATCGCCGGGCAGCGCGCCTAGCCGGCCGAATCGTGCGCGATCTTGGGGGAGAAGTCTTCCGGGTAACGCCGAGGGATAAGGCTGCCTACCATGTGTTTGCGACCATGGTCTGTCCCCTGCTGGTAGCACTGCTGAGCTCGGCGGAGGCGGTGGCCGGCCTCGCCGGAATTTCGCAGAGCCGCGCGCGGCGTCGCATGATGCCCATCATTCGCCAGACACTGGCAAATTACCAGAATCTGGGCGCGGCACGCTCCTCAAGCGGACCCATCGTGCGTGGGGACGTCGACACCATTCGCTTGCATCTGGAGGCTCTCGCCGCGGTGCCGCGGACAAAGCAGGTTTATCTGGCGCTCGCCCGGGCTGCGCTCGACGGTTTGTCGGGGGCGACGGCCAGGAAGGTTGAGGCCCTGCTCGAGCAGGCTAGTCCCGAAAGAGCTGGCCGCAATCGGAAAGGCACAGATCGGGCGAGCAGGCGGTCAGCTCATCGAACGTGAAGGTGCCGCTGGCAACCGCGACGATCGCTGCTCCCACCTCTCTAGCCGCCTCGATATCAAAGGGCGTGTCGCCCACGAAACAGGTGCGCGCCCACGGACCAAGCTTGTCGGCAATATAGGTAAGAGCGTTTCGGAAGATCCCTGCCCGGCTTTCGCAGCCATCGCTGAAGAAACCAAAGCTGAAGAACTGCTTGAGGCCGGCGGCTTCAATTTTCCGCCATCCTACGGCTTCGAGATTGCCCGAGGCCACGCCGATCAGTTTTCCAGCCTTCTGGATGGACTCGAGAAACCGCGGTATTCCAGGGCACACCATGGGAATAATCGCGTCGTGGCCCGCTTCGACGTCACGGCGGATAACAACCAGCGCTCTCTCGAGACCTGTCCGAAAGCGGCCGTCATCGACTCCAGCGCGGGCGAGGGCCGCGCGCAGAATCGACAGATCGGTTTTTCCATGGTAAGGAATACCTTCGATGGTGGTGTCCACGCCGTAGACTTCAAGCATTGCCTGGTGCAGCGCATTCCAGTGCACCAGGTCTCGCGTTACGAGCAATGTCCCGTCAATATCAAAAACGTAGGCGTCGGCGCGCGGTGCTTGCATTGTGGCCAATTTCCTAGCGGCTGCTACTACCTTGATCTGCGGCGGCGCGCAGCTGATCAGGTCAGGTGTTCTTCGAGAACCAGGAACGCGCTCAACGGATGCACTTTGGGTGCAGCCTGAACTTGGGAAGTGTGTCGGGGGGCTGGGATCGAGCGCGAGCGCTTCGTTGTCATACCCGCTAGACCGCATCGGTTTGACACTCAGCGCACCATGATTCGCTCGATCGAGCGTGCCTTGCCACTCGAGTCGTCGCTTTCGATAACTACCGCCGACAACCGGGTGTCTCCACCGGCAGGTTCGAAACGTGCCGGCATGTTAGTCAGAAAGCGTTCCACAATAATTTCCTTCTTCACCCCGATCACGCCGTCATAGGGTCCGGTCATTCCCACATCCGTGATGTACGCTGTCCCGCGGGGAAGCACACGCTCATCAGCCGTGGGCACGTGGGTGTGGGTCCCGATCAGGGCCGTTACCCGCCCATCCAAGTACCACCCGAGGGCAATTTTTTCTGAAGTAGCTTCGGCGTGCAGGTCGACCACGACAGTTGGTTCCTTGAGCTGAGCGAGAATTTCGTCTGCTTTGCGAAAGGGATCTTCGTTAGCAGCCATGAAAATGCGACCCTGCAGATTTACCACGGCATAGGGCACGTCGTGTTTTTTACCCTGGAACACTCCAAAGCC
>JAFAWX010000278.1 GCA_019241535.1 Acidobacteriota bacterium | reverse complement strand
ATCTTCGGATCTTTTGCATACGATAAATCGTGTTTATCGGGTGAACGTTGAGCGCACACTGCAACCTGCGGGCGTGGTCCTCAAGGCGCTGGCCTGTTGCTGCGACCTTCTTGCAGTTTAATCGGGCCCTCAACGAAATTTTTACTGGAAAAGGTCGAGGAGAAAATCAGGCTTTTTGTGGCGGGTGTAACCCGCCAGCGGAAGAGTTCTTGCCTAGAATAGCTCGGCGCACACCGACAAGTGCGACTACCTCAATCCCTCTACCAGATAGAGGTCCGCGAGCATACGGTGGTATCCGAAAACGCATGTCTTTCCATCGGGCGTGATCAGAATCGGACCAATGGTCTCAACTCCGGCTGGATCAGACGGCATCAACTGTTTCCATAATTTCCGTCGCCCGCTCTGCAAATCCAGCAGATCGACTCGCGCCGGCAGTTCCCCAGGTTGGTAGATGTACAATGAGCGGCTGTCGGGGCTGAAGCTAATCGGCTGCTCGCCGGGACTGAGTCCCGCGATCAATTGCGCCTGCCCGCCCGCAACCGGGTACAAATAACCCTTCTGGTCGGGACCGATGGCAGCGACTAACCGCGAGTCGGGAGATATCACGAATGCTGTGCCATTCACGCCTTCGGGCGTGATTGGCTGGTTGTGCCCGCTGGCAAGCTCGTACACGTACAGTTTTACGCCTTTGCCAGGCTCATTTCCGGAAAACAGGATGCGCTCGCCATCCGGGAACCAGTGTGCCCAACTGTGATTGATATTGTCTTTGGTTAAATCCTTGGCTTCACCGGCACCGGTGGGTAGCAACTTGAGTTGCGAAGGCGAATCCTGAGTCTGGGCGACCACCCATTTGCCATCTGGAGACAAGGAAACTGCTCCCCCCTCGCCTAGCAGGACAGCCGGAGAACCATCGGTTTTGCGAAGATAAACGGCATAGGTGAGCCCCCCGGATTTTGAGTACGCTAAGGCCCCTCCGCCCCCTTCCTCGTCAAACAGCAGTATCTTGCCATTACGGGAAACTTCAGCTGGGTACGAGTAGTCCAGCCAGGAAAGATCCCGCTGCCCGTTTTCGCCCTCAATAATACCGACCAGTTCGCGGCGCCAACTGGCACGCATCATCAGCACCCGGCCATCATGGAAGATATCGAAAAGCATCAGCGCGCCGGGCAAGCGCAGTACCATGCGCTCTTTGCCATCCAGAGTAACCGCGTAAAGTGTCCGATCTACGCCCGACTTACTGGCAGTAAACCAGATCTCGTGGCCATCACCTGACCATGCAAGTCCCTGAATCGTGTACCACTCGGTGGATAATGTCTTTCTATGGCCTGCTTTGTCCACCAAAGCCACCGACCCTCGATCGTCCCCTTGCACGGGGTGATCAAGGAATGCGATCCAGTCTCCTTTCGGGGAAAAACGGGGATGGCCTATCCAGCCACCGGTCTCATACAGCGATTTGCCAATTGGAAATTCTAAGCGATTCCTTCCGCCATAGTCGCGCACTACCGCTAGGTTATTACCATCCGGTGACCAATCTGCCCACTGCACCTGTTCGAGCACCTCGCGGGGTGCGCCGCCGACCAGCGGTGCGCGGGCTAAAGTGCCCATACTGACCCAGGTACCAATGGCTTTGCTATTGAGCAGCACTGCCATTTCGGAATTCGAGGACACAGACACAAGCTGAGTGTGGCTGAGGCCCATAGAACGGGCTTCTGGAGCCTCCGGACGCGCTGTGAACACGTCGGTGGGAGTGCCCTGCCAGGAAGCACTGTAAAGAATTGTTTGCCCGTCTGGAGCGAAGCGGGCGGAACGAATGCTGCCGCGACGAAATGTGAGTTGCCGGTAGAGCGGAGGCGCTGTAGGCGATGGTGAGAAGAGCAGCTTTCCGCCAAGCAGGCCGGCCGTCAAAGATAAAAGAACCCAAGAAGCGACAATTCCGACCAGACGCGAACGCGTGCGTTTGGCCGGCGCCAGCCGGAGTGGCGCCGAGCTTGGCGCCTCCACCCCCCGCTGAGCCAGTTCTGTCGCAACCGAACTTCGCGACGAATCGATCGCCCGCTTCAGTCACCTCAGGTCAGCGCGTATCTCGGCAGCCGTCTGGCAACGGAGGTCTGGTTCCTTCTCCAGTGCTTTGTTGATCAACGTTTGTAGCTGGATAGGCATGTCGGGATTCAGACTGAGCGGCGTCGTAGGAGCACGATTGAGAATGGCTTCGGTGATGACCGCCGGGGTTTCTCCACGAAACGGTAGCCGCCCCGTTGCCATTTCGTACAGAACGACCCCAAAGGAAAACAGGTCGCTGCGGGCATCGAGTTCCTTGCCGCGCAACTGTTCAGGCGACATATAGGCTAACGTTCCTACGGTCGTTCCAGGACTGGTGAGATCGGAATCACCAAGCCTGGTTTCGGCATCCCCGGGAGAGCTGGCAGGTTTTATCTTCGCCAAACCGAAGTCGAGGATTTTGGCATGGCCGTATTCAGTTACAAAAATGTTTGCTGGCTTAATATCCCGATGCACGATGCCCTTGGCATGGGCGGCTTCCAAAGCGTCAGCAACCTCAATTCCGAGAGTGATCAGCCTTTCGATCTCCAGCGGAAGACCGTGAAGCAGGTGCTTCAGAGTCTGACCACTGAGGCACTCCATGACGATAAAAAAATGCCCATCATGTTGACCAATCTCGTGGATAGTACAGATATTGGAATGGTTTAAGCTCGAAGCCGCGCGTGCCTCGCGTCGAAACCGCTCGAGCGCCCTGCGGATCATGGGATACTGCTTCCGGCAGGAATTTCAAAGCTACGAAACGTCCCAGGGTCGTATCTTCAGCCTTATAAACTACCCCCATTCCTCCGCCGCCCAGTAGTTCGAGAACACGGTAGTGCGAGATAGTTTGCCCAGTCACTAAAGCGGGGACCTCGACCCACGCGCAACGAGCATGGTAGGGCCCGACTGCGCGCAAAGTCAATAAAGCGCTGAAGTTGTACTGTACGGGAAGAAAAACGCCGGGTCTCCAAAGCTTACCTCATCGACTGCATTCAACTGTTTCCGCTGGTCGCCTTAAACCCGCCAAACGTACGGTCAACGATATACAAGGGGAGGCCTAGAAATTTGGGGACGCCCGAAATGAGCGCAGCGCGCAACCCAAATACCTAATTAATTGCTGGCGAACCGGGATAGTGCTGGACAGGGTAGTCGCACATGCAAGCCCGGCTTTGTGTCCTCTTTTCGGTTGAGATAGCCATTTCGGGCCTTGAACCCTGTCGATTGTTGGCCCGCCAAGACGTACTTGAGGTTTGTTTCCCGCAGGGCGGCTGTGTTAGCCTTTCGAGCGCCAGGGCTCCGCCAACTAGGTCAAATAGGATTAACAAATCATTTAAAGGAGGAACTCTCATGGCAGATCTCAACCAACTTAAACAGAAGTATCAACCGGTCTTGGATGCCATCCAAAACCAGGGCGGGCGTGTTGATTCCGTGGACCTCCAGGGCGAGCAGATCCACATCAAAGCCGAAGTACCTTCCGACGCCAGCAAGAACCATGTCTGGGACGCTATCAAGTCCGTTGATCCAAGCTATTCCGATCTGAAGCATGAGATCACCGTTGATACAAGCCTTGTCCAGACATACACGGTGCAGGCGGGCGACAATCTGTCGAAGATCAGTAAACGTTTCTACGGCGATCCGAATAAGTATCTCAAGATTGCACAAGCCAACGGACTAGAAGACCCCGACAAGATCAGAGTTGGGATGGAACTGAAGATTCCGCCTGCGGCTTAGGCAGAAGCTTTTAGTCAAGAACGGCATGGGGGAGCCAAGGAAGGCCCGGCTTACCGCAATGCCGCTCTACCGGTGTTCTAAGGGAATGGTCAACGGTGATCAATGCCGGCTGTTTGAGCCCGGAAGAAAGGTCGGAAGTGGCGGATAAAGCTGTATAATTTCGTCCGCGCAAGGAATCTTATCGGCACTTAAGCTGCCGCAGGAGATCGGCAATGTCTCTATTTGACCAACTTGGCAACGTTCTGAAGCAGTACACTGGCGGCGCGACACCCGATACCGCCACCGCGACCGAACACTTCGATCAGGTCGCGCAAGCGGCCCCGCAGAGCCTCATTGCGGAAGGACTGTCGGCCGCATTTCGCTCCCAGCAAACGCCGGCTTTCGGCAATCTGGTTGGCCAATTATTCAGCCAATCGAATGGCGACCAAAAGGCGGGTATTTTAAATCAGCTCATTCAGTCGGTCGGGCCAGGAAATCTGGCTCAACTGCCTGGCGCAGGGATGCTGGCAAGCGTATTGGGAGGTGGAGCACGGGAGATTACCCCTCAGCAAGCCCAGAACATCTCTCCCGAGACTGTGCAACAGATCGCTGCTCATGCAGAAAAAACTGACCCTTCGATTGTCGATAAGGCCAGTTCTTTCTATGCCCAGCATACGACGCTGGTGAAAACCCTGGGCGGGGCTGCGCTGTCGGTTGCCCTGGCGAAAGTGGCAGAGCGACAGAGGGCTGCTTGACGCATAACCCGCCTTGCGCAAGATGTTTCTGTCCGATATCGAGCAGTAATGGTGGTGAGTTTTGACGAAGCTCATTTGAAAGGCTAGGAGGCCCAATGAACAGAACGAGACTGATTCGATTGCTGACCTTTGTCGCCGGCCTGCTCGTGGCACAACTTTGCGTCGCCCAGGCGCCGGCCGGTGCACCCGCGGGTAGCACTGGGATGTGCAATGACGGAAGCTACTCAACGGCCACAAGCAAACGCGGCGCTTGCCGCGGTCATAAAGGCGTCAAGGAGTGGTACGCAGCGTCAGGCAGCAGCGAGAAGGCCGCTCCTGCCAAAGGCGGCGCGTCGGAGTCCGCCCCGGCTGCGACTTCTTCGCCGGCCACAACATCTTCTTCCTCTTCCTCAGAGCCGATGGCGGCCCCTGCGGGTAAGTCCAGAG
>JAFAWX010000131.1 GCA_019241535.1 Acidobacteriota bacterium | reverse complement strand
GCTTCCGCCGCCGGCCGCGAACCGGCTCAAAGATCCTTTCGAGTGTGTTCTTCTGGCACGGAAGACTCACCGGAGTTTTTCGCGAAAGAGGGTTTCGCTGGATGCCCTATCCAAGCTGCTTCACTACACCTGGGGCGTAACGGGCAGGATCGACGCTCCGCCATTCGGCCGTCTGTTCCACAAGACCAGCCCTTCCGGCGGAGCGCGTCATCCTGGCGAGGTGTATGTCCTCGCGATGCGCATCGAAGGTTTGCAGCAGGGTCTTTATCACTATGATTGCCTGCATCACCGTCTCGAAAAGCTTCGCCGCGTTGATGCCATAAGCAAATCGCTAGCCTATACCGGGAACCAGGACTTTGTGGCGGACGCGTCAGCGCTTTTCCTTATGACCGCTGTCTTTCCTCGTGTGCTATGGAAGTACCGTTTCGCACGCAGCTATCGCGTGGTGCTGCTGGATGCCGGCCACCTGTGCCAGACATTTTGCCTGGTGGCTACTTGGCTGGGACTGGCTCCGTTCTGCACGGCGGCATTCGAAGATTCGCTGATCGAAGGAGATCTGGGTTTGGACGGTATTCGCGAATCCCCACTCTATGTTGCGGGAGTCGGGACGCCGCCGGTCGCTAGAGTTCGCAGCCGACGCTGAGCATCCCGGTACATGGCGAGGTCCGCGTCGGCATGGGCCCAGTAGGCGAGAAACTTCTGAATGTGGCTGCGAGCTTTTGCACCGTCCCCCATTTTCTGATAAAGGACTGCCAGCCGATAGTGCGCCTCCACTCCATGGCGAAATGCAGGTTCGTCGAAGCCTTCGACGCGAGTGTCGTCCATGAGCTCGTTCTCTCGATTTAGCAGAGTCTCATACTGCTGAGCTGCCTGACTATTCTGTCCCGCAGCGGCGTAACACCGGGCCAGGGTTTCTACGGCCACAAGTGACCTCTGATACGTAAGCGCATTCTGCGCGGCTTCAACAGCAGCTGGGAAACTGCGCGCCGCCAGCGAGATCTCTGCCAATAGCAAATAGCGCAGGGATTCAAGCGCGGGGACATCGTGCTGAGTAATCAGCGTTTCAATGTCGTGCACGGTTTTTTGGGCCGGCTGCGGATGCCCATTCCACGCGTTCATTCGCGCAAGCAGGACTGACAAAGCCGGTGCGTGAGGCGGAGGAACCAGCTTCGCGAGCACCTGCCGGATTGCTTGCGGCCGATGCCGTCCCGCGAAGAGTGTCTCGGCGAGGGCGATTCGAGCCTTGGCAGCGGCGACGGCGTTATGATTTCTCTCGGCGCTTTCGACAGCCGCCTTCAGTTGTTTTGCTGCATCTTGATATTGTCCGCCAGACATCGCCAGGTCGGCGAGAGAAAGCTGTGCGGCGGTTTCGGCATCAGGTCCGATGCGCATCATGCTTTTGAAAGCCTGTCGTGCATCCTCGAAGCGGCTGGCTGCGATGTAAGCGCGCCCCAGCACAGCCTCAGCCCACAAGTTGTTGGCAAACTCTTTAGCCAGGCCCTCGGCCAGCTTGAGGGCACTGTCGGTGTCGCCTTCGCCAAGTAACTGTGAAGCAAGGTTGATCCTGACATCCGACTGCGGAACCAGCTGCAGAGCTTTTTCGGTGAAAGCCACGGCCAAGGTGTAGTCGTAGAGGTCCTTGTTGCACACACCGAGATTCACATATGGCGCCGGGTTAAGTGGCTGTAGCTGCGCGAGAAGCTGATAGTTCTCGCATTCCTTCTGAAGGTCGAGCAACGTGGATGAATATGCGGCCATGATGCGCAGGCGCTCTGGTTCAGACACCCGCTCTGCCAGCTGCGCCGCCTCGCGAATCTCCTCGACGCTATTGTCGTATTGATTCAAATAATGGTACGTAATCCCGAGGTATTCGTGTGCTACCGCAAACCGCGGGTCGAGTTCTATGGCCTTTTTGAACATCAGCATGGCCGCCGAAGGATCGCCACTGTACAAGCTTTGTTTGCCGAGGGTGAAATACCGCACCGCATCGAGAGATCTGGAGGTGACCTTTTCAAGGGGCACCGAATGCTCTTTGAGCCCCTGGAGTGATTCTCCGAGCTTCCGGCGCACCGATTCAGCTATGTTGTCCACCTGCGCTGGGATGTCGTCCGGACTTGCAGCCGATGCCTGGGCCGTCATGATGTTCGACCCGGAGGCCGACTCCACGCGTGCAAGCAGGACGTACGTTCTAGCGAGCCGCACGATCGCTCCGGTCAAAAATGCCTGCAATCCTTCCCGCTGGCTAATCTCCCGTGCCGTATTTTCATCGATGACTTGTGTCGGTGCTCTCCCCATCCGCTGGAGGACATCGGCCACTCGAACAGCGGGAAACACTTGCACGAGATGGGACTGTTCCAGACTGGACGTCAACATCTCGCGAACCGTGTTGTCGAACATCGGCTCACCCGTCCGATTCTCGAATTCGCCGACCAGCAATATCGGTCGGGGCGTGAAGATGGGGTGAGGCCGCAGCCTCCGCCACGCTTGCCACGCCACAACCGCCAAGGCGAGAATTCCGATTGCGACCATTGGCGGGCGGAGCGAGCGCCGAGAATGCCGTCGAGCAGCCTCGTGTAAGGCAACCGGGATGGTCGAAGTGCGCAGCCGCTCCAGGTCGGCAGCCAACTGCCGGGCGGACGAGTAGCGCCTTTCGGGATCCTTCTCCAGCGCCTTTAGTATTATTGCTTCGAGCTCCGGACCGATCTCTTGATTCAATCTTGATGGCGGGGTGGGAGTCTCGTTCAGAACCGCGTTGATGAGAAGAGCGGTTTGCGCCTGCGCATGCGATCGCTTGCCGGTCGCCATTTCATAAAGCACCGATCCGGCAGCGTAGATATCAGCCCGGCCGTCGAGGTTCTCTCCCCGGAGTTGCTCGGGCGCCATGTAGGCGAGAGTCCCTCTCGCAATACCTATATCCGTCATGCTCTGCGTAACATCGCTGGGGTTTGGGTTCATCAACTTTGCGATGCCGAAGTCCAGGATTTTCACCCGCTGGCCATCGGCGGTCAGGCCGAGATTGCCCGGCTTCAGATCGCGGTGAAGGATTCCATGATCGTGCGCGGCTGCAAGACCTTCGGCGATCTGAATGCCAAGCTTAATGACGATATCCAGGGAAAGCCGGCCGGCGAGCAATCGGCTCGCAAGCGTCTGGCCGCTCAGGAGTTCCATCACGATGAAGTCTGTAGTACCGTCGGAATCGAACTCGAACACCGTGGCGATGTTCGGATGATTTAAACGGGCGAGTGCCTGGGCCTCATACTTGAATCGTTTACGGGTATCTTGGTCGTCCAAACTGCCAGGAGGCAAAACTTTCAACGCGACGTCGCGATTCAGGCGCTCGTCATGGGCGCGATAGACCACACCCATTCCCCCGGCTCCCAGCTGATCGAGGAGACGAAAGTGTCCGAGGGCTGGTCGGTCCGAGGGCGTACTGGGCATCTAGTTTTCTGCCATCTGCCGGGAATTCAATAAATCGCTGGTGCTTGCAGGCAGCGTTCGAAAGCCGCCAGGGCCAACATGGCGTCTCTGCCAGAATGACGCATCCATCCAGCGCTTCTCTGCACTGTACCAGTAAGTCAGCTGTCGCAAATAGGCGGCATGAATGCCCGCAAGTGTCTGCTGATAATGGCGGACACCCGCTTCATTACCCGAGAGCACTCGGTCGGCCGCCTCTGCCGCCGCGAGCCCGGTAAAAAGCGCGTTCAAGAGCCCCTGACACGAAAGTGGATCAAAGCTTAGTGCGGCATCTCCGAGCGCAAACCATCGGTGACCCGCAACGGGCTTAAGAATGGCGGTGTTTGCAGCGGTAACTCCAAAGTGCTTCGTAGGCGTGAAAGCGGACTCCGATAAGACCTCGGTCAGTTCGCTGCTGGCCGCAGTTCTTTCCAGCAGCATCTCCGGACGGGCGATTAAACGTGCCGCGGAGAGATCTGAGTCGGTGTGGAACGCAATCACGCGACGGCCCTCGCCCGCAGGCGCTGTATACCACCATCCGTCTTCTACCGCCTCGACGTAAGTAAATCCTGCGCCATGCGCGCCGGTTCTGCCATAAAGCCAACCACAGATGAGCTTGTCGGCAACCCGCCTTTGCCCGCCGAGGTGACGAGCGACCCTGGCCGTCCGTCCACCTGCATCAAGCACGACTCTCGCGGTTATGTCGGCGATACCGGCAGCGGTTTTGATCCTTGCCCTCCAGCCTTCCCCCTGCCAACAGATCGATTCAACGTGCGCGGGCGCAAGCGCCATGGCGCCGCGTGCGACGGCGACGGCTCGCAACCAGGTTTCGAACCGCGAGCGGTCGAGGTGCCACCCGTTCCCATCGGGGTCCCGCAAAACGTCGGCGTGAATCGGCTGTGAGGAACCCCACACGGCACGATTGGCATAACAAGGTGAGTGTCCCTCAGCCTGAAATGAATCCCATAATCCCATGTCACTCAGCAGGCGGCGGGCGGCAGGCGGCAGGCATTCACCAATTCTGGCCCGGGGAGTGGCGCGGGAATCGATCATCAACACCGAATGCAGGGGAGCGAGATTCAGCGCCACAGTCGCGCCGGCAGGTCCGGCGCCAACCACCAACACATCCACATTGCCATGGCTGATGTCAAAGCCCATGCGGGAATCGGCGCACCTTCTCGATGCCGCGGAGGTCAAGGTCATCGACCGACGTCCGCGACCTGGCTTCGGCCGCCCTCGGTTCGGGGTGCGACTTAGGAAGGTCTTCAACCTCGATCACCGGCGGAAAATCTAGGTCGCCCGGGCCTGGGCGCGGTTCAACCACTCCGAGGCGACTGAAGTTGGTAACCATATTGTTGATCCGCTGCATATATCCGCCCCTGCCGAGCATTTGTATCCAAGCGACTCGGCGCGCAAAAGCCTGCAATCTACTATCCGGTGGCTCTTGCCTGTTCATGACGATGTCGTAATCGCCTGCAGAGAGGACCTGGTTCGGTACTCGGGCCGGCCAGAACGTGGGCACATAGGGGTCATATTTTTTGTCATATCCCGAGCCACAACTCGCGGTGTCAGTCTGCCAGGGGACCGCCATCCAGCGCGTGATGCCGCCTGGAACCTGCGGTCCCAGGGGGCCAAACGGTAAGAGGCCGAATATCTCGCCAGTATTCAGCAACGCACCATACTGCGGCTCAATATAATTCCTGGCCGCATGTGCGATGCGGAACGGTGCCATATAAATGCTGGCCTGACGCATCGGCCAGGTCATCTCGCAACCCGGGTGGAACGCATCGGCAAGGCAGAATTCGAGCGAGGCGCGGTCGAGCATGTCAGGCTGCTCGTCCAGCGGAATGCCTTCGAGTGTATCCGGCGTGGCCAGGTTGTAATCGGAATCGAAGTCGCCGTTCGCCCACAGTTCGAGTAGGTTTAACTGGGTGTCGCTCAACGCGAGGTTCTGCCGAGGACTGTGGACCGGGGGAACATTCATTGCATCCCCGTATTGCCAGGGCCAAGGGGTGGGCGACCATGCATCCCGGGAAAAATTGCGGAACTGGTTCGCAATTGTTCGCCGCATCTCGGCATCTTCAGGTCTACCCTGGCTCAGGCGCTCGAGCCACTCCGTTGTCGCGTAATTGTTTGGCCCTCCCCACCCGAACGCGGCCGCTAGTCCGGCGTTTACCCATTGCAGGCGCGAAAGACGCTCGAAGATCGGGCGGATATCCATGTTGAAGGAAGCGTGGGTGGGAGCAGGAAGCATCTGTGCTTGTATTGCGGTGTCGCGCATCAGGTCCCACATCGTGCGGACGGATTTCTGGGCAGGCCCGTAATTTGGCGGTGCCACCACGACCCACGCGGGATCGACCGGCAATGGCCTCCCCTCGAAGATGACGGTCGCAGTTACCGGTCCATCGGAGATGTCGTCGTACCAGCCTTCGTTGTTGGCGAATGTAAGTGCAGTCGTTCCGTTGTACGATGCCGACGTTCCGCCGCCTCCGAATACGAGGAGCCGTCCGCCGTCGTCCGTGCGCAGCTCTCCTAGGTACAGCGGGATTCCCATGAACTTGCCGGTATTGAACACGTTTGCGGGTCCGCTGGTGTTTGCGCCGGTAATCTGACGCGCGCCTGGATCGATAACAAGGTCGGTGCGATTGGGTATGGCGATATTCCGTAAGCAGGAACGCGGCGCGGACTTCGCTTCGGGAATATCCAAAGCGATCTGGAATTGATACCAGGCGGCCTTCTTGTTTGCGAGGTGAACAGACCAGACGATCTCAGCGTTAGCTCGCGTCAGCTCGGCGACGACCCTGCCATGGGCATCGAAACCGTAAATACGAAACCGCACCACCTGCCGTTTCAATGCGCCATTTTCGTCGCGGTAGTAGCCTGCATCCTGCATCGGAGGGTCGACAACTTCGGGGGCCAAGAAATACCCATTGGGGCTGTTACCGACCCTCGCGACTCCTATCGATGGATGAATGGCGGCACGAACAATCGAACTCGATTGTGCTTGCAATAGCTCGCGCGCGTTGCCACTTGTAGGTTTATCGTTCACGGCTCCTTCCGGCCAGAGCGGGATCATTCTACTCTAACCGGAATTCCATAATACGAGCTGCTTGGAGCCTTGCCTTGGGTTCCAATGCGCGGGACGAGCGATTTGCGGCTGACTCGCCGGGCAGTAGCACCCATAGTGCAGTGGCACCCCGTCGCATGATGCGGCTACCGGTCAGAGCGGTCGGAAAGCAGGCCGCGCTGCGTAAAGTTGAAACCTACTGGAGCGGGTCAGGGATCGAAACCTCTCTATGGGTGGTAACAAATTAAGCACTAGTAATCAATCCCCCGCAAAGCCGAGCGCCGTTATTTGCAAGGTGCTCAAAGCAAGACGGAGCGGGTTCGCTAAGGCGTACCCCACGTTCGAGGCACCTTTCAGGCTGTAATCGGAGACTACATCCGCCAGCAGGAGCAGGAAGCTAAACGCTTGGATCAAATCAACCTCTGGCGTTAATGACAGCCACTTCGTTCCGGCCCACTGTGGACACGTAAAACCCACGGGTGGATGTCTTCTTGGCTTGTTGAACCCGATCTTTTGCGATACGGCATACTAGGGTTGGGATCGCGATCATCATGCCAGGTGATCCGACATGAAATTTCCTTCGTCGATCCCACTTCTCCTGCTGCGCCAGCTTGCGAAACAACTCACCCAAGCCCCTGCGGAATGAGCGCATTTGAACCATTGAGGGTTCCCCGTTCGAAATACCGCTTTCCCTATCGGCACCTACTCCGCCATGTAGTCGGTTCACATCCATCAGCTTCAATCCATCAACGTGAATCTACAGGTGTGATATCCGCTTTTCGCATTGCAGGAACTGTGCTGCGGCACGTTGTGACCCCGAATTGACAGTGGTGGGCTGGAGGGCTAGAGTCGCTCTCGCAGAAACTTACAATAACGGGAGGGCCCATGAATGGAAAATGGTTGTGGTTCCTAGTCGCTTTGATGTTGTTGGGACTCGCTGCATGGTCGCAAGAGACGAAGACCGCTGTCGGCACTGAAAAACATGTGGCGGGGCTTGAACAGAAATGGCTTCAATCACAGAAAACAAACAATCCGGACCTGATCGAGCCCCTTCTGGCGGACAAGTTTATAAACACGGGAAGCGACGGGGAAGTTACCAATAAGAAGGAGTCGCTTGCAAACGCGAAGGCGACAAAATATGACAGCGTCGATTACGATAATTTGAAAGTAACCGTATTTGGAAACACTGCAATTGCAACCGGCGACTTCAAAGCGAAGGGTACCGATAAGTCCGGAAAGCCAATGGATATTCATGAGCGGTTTACGGACACATGGGTGAAGATGTCGAATGGACAATGGCAGTGTGTTGCCAGTCAAGGTTCGCCAGTGAAATCGGCCCAATAGGTTTGGAATGTAAAAGTGGGCCGCCTGACCTCTAGGCAGCATTTTTTCATTTGGCCAAGCTTCGGGACTGTCTTAAGGCGCGGTCCAACTTCTATTCTGGGAGATCGGTTAATAATCGGGGGACCCTTACCATCGGCTGAAACGAGAAGCCCGACTCGCACCGAGCGTTTGGGCCCTTAGCGGCAGATTCTGCCAAGATTATCCGACTGTATCTCCGCACCTCTTTGGAGAAATTGTCCGGACTCTTGCTTTACCGAAGGGATGTCGTCTCCCTTTTTGCATTTCTTCCGACTAGCGTTGCTGGATGGCGACGCAACGCGTGTGATTGCTCGACGAGTTGCTTGGCCTGTTGTCTCAATGCCCGTGCATATCTGATGATCGCGTTCGATTTCTTCTTTTGGGCGTGAGCCAGTCGGGCCATACTTTTTCGCAAAGCGGAACTCTGGCTCCGATGATTGCGACCAGAGCGTGGCACAGAATCCCACTGGCTAGAATAGCCAGCCTTCAGTTTTGCAGAACCTAAGCGCAGTGGCAAGCACTTCACGGCCAACTTTCAAACCAGAGGAGCGGACACGCGACAATCGGCAGAAGCTGTGCTCGCCAGTGTCTCGCACCATAAGTATGTAAGCTGGCAACTCCGCCCGAAAAGGTCTGCTGACGCTTAATGACGCTTGCAAGTTGTTTTCAAAGATTGTAAAGGTGCAGTAACAAGGGCTGGATAAAGCGTTTATGCCTTCGTCCACCGATACCTCCCAACCTGAGAAATCTTGCCACCGCTTCGAACTGCTTCTGACGCGAGATGGACGGAGTTTCTTCATCTGCCGGGACTGCCATCTCAGTATTGAGCGGAAGCAGGATATGAGCTTGCGGATGGTCGATCTGCGAGAAGCCGTCCCTTGCACTCGCGCTTAAGCGGCTCGTCAACGCCAATCTACCGGACACCTGCGCCGGCGAAAACGGGTGCAGCACTGATAACTCAGCCGTTTGGATTCAAGGAGTTGAATCCTTCCCGCGCCCAGTAGATGTCCGGAGGTTCTAAATTAGTATTGAGTGTCGAGAAAACTATCGGCTGATCGTGGGCGTACACCCAAGCGCACTTATGGTGATTCAGCCCAAACGATAGGCAGTGTAGCTGACCCCTGAGCCGCGGTCCGAGACATGTCGGTGCGAGTTGTTGATGGATCCTTAGCAACTATGACCGCTGGGGACTTGCACGGTGACGGAGTCTCAGGAGAAGAGGTGCACCAGCCCGGCAAACAGGACCACGACGGTAACAACTACCAAGCTGACAATGAGCAGGTATTCAACCATTGCCTGACCGGCTTCGTCTTCCGAGTGGCAAAATATCGGTAAGTATCTGCGAGCAAAACATCTCTCCATCGGACGCTCCTATGGACCGTGAGTAAATGAGGCCCTACCGCGGTGTGTCATCGCACTCGGCGCGCTCCAAAACTCAGAACGTTACTGACCGCCAAACTACCATAGTAGTGATTTGCGTCGCTAGAAGATTGATTGGGGCAGTCGCGTGCCTCGCCTGCTTTCGCCTGGATCCACGCCCGTTCTGCAGGTCTCCATCCACAGCCTTGTGACACGCGTGAAGTGCTGACGAGAATTGGTCAGCGGTAGTGTAAGAAAAAATACGCGACGGCTGCGGCAAGGAGCACCAGAAGCAGAAAGCGGAATACCTTGTCGCTACTACTGGCTTCGGGGGAGATTGGAGTGTTGCTGATTACGCCGCCGGAACTGCTGTCCTCGAGTGTGGCATTGGCAGCTCCGGTTATCATTCTTGTTTGGGACATGTCAGCCGGGCCGGTGAGGTTTCGGGCGAGCCCCAGATTGAAGGTGCGTGATCCTGCGTTGACCGTGACACCCGTGTTCCGGTTCACTACAACCTTAATGTCCCCTGTGTTGCCCCGCGCGGCTAAGGCCTGCGACAATTCGGGCGTTAGGTGGTGGCCCAGGAAGCCGACAATCTTTTCGGCAAAGTGACTTTCCATGTCATTGTGGGTCAGTACTTCAATGGGCTCAGCCTTAGGATTGGAAGAATGAATGACGAAGCCGCCTTCGGGCTTCCGCTCGATGTGAAAGGCAAATTGGAAGTTCTCGTTTGCGACCGGCAGCTTCAGACCCGGGAACTGCCCGTTCACACGGGCGAGAATGTTTTCCCCGATCTTTTTCTGCAATTCCGGGCGTGTGGGCGCCTCGATCGGAGCGACCGCAGGGTCGGCAGGGTGAGCCACGAACCCCCCGCCCGGTTTGGGCTCAATGCGGTAGGTGAATTGAGAGATCAAGTGTTTGAGTTCCATTACATGCGATTCTAACCCCTTTTTAAGGCCTTTCAGTCGAGCGCTGTCGGGTTTCAACCTAACGCCTGTGCTCAAATGACCGGTGGCTCGCCCTTGTACTGCCACTAGAACAACTCGACAGGCAAGTCTCGTCTATACTTTCTCTTTCCTTGGGGAAGCGTTAATGCAACTGCGGGGCGCTACAGTTGTGAGCTACCTCCATGCTCAGGTGCTATCGCGATTGCTTTCCTTCCAGGCGGCGCGTGTTTAGGCTGGAGGTTATCCCTGTATAGAAATGCTCTAATTCTCACGCTTTCTATATGCCAGGCGCCCGCTTTGTTCTGTCAGGCCGCAATCCCGGACTGGTGCCGCGCGTTACCTCGCCCGCAATATAAGTATTTAGAGCGCGTTTCGATCAGCGACCCATGGTTCGAGGTTTATAAGCCGGCCCAGGGCGTTTTCGCCATCTACGAACCGCATCAGGCCGAGGAGACCATCAGCTACCTGATTGTTGGCGAGAAGAGGGTTCTGCTCTTCGACACCGGAATGGGAATCAGTGACCTCAAGAAAGTTATCACTGAGTTAACCACGCTGCCAATAATCGTATTGAACTCGCACACGCACAACGATCACGTTGGTGACAATTGGGAATTCTCGACCATCTATGGAATGGATACAGACTTTACCCGGCAAAATGCGCGAGGTTCTCGGGTGGATGCGCAGGCGGAAATCACGCCCGACCAAGTTTGTGGCGCGCTGCCTAAGGGATTTGATTCGAAAGCCTACGCAACCCGGCCCTGGAAGATCACGGCTTACACTCATGATGGCGACCGTTTTGATCTGGGAGGTCGCACTGTGGAAGTTGTCGCAACCCCGGGCCACACCCCTGACGCCATCTCTTTGCTCGATCGCGCGAACGGTTTGATTTTTACCGGTGACACGTACTACCCGGCGCCTATCTGGCTCTTCAGGGACGAAACTGATCTCGATGCCTATGCGGCTTCTATTCGCCGCTTGGCCGCGCTGCGGCATCAGGTTAGGGTGGTCATGGGCGCCCACAATATTCCCGTCGCATCCCCCGCGCTACTTGAACGACTAGTGGCCGCATTCGATGCGGTGCGTGCCGGGAAAATCCAGCCGACCCCCGCCTCACCCGGAAAGGTGCTCTATACGGTACATGACATTTCCTTTCTGATGCGCACACCGGCTTCACACTAAATTAATTGCGAACGCGGCGGGTAGAGCACCTTTTACCCTTGACCACCCGACCTCTACCTGTCTATAACGGGCCGAATCCTCCCAGCGGAGTACGCAATCTCCGAACGCTGGTCTCCTCAAACCAATGGGACAGCTTGCACGAGCCATTTACCGGTAGCCGGCATTACTTGGCGCCGGCTCGCGTGTCGACAAATTGTTGGCCGTCGACAAGCGTTGACCTCCACGGCGAAGCGCTGCACTCTAAACGGAACCTTTTGCCCTGGCCTGCATTCACACGCGCGCGAGGCACCGCTTTCGCGAGTCCTTGAACCTGGGCGCAGCCATTGGATGCAGGAGGTATACGCTGCTTGCTATAGAGAATGGCTCACTCTTCTTTAGCAGTAACGTATAAATAGCGGCGCAGGCGCCTCTCCGTGGTCAAAGTATTGACGGAAGCGAGAAATCGTTGCAATCCCTGAAAGTTAGCATGCCCCTCCGTTGCGATCAGTTCTTTTTCCCTCTTCTCGCGGGAATCATGCCACCGCTTTGCGATCAAGGCTGTGCTTTCGGTTGTGTCGATCATCTGCATCAACCGAAATCCGGCTTCCTCGATCAATCGTTCATTTTCTCCGGGGGAGCTGTAAACATAAAATCCGATTGAGCTGCGCGTGGCAATCTCCTCATGAGTGACCAGCCCGCTGATTACAAGAGCGTCGCTGAATAAGAACCGCCCTCGCGCCTTGGTCACGCGGAATATCTCACGCAACACCTCAACGCGCCTTTGAACGTGGCATAAAACATCGTTTGAAAACACCGCCTCAAAAGTAGCGTCCGCAAACGGTAAACTCGTTGAAACATCCCGCTGTTCAAAACGCACCAACGCAGCCAGATTTCGTGCCATGGCTAGTCGATTTGCATTCCGAACCCCGGCCTTGTTAATGTCCAACCCCAATACTCGGCATCCAAATTTTTCCGCCAGGTGCAGCGCATATCCTCCCGAACCACAACCCACCTCCAAAACAGATGAATCGGCGTTCAATGCAAGCAATTGGGGAATCTCCTCCGATTCCCGGATCGTCACCCAACTGGTTTGCCCAAAGTCCTGGCCGTAGGTCTCAGTTCGCACCTGTTGATACACATTCGAGTCGTAATTGTCGTAAGCACTGTCATACAGATCTACTTTTTGCTGCACGTCCGAGCTCCTCACATTCCTTTTACGCTTTGCCACTCGCGCGCCGAGGGCCCTGTCGTCGAACTTTGCTGGAATACTGTCAAGAGCAACATTTACAAGTAAAGATACACATCGGAATCCGTTGTGAAATCGATCAGGGAGACCCGCGAGGCCGAGCGAACTCGGCTACTGACAAATGTTGCCGAGAGTTCCATCCTCGCCTATGCCTGTGCCGGATCTTCTTCGAGAATGTCATCGAGCACATGAAGCAAGAGATCGCAGTCCTGGCGGGAAAAAATTAGCGGGGGTCGGAGCTTTAGAACATTGTGCTCCGGTCCGTCGGTGCCGGCAAGGATGCCCTTTTCGCGCAACCGGTTTGCAATGTAATCAGCCTGTAGTGGAGCTGGTTCACGGGATACACGGTTAAGGACCAAATCAATGCCAAGGAACAGGCCCATGCCCCGCACGTCGCCAATGACCGGGTACTTGCTCTCGAGCGCCTGAAGCCGCTCGCGCAGATATCGTCCCTGATCTAACGCTCTGCTCTGCAAATTCTCCTTCTCAAGCACATCAAGGACAGCCAGTCCTGCAGCGCAAGCAACCGGATTGCCTCCAAAGGTGCTGAAGAATTCCATGCCATTGTCGAACGAGCTGGCGATAGCTTTCGTTGTGACCACCGCCGCCACCGGGAAGCCGTTCCCGATCGGCTTGCCTAAGACGACGATGTCGGGCACTACCTCCTGTGTTTCAAAACCCCAAAAATGAGAGCCCAGGCGTGCAAACCCTACTTGCACCTCATCGGCAATGCAAATAGCTCCGGCGGCATGGACCTGGCGATAGACTTCGTCGAGATACCCGATAGGAAATACAATTTGTCCCCCGACGCTGGGTAGACTCTCGGCAATATACGCGGCGACGCCGCGCCCATGTCGCTCGAAAAGAAGTTCGCCCACATGGCGCGCGAATTTCTTGCCCGCATCCGGGTCGTCGCGACGATAAGGTCCGCGGTAGTCATCCGGCATGGGGGCCACTCTGACCCAGTCCGGCCTTCCCTTACCCCCAGGACCGTTAAATTTGTACGGACTGCATTCGGTTAACGTCGTGGTATGCCCATGGTAAGCATGCTCGAGAACAATGACATCATTGTGGCCGGTGTGCGTACGTGCCAGTCGCAAGGCAAGTTCGTTAGCCTCGCTACCGGAATTGACGAAGTAGCACACCCGCAAAGGCTCGGGCAAAAGCTGGGTCAGGCGTTTTGCATAACGCAGGATGTTGTCGTGAAGATAGCGCGTATTGGTATTCAGTAATGCGATCTGCTCCTGAACGGCGCGGATGACGGCCGGGTGGCTGTGACCCACGAGAGGTACGTTGTTGTAAGCGTCGAGATACGCTCGTCCGTTTTCGTCGTACAAATATTGCATCCAGCCGCGCACGATTTTGAGCGGAGTGCGATAAGACAGCCTCTCACTCGATCCGATCAATGCTTTTCGTAATTGCAATGCTTCATCACGCGAGAGTCCCTTGTCCGGGAAGCGGTCTTCGGGTATTCCAAGCAGCAAATTGGGATCCGGAGACAGACTCTTCCAGAGGTCTCTTTGTGAAGGAACGGCAACACCTGGAAAATCAGCCGCCAAATCCAGAAGGTCGACAATAATCTGAAAATGAACATGGGGAGGCCAGCCGCCGTTTTCATCGATGTCGCCGACATGCGCGAACCCAGCGCCTTGTCTTATCGACTGGCCAACCTGAAGCCGCTGTAATGTTTCTGCCGTAAGGTGACCATATAAGGTGAAGAATTCATCGCCCGTATCGGTACAGTGCTTCAGCACAACTAACGGCCCGTAATCGAGCGGCATACTGTTCCTGGACAACAGGTGAACTACGCCGTCAATTGGTGCATGCAGCGCGGTGCCCGAGGGAACAAACAGGTCAATGCCTAGGTGAATCGTTCGACGCTCGCCGACGGGGTCTGAGTCATTACCAAATTGCGGAGCATTGTAGATGACCCGCGCCTCGTCGTATGCGCCAATGCCAAAGGCGAGACCTGAATGTTCCATTTGCCTGAATATCTTTCCGGCGAGCGTGCGGACCTCGCAGGAGTTCGGATCTGCTCCCAGAAAACTACTTCCAACGCTCAAGTCGAATGCGCGGCTTGGCGCAGCACGGAGGTCCGCCTCAAATAGGGAAGCGGCTGTGGCCGATCTATCCCTGAGCCAATCACGGATGCTTCTACTTTTTGATACCGGCTCAAGGCCACAAGCATCCCGAAATCGGTATTGCGCGAGTTTTGGAGAAATCGCCGCCAACTTCTCGAGTGCGTCCCAAGCCGGAACCTCACTGACGGTGATGTACGGGTCGTTGCCGTTCACCGTCTTGCGATAGGCTGAGTTCACTACACTGATGACCAGCCGAGTCGCAATCAACGGAAACAGCAGTGCGATCTCCTCTTCTTGCAACCGACATGTGCGGTGGAAACCGCGCACAATCTCGGTTGCCGCTGTGAGTGCATCCTCCTTGCGCAGCATGGCATATGCCGCCCCAATGGCCGGTTCGGAAACAATTACGCCTTCGTGCATGTCGCCAAAATCGACAGCTCCCACCTCCGGCACCGGCCAGATCTGGCGCACGACGATGTTGTAATCGTTGCCATCGCCGTAGATCACAGCCTTGCGCAAACGCGAAAGCACCGGCAGGATTTCAGTGTCGTAATCCGCCAGAAACCGTTCGACAAGGTCACGGCGATGCCCGCCAGGGACATATTCAAGATATTGACGAACCCAGCCGGCTTGGGCCAGGTCCCACTTGAAAGACCGCTGCGCGGCCGGGTGATGGAACCCTGTTAATGAGGAATCCAGCTCGCCCAGAAAAGCTCCGACCGCGCGAAGAAGCTCCGGAGAATGAGGTCTTGTCTCAGCCAGTATTTTGCCGGGAATAAATCGAAGCAGCCAAACCAGGCGCCGATCGCCATCTGTGGAGGAAATGCTCGTGTACGGCTCGCCATTCTTCGTCTTCACTACCCGAGGCAGATGCAGGCTGGAGTTGGTAGTTTCGATCCATTCGAAGGCAGCACACTGCAGGTCCACCAATTCAATCGTCCGGCTGGGATGCATCAGCTTTAAAACAAACTCCCCATCGGTGGACGACCTTAGATGGAAGTTCTCGTCATATTCACCTGAAAGTTCTCGGGCTACCGCACTCAATCCATATACCTGCGCAGCAATGCTCTCCGCTTCACATGTACTGACCGGCTGCCGAACGATCTCCTCACCTACCCGCATCGATTCATCCTAGCCCTCGCTGCTGGCACAAGTCTATCGTTGCGGCCATGTCGCCACAGACTCGGCCGAGCGCAACGAGCTCAAGATTGAAACCAAACATACGCGTGCCATCAAGGCGTGGCAGAAATTGGGCTTCATGTATTCAGCCAAACCGGTTTCGCTTTTAGATCCAGCGAAGTCACCCAGTCCCCGCTGCCATTTGACTTCGAGACGGAGCTATGACAGGCTGCCAGCGCACGCGCAGGTAGTACCTGGGGACAAAGCGCCTCTGGTCTGAGCTGCACAAAATTCATCGGGGAGAAATGCACAATGAAAACGACGTTTGCGATAGCGGTGTACGCAGTCTGCCTCAGCCTTGCGGTCTTCGCTGCTGAAAAGCAGGGCGCCACCGGCTCCAAGGCATCTTTCGAGCAATTTGTCAACGAAAGCATCAAAGCGCAGACTGCGAACGACGGCAAGTGGATGCAAGCGCATCTGTCGGAAGGCTACGTGGAGGGGACGAGCTTTGGCACCTGGATCCCTAAGGCGCAGTTACTCAAGGACGCCGGTGATCCTGCTAACAATAAGTTCACAAAAAACGATATGAGCGACCTTCAGACTGAAATTGTCGGAACTATCGGCCTTGCGCGCTACAAAGAAACGTACGATGCAACCATTGAGGGCCAACATCGTGCCCGCACGATCATCTGCAGCTTGACCGCTCAAAGACAGGGAGCGACTTGGAAGGCGCTCTCAAATCACTGCTCTAAAATCGAGTAGTCCAGGCCAAATAGCTGGGAGCTTGCTCTAAGGGCTCGGACTGTTTTCAACTAAAGCCAGGAGACTGCGTCCTAGCGCCTAGGGTTGGGAACAGATGCTTGGCCGCCGCACCGAACGGGTAATCTCGTTCATAACAAGGAGCCGAATGGTGAACCATGCGGCTTGCCGGGGAAGCGCGGTATAACATGATCTGGGATGAATCTTCCGGTGAACCCGCCTGTTTTGCCAATGCTGGCCAAGCGAGTTGATGCATTGCCTATTGAAGGCGACTGGATTTTTGAACCAAAGTGGGACGGCTTTCGCGCGCTGGTCTTCCGCGATGAAAGCGAGATTGAGATCCAGAGTCGGGATGAAAAGCCGCTGAATCGCTACTTTCCCGAGCTGGTCGAAAGCTTGCGAGCTCAGTTGCCCGGCCGCTGCGTGCTTGACGGTGAAATCGTCATCGCCAGAAATGGCGGTCTTGATTTCGATGCGCTACAGCTTCGCCTCCACCCGGCGGCTTCGCGCGTCAAGCTTTTGTCCCGGCAGACTCCGGCTTCGATGGTGATCTTCGATCTTCTCTCGGTCAAGGAACGCGACCTGCGGGATGAGCCCTTTGAAAACCGCCGTCGAGAGTTGGAAGCTCTCTTCGCCTCGGCTCGGGCGCCTATCCATCTGACCCCGGCAACCCGCGAATCGGCTATCGCTTCAGACTGGTTTCGCCGCTTTGAAGGCGCTGGTCTTGATGGCGTTATTGCCAAGCCGGCTTCGGGGACGTATGAGCCGAACAAGCGCGTGATGCTCAAAGTCAAGCACGAGCGCGATTGCGACTGTGTTGTGGCCGGATTCAGATGGTACAAAAAAGGCGAGCGCACAGCCCTGGGCTCGCTCCTTCTGGGGCTTTTCGACGACTCCGGTGCTTTGCAGCATGTTGGGGTGTGCGCCAGTTTTTCAAATGAGAAGCGCCGGGAGCTGGTTGACTTCGTGGCGCCTTATCGCCGCGACGCGCTTGCCCACCATCCGTGGAGGCATTGGGCGGAGCACCTGTCAGTAGAGGGAGCGGGCCAGCGCATGCCGGGAGGCCAGAGCCGCTGGAGCCAGGGCAAGGATCTCTCGTGGGAGCCCCTCAGGCCCGAGCTCGTGGTCGAAGTCGCCTATGAGCACATGCAGGGGAATCGCTTCCGCCACATGGCGCATTTTCGCCGCTGGCGTCTGGACAAGAAACCTAGCGATTGCACTTATACGCAGCTCGAAGTCGTTCCCCCTGAGGAGCTGGCCACAATCTTTGCAAGCGGGCGATAGCGGCGAAATCGCCGCTTAAGGGCGCCGTTTCGAAGCGCGCTGCTCATGCGATCGCCGCCACTCGCGTGTCGGATCGTCATCGGGGTCGGGAGTTCCCTGTGGCGGGCGTAAGGCGGCCGGCACATGGCGTAGGTTCACGCGAATTCGTGTCCAAGTAGACGACCTGCCTCGCATTGAGTCGACGAGCACGTCGTCGACCGCGATGAACCGAGCCGCCTCCGGATATTTGTTTTTCCATCTCTCAAGACCTGCCACCGCAGCCTCCCGATCGGGAGAGTTGGCCACCACTATAAGCGGCATCTTGGTTCGTGGTTTGGCCGCTGACCTGGCGCGAGATGGGGCGACGCGGGGCGCTTCGCCGGCCATGCGCCGGAAGTGCGGCGGCCAGGGCGCGTCGGCTAGGCCGGCCGCCTCGTCTCTGGCGGCAAATTCCAGCAAGCCTTCGAGCGAGCCAGGTGAGCTGTTGATCTCCGCCTGGGCATCACCAAGTTGCTCGAAACGCTTGGGGACCGTAGCGACTGTAAAATCAGCGGGCTCGCAGTCGGGAACTTCGTTCCAATGAAGTGGTGTCGAGACGCGGGCGTCGGCGAGTGGCCGCACCGAATACGCGGAACACGTGGTGCGGTCCTTGGCGTTCTGGTTATAGTCGAGAAAAACGCCGTGACGCTCCTCTTTCCACCATTTCGAACTCGCCAGCTGGGGGATGCGGCGTTCGACGGCACGCGACAGCGCGACCGCTGCGCGGCGAACCTCGGAGAAGGTCCAACGGGGCTCAATCCGAACATTTACATGCATGCCCCGTGAGCCGCTGGTTTTCGGCCATCCGCGTAATCCGACTTCCTCGAGAAACGCTTTTACCTCAAGAGCGACAATTCGCACGTGTGCCCACTCCACCCCCGGTCCGGGGTCCAGATCAACCCGAAGCTCATCAGGGTGGTCGAGATCTTGCGAGCGCACGGGATGCGGGTGAAGCTCGATACAGCCGAGATTCACAACCCACGCAAGTCCGGCAGCATCATCGACGACCAATTCCTCGGCGGTACGGCCGGAGGGGAATGAAAGGACGACAGTTCGCAGCCACGTCGGCCGCTCTCGGGGCGCGCGTTTCTGGTAAAAGGCTTCGCCTTCGGCCCCCTGGACGAAACGTTTCAACACCAGGGGACGGTCCTCGATTCCCATCAAGGCACCGCGCGCGACCGACAAGTAATAGCGAACAAGATCGAGTTTTGACAGCTTTACCTCTCTAGAAAAATACAGCTTGCCAGGATGGGAGACGCGGATCTCGCGCCCTCCGATCGGGAGCACTGCTGCGTCTTCTTCTTTCTTGCCCACCAAAAAACAGGCTACACGATTTCGAATGCTGCTGGATCCAGGGTGTAGAATCCCGGGGCGGAGGACGCCAAATGACAACCGGTAACAAAGAAGTGGCGCGACGGGTATTTGAAGAAGTGTGGAACAACAAAAAGGTTGCGGCCATCGACGAACTGATAGCAGCAAATTATATCCACCATGATGCTCAATCCCCGAGCTTTCCCTCTGGAATTGAAGGTTACAAGCAGTTCGTCGCCTATTATTTGAACGCCTTCCCCGACGTGCGCTTCACAATCGACAACGAGGTAGCCGAAGCAGACATGGTTGTGATCCGCTGGACCGCGACCGGTTCCCATGAGGGAGACCTGGCGGAGTTAGCCCCCACGGGAAGGCATTTTTCGGTTACAGGAATCACCATGGCGCGATTGAGCGATGGAAAGGTTGCGGAAAGCTGGAACAGCTGGGATGCGCTGGGCATGATGCAGCAACTGGGAGCTGTCCCGGAGGCACGAGGCCGCGCCGCGTAGAAGGAATTCAACTCTGCCCTCGGAGTCTTTGTTCGTCTATCGTGTAAGCAGTGAGACTGCCCAATGAATTTGTGGGACTGCTGGTCGCCACCAGCTTTGCCGCTGGCCTGAATGTTTATGCTACGGTCGCAACCCTCGGCCTGCTGGCGCACGCCGGCCTTCTCTCGCTTCCGCCGGCGCTCACGCTTCTTGGAAGCTGGTGGATTATTGGTACCAGCGCGGCCCTCTTTGTGGTCGAATTTTTTGCCGATAAGCTTCCCGCATTCGACCTGATATGGAATGCGCTGCACACTTTCGTACGTGTGCCGACGGCCGCTCTCATCGCCTACGGCGCTAGCGCCGAACTTTCTCCGGAAAAGCGGCTCCTGGCCACGCTCGTCGGCGGCCTCATTGCATTAGCTGCTCATGGAGGGAAAACCGCAGTTCGGGCTGCGGTTACGCCCTCGCCCGAACCGGTTTCAAATATAGGCTTGAGCCTGGGTGAAGACGCGCTGGCAATATTTCTGACCTGGTTTGCCGCTCGTCATCCGTACTATGCCGCGGGGCTGGTCGCCGTCTTTCTCGCCGTGATCATCCTGCTGATTCGCTGGATAGTGCGCGCCTTCAAGGCCTTATTCCGCGGAGCCGAACGCGATTTGGCCAGCTGAATTGGCCCCCCTCAGCGAGAATTGCTCGAGGGATTACGCCTCCCAGGCCTGTTCTGTGGTTCCGCAGGTGGAGGCAGAGTTCCCGGGCGGTACGATGCCATATTTAAAATCCAGAAAGCTCTGCAGGTCCGGAGCAAGCAACCGGCTCAGTTCTTGCCATGTCAGGACTTTGCATCTTGTCCTCAGCTCCGGCAAGCGAATGCATTTGAGCACTCGATAGCAGGCTTCGATGAGGTCCGGGCGGCGGGAATCAAGCAGCGCACAGAAGCTGCAACCCAAAGCGTGAGCGGCCAGCACGTTACGTATAAGCTGGTACGCCAGGTAGCGCTCGCCTTGTCTTGGCAGGCGCTTACGATCGAACAGTTCGTTCAAGTCGCGATAGGCTTCTACAATTTCCCACCGCTGGCTCTGGAAGTCGCTCTCGGTTAGCTTCGCCTCTACCAGCAGAGTATCGAGTTTCATGTCTATTTCGGTCCTGTCTTTACGCCCGTTAAGCAGAGGCACGCGTGCCTTGAAGCCAAACTCCGGAAGCACTCGAACTTCGGTCGAGAGCACGGATCGCAGGACGCGGCTCTTCAGGGTCGCCGGGTGACAGAAAACATTCATGAGCAAAGCATCCGAACTCATCGAGGAATCAAGCTCTTTCCACGTCCGGTCCGAGTGAGGCAGTGAGCTTGCGGCCTGGGCGTGAATCTTCTCCAGCCTGTGTTTCCAGTCTTGTCGGCGGAGAATCGCTCGATACGATGAATCGAGGAAATTGCCATGCCTGGTAGTCTCGGCAAACGGCTCATATACGATAGTTGCCATTTCACCGTAGCTCTCGACATGCGGCAGGTCATGAGCCCGTGCATAAGCGGCATTGCGCTGGCATAGTTCGCGACGAAGCCAACTGGCATGCAGGCTGCTTCGGGTAAGCGGAATTGAATCGATCTCCGGTCGGCACTCATTAATCAAGCGCATAATGCCGCCCCTCCGGCGATGCCTGAATCTGCTCCATAATGTGCGGAAAAAATCGGCACTTCGCCCGCCCGGGGATTCACCGTCACCTTTGCAATGCGCTCGTGCAGCTGATCAAAGAAGCTGCGATATAGGGCGGCGGCCCCGCCTCCTATCACGATGACGTCGGGATCGAGCAGGTCGACCATATTGCCCAGCCAGAGGGCCAGCATCTCTATAGCCTCGCTGAGCAGTTCCGTAGCCAAGCTGTCGCCGGCCGCGTAGGCCTTGGCAATGGTTTCGCCCGTCAAGCGGTCCGGGTCCGCTCCTGCGAGTTCGAGCATCAGGGAATCGCGCCCGGCGCGAATGCGGTCGCGCGCACGAGTGGTGATGGCGGTTCCAGAGGCAAGGATCTCAATGCAGCCGGGCTTGCCGCACGGGCAGATCGGCCCGTGATAATCAATGCTTACATGCCCGCCTTCGCCGGCCGCGCCGGTGCGGCCATGATAGATACTTCCGTCCATGACGATGCCGGTCCCAATGCCGGTGCCGATCGTCGCATAAAAGACGATTTTCGCCCCCCGGGCTGCGCCCCAGCGTGCCTCGGCCAACGCGGCGGCATTGGCATCATTGTCGACTCGCACCGGCACCGGATGCCGCCTCTTGACTAGTTCGGCCAGGGGAAAATTACGCCAGCAGGGAAGATTGGGAGGATTGAGGATTACTCCTGTTAGGGGATCGAGCGGCCCCGGCGCGCAGATGCCGATTCCTTCGACTGCTGCCGAAGAGCCAGCGATGGCGGCGGAAATGGCACGGAAAACGGCGTCCAATCCGTCCTGTGCGGAAGCGTTTGCGATCATGCGCACGCGCTCGGAGGAGAGTATTTCTCCACCAGCGTCGACCAGTCCAGCGGCTACTTTCGTGCCGCCTACGTCCACGCCAACAAGTACGCCTTTTTGCACGCTTACGAGCGCGCCTCCGCCCGGCCGTAACGCTCGCTGTTAGGCCTGGAGCCACTGACTGCGTAAAACAGGATGTAGAGGTAGCAAACCGCCGGAATCAGCAGTGCGTAGTGAATTCCCTGACCCCAACTGGTCTGGCCCTGCGTCATAGACGGATAAGAGGACCGATTTATCAGGTCGCCAACCTTGCCAACAATCCAAGGAATAACGGCGCCGCCCACGATAGCCATATTCAACACTCCCGACGCGTCGCCAGTCAGTTGTCCGAGTTCCGCGATTCCGCTGGTGAAGATGCAAGGAAACATGATGGAATTAAACAGGCCGACGGCCAGGATCGACCACATGGCCACGGTTCCGCTTGTCAGGACCGAAACCGTTACCAGCAGCGCGGCCATAATGGCGCAGAAGGCGAGCACGCGCGAAGTTCGAATCTTCTGCAGAACCGCGGATCCGATGAAGCGGCCGACCATCGCGCCGCCCCAATAAAACGAGATGTACTGTGCGGCGATCGCGAGCGCGGCGCGATAGCGTGCCGCGGGGTCGGCGACGTCGGTTGCGAAATGACCGATATCGCTGAGGGCCAGATAGTTGGCGATCGAACTCCCGATGGCGACTTCTGCCCCCACGTAGACAAAAATAGCGATCGCACCATACGGCAGGTTCGGGTGCTTCCATACGGAATCGTTGATTTTCTCTCCAATATGATGCTCGGCCGCTTCCATCTTCGGCAGCCTGAAGACGGCAAACAGGATTGCGAGCAGCACTAGAACTAGGGCAAAAAAGTACACGTAGAGCTTAACCACCGCGTCCTGCGAGGCCGCTTCACTCGCCGCTTTCACGGATTGTCCCAGTATGAGGCGGGCACCGATCCAGGGGAAAACCGTGGTGCCCAGAGAATTAAAAGCCTGCGTCAGGTTCAAGCGGCTCGAAGCCGTTTCCGGTCGGCCGAGCACCGCCACATAAGGATTGGCCGCAACCTGCAACACGGTAATTCCAGCCGCTAAAATCATCAGAGCGGTCAAAAAGAAGGGGAACGAGGGTATCCTGGCAGCAGGATAAAACAGCAGGCAGGCAACGACCATCGTGCTCAAGCCGACGATAATGGCACGCTTATATCCAATCCAGTCGATGATCTTCGCGGCAGGAACCGAGAACAGGAAATAGGCCGAGAAGAATGCGGTCTGAATCAACATGCTGGCCGCCAGCCGCAGACTGAAGACATGCTGGGCGAAGGGGATGAGGACATCGTTCAGCGAGGTGAGCGATCCCCATATGAAAAACAGGGTCGTGAGTACTGCCAGAGCGGGGCCGTAGCCGGTCCGGGACGTGTCTGTTGACTGGGTTAGGGTTGAGCTCTTTACGCTCGCAATGGCCATAGATTGGACTCGGACCTCGCAAGAATGAAGTCGAGGGACTTCCAAGTTGTACCACGAACTACGCGGGAGAACGTTTCCTAACTATAGCAGTTGCGAGGGAATAAACCCGGCTAGGTCTTTTTCGCACTGGTTGTTTTGCACGAAGCGTAAAAAACGGGCCAGCCCAATTCCGGCTGGCCCTGTCAGGGAGAAAGGATCGTGAACCGAAGCCGCCTTTCCTCGGCAACGGAAAGAGCAAGACGTTCTGGCTGCTAATCCAGGTCCCGGGACCGTGCCACCAGGAACGAGCCGAAGCAAGACTCGTCCACGATGTTGGTGAGAATATGCCCTGGCCTTTGAGAAGTTGTCACGAGTTCGCAACAGAATGTAAATTTCTCGTCCATTTGCAAGCGCCGAGTCCTCGACCGATGGGCTGGAGCAACATACAAAAGAAGGCCAGCCTGCCGCGGAGTGGTTCAGGAAGGGCAAAAACTATGCACGGGCATAATTTCGTCCCTGCGAGGACACCGGCTCTAGCCGCTGGGAGCCGGTCCAACGAACAGCCGCGCAAGGATACAGAGGCGGCGGGGAATGTCACTCCAGGAGAATTTAAATATCTCATCAACCCAGGAATGTTTTTCAAACTAGCGGCGGTCGTAAGCCGGACTGTTCGGGGCTGGCGGCTCGTAGTCCATTCCATACTTGTTTTTGTGCGCGTTAACCGTGGCCGCCGGTATCTCGAGGACGCCCAGCGTCGGGTTGTCTGGAGCTACATTGATCTCGCGAGTAATTCGATTGAGAGTTGCCGGTAGAGCGGTTTCGTACCATAAGTGCATCGAGTAACGGCCGGTGGGCACATTCGGTACGACGACTTCACCGTTGCGGCCTGAAATACCGTAGTAAGGCGTGTCGAGGGCAATAACGACGGCGCTCATTTCCGCGTGAATGTTGCAAAAGATATAGGAGATCCCTTGACGGTCGAAGCTGACGTTTCGGGTCGTTCCCGCTTCGTACAATCCAAGGTCAAAGCGTTTGCCTTCAAAAAGCGAAAAGACGTTGTGAAAAAAAGGGTCGCGGTTGGGGAACTCAACTACGGCGCCTACCGGCACTACGAGCAAATGCGGCACGAAACTCTTGTTGTGCTGCGTCAAACGCAGTGGTCCCGCGGGGGACCTGTGCTGCCCGGGCGCTGTCTGCGCACCAAGCGGATTGAGCCAGAGCACCGCATTCTCGTCGTGAGCAGATGGTTTCTGATGTTCTTCCTCGATAATTTTGATTCGCGCCTTCACCGTGGTTTGCTGCGCGCGAGCACTTCCAAAACAAATCATGAGCGCGCAGGCCCAGGGCAGGAGCTGTCGTCCGAGCGTCAAAACAACACTCCCATGATCATATTCACCTGGCCCGCCGTCCCCGGCGCGCCGACGGTTGAGGTGTGCAGATGGCGATATTCGCCTGAGATCAGCAGGTCCGAGCGCGGACGAAAGATGAAGTTCATCATCTCGCTGCGGTTCGCCGCGAGGACCACCGGATAGTACCCCACTGGATACGTAAACGCGTGCACATCCGCAGAAAACGGGTGATCCTCCCCAAAAACTCCGTTAAATTCAAGCCGCGGCGTGGCAGCAAATTTTATCTGCGACCAGCCGCCCGCGGAATTTACGGGACGGAGAAGAGATGTCGGCAGCGAAGGATCTCCGCTGAAAAGGACCGACTGCCCAATTCCGCCGCCGATCCCGCCCACCGCCCGCCCGCGATAGAATTCGCCCGAGAGTTCGAGCCGGGCAGGCAGCGGTACACGCCAGTCGGCGGTTGCCGCCCAGCCGTCTGTGCGGCGGTAAATGCCCCAGTTCTGCCGTGAATAGTAACCCCCGGCTCCGAGCCCCATTACCCTTCCTCTCATTTTGCCGCTCCAGCCCGTCCTGACGGCCCAGGCCGGCTGCCCAGAGCTTTCCCCGGCTTGGGGGAAACGCGAGGTGCCGTACGAGGGTTCGCCGGTGAGATTGTCCAGTATGCCGCCGTCAATGACTATGCTTTGGCCCTCACTCAACTGGAAGCGGCGCTCCGCCCGCAGCTGTGGCGTCCACGCCCACAGGTTCCCGGAATAGCCGAAGCTGGGAATCACCAGAGACGCAAAAGAAGTGGGCGACACGGGGGATAGGAAAAGGCCGTCCTGTCCGGCCACGAGCGAAACCCGGTCCCAGTCGAGGTGCACGGTTGCCGTGCGCAGGCGCACCAGCCCGGTGCTCACCCCATCCAGAGCACCCGCCGGAAATCCTCCCCCGAAATCGAAGTGGACTTCGCCGCTGGTTTTTGCTCCCGCCACAGTCGGCCCGAAGACTTCGAACCCCAGCTCGGACTGACGAAGGGTAGCGCCAAAACTTGAATTGGGACGATACGGACTGCTCGGGGTTGCGTAGGTGGGGAAATCCAGATTATTTACCTGGCCGCCGTTATGGAAAAGGTTCAGCAGCACCAGTCCCGAAAGCCGCAGCCGATACTTGGACGCGCTCTCGACCTTGGTCTGGTACTGGCTGCGCACTTCGCTTTCGAGTACTTGGGTGGTCTCTTCGAGCGAAGATATGCGTTGGTCGAACGGAGAAGGCTCGCCTGCGGAGTCGATACCCGCGGCCCCTTTCTCGCTCGCCGTGGCCGGGATGCTCGCATGCATGGTCTCGAGCTCCTGACGCAATTGCTGGTTCTCGGCCCGGTACTCAGACGCTTCCGATCTGATTTCGGCAACCGCCGAGCGCAGCTCGCGGACCTGCTCGCGCAATTCCTGGACGGAATCAGCCAGCGCCTGGTTTGGGGAAGAGGTGGCAGATTGCTGCGCCGAAGCCGAACAACACACTAGGATCGCTGCAAAAAGGGCAAGCAACCTGTCAAGGGGCACCGAGCACAACGTTTGCTTGTTCAACTTTCCCTCCTGAGAGAACCGTGTTTCTCGCGCCGGCACGGGTCAAAGTTTTCCAAGTCAAGCCTGGGTCGCGTCAGCGCGGGCTCCTCGAACTGAGGAAGCCTGTTCGGCTTCTGCCGCCATGACTTGGCCAAGAGGCGCCGGATAAGGAAGAGTTACTCGGAAGACCGTGCCATCCCGGGAGGTGCTCTCTACGGCAAGCTCGCCTCCGTGATCTTGAACGATTTTCTGTGCGACGGTTAAGCCCAGACCGGTGCCGTTCTCTTTCCCTAGGCTTACAAAAGGTTCAAAAAGGGTATTTCGTATGGAAGCAGGAATGCCACGTCCGTTGTCGCTGACCCGGATTTCGATGGCGGAGCCGGTGTCGCGCAGCTCGATATCGACCCGACCTGAACGGTCGGGGAGAGACTCGCACGCGTTGAGAACCAGATTGAAGAATGTACGCTCCAGCTTGCGATGATCAAACCAGCCCTCGACGTTCCCCGACTGACGGATATTCACATGCGCATTGTGGAACTCCGGGTTGGCACGGACGGCGTGAACCGCATTGTCGACTGCGGTGCGGAGACTCCCGTACGAAGGGCGCAGGGAGGCGCGCGTGCGAGAAAACTCGAGCAAGGAATCAATCAGTTCCGTCATGCGGTTCACGGCCAGCTGAATCTCGTGGTAGAGTTCGTCGCGCTGCCCGGACGAGAGGTGGGCTTCGCACAAAAATTCCGCATTGGCTACGATGGCCGCGAGCGAGTGGCGCAGATCATGCGAAATCGAGCTGGCCATCCGGCCGATGGTGGCGAGCCGCTCCGACTCGATCAGGTTCTGCTGGGTTCTGAAGAGGCTTTCGCGCATGCGATCGAAGGCCCGCGTCAGCTCGGCTACTTCATCTCCGCCGCGGGCATCGAGCGCGTAATTGAAGTCGCCCTTTTCGAGGGCAGCAACACCGGCGAGCAAGCTCGAAAGTGGCCGGGTGAAGGTATGGGATATGAAGTACACCAGGGCGCTGCCGATGACCAGGGCGAGAACACCCAGTCCCAGAAGCAGCCGGTTCAGCTTTTCAAGGAATGCGGTGGCTTCGTCGTAAGACTTCAGCACCACGAGCCGCACACTCGGGCTGCCTTTAGGTGCGAGCTCGAGCGTGGTCGTAAGAAAACGCTCCTCGCCGAGCTCTACGCGTGGGGATATGTCGGCAGCCTGCAGCTTCTGGCGGGCGAGCTCAGCCTCCTCGGACGGAGATGCGAGGGTGCTGGTGACGATCGTTTCGCCATAATAGAAAACTACTTTGCCGCTTGCGATGCGGCTGATCTCCGACGCCAGCCGTTCGTCAATTTCGTAGCCAATCACCAGGAATCCCAGCAACCGCCCTTCGACCGCCGGCCCGAAATAAATCGGTTTCAGGAAGACCTCGTAGAGGTGTTGCGAGCCAAACCACCAGCGTTCCTGCCCGCTCAGCGATCGAGCGAATGAGCTTTCGGCCATGTCCCTGGTGAAGCCGGGTGTATTTGTGTGCAGGGCAACGATTCTTCCGCTCCGGTCGGCAAGGACGAACAGGTCGCTGCCGGCAAGCTGCCAAAGAGGTGCCGACCCATCCTGAATGGTGGCCTCGTCATGCGTGGTCATGAGGGCGCGAAGATTGGGAAGATCGGCCAGCAGGTCGGCGGAATGGGAAAGCGTGATCTCGCGTTCGCGCTGAAAACTTTGGAAGGTGCTGATCGAATTCCGCAGCTGAGAGACGATCTGTTCTCTAACCTGAGAACGAAGGTTTTGCCGCACAAACAGCAGGGTCAATGAGGTCAGGCCGCCCGAGATCAGAACCATGGAGAGCAGAAACTTGGTTCTTAGTCGGACTTTTACCATACCGCTCCTCTGGCATCTCAGCCTACGAACTTGTAGCCTACACCGTGCACGGTCCGAAAATGCACAGGATTGGCGGGATCTTTCTCCAGTTTCTGGCGCAGCTTGAGGATATGGTTGTCGACTGTCCGGGTAGATGGGTAATTGTGATATCCCCAGACTTCGTTCAGGAGTTCATCGCGCGTAATCACGCGTTCGGGGTTCTGCAGCATGAATTTCAATGTCTTAAATTCTTGAGCCGTCAAAGTGACGGCTTTGCCTTCACGCACCACCTCCATCTTGGTGAAGTCTACATGGATGTCGTCGAACGTGAACTGCTCGGTCGTGACCGGTCTTGCCGTCCGTCGTAGCGCGGCGCGCACGCGTGCCAGGAGTTCGCGTGGGCTGAAGGGCTTCGTTACGTAGTCGTCAGCGCCTAACTCGAGCAGTAAGACTTTATCGGAGACGTCGGTGGCCGCACTTAGAACGATAATGGGCACGCTCGGCGAGTGCCGTTTGAACTCGCTGCAAACCTCGCGGCCGGAGATGCCCGGCAGGCGTAGATCGAGCACTACGGCCGAGGGCGGAGCGGCTGAAAACAATTCGACCGCGCTGGGGCCGTCCGGGGCCGTCTGCACGCCGTACCCTTCCGTTTCAAACAGTCTCCGCAGGGCGCGCTGGACCGCCGGGTCGTCCTCGACCACCAAAATCTTGTCGGTTGACGTCGATGGGCCGCGGTGCGGCATTTTCTGCGGGCCCGGTTGAAAACCCGAAAACGGCTGATTCTCGGCTGTACGCAGCATGCTTCTGCCTCCATTCTTGGGCGCGAGCGCGCGGGAGAACTGCTTCTCAGATTACTACTGATTTCTCCGGAAACGACAGGCGGCAGAAGGGCTTGACAATATTTTTACACGGCAGGGTTGGGAGGGGGGGAATCAGGTCGTAACTGCAACTTAATGCTGCTCGAGCCATGGTCGAACTGCACTCGAACTACGTGGTCATAGCCGGGCAGAATCCAGTCCGCCCCGGAGCTTCGGAGCTCGGCGTCAGAGGCAGTGGTCTTGAGAGCCACTACGCGAGCGCCGGCAGCCTTCCCCGCCCGGATCCCGGCTGGCGCGTCCTCAAACACGATGCACTCTGACGCCGGAGCGCCCAGCAACGACGCCCCCTTCAGGTAGGGCTCGGGGTCGGGCTTGCCTTGGCGCACGTCATCGCAGGTCACAAGATGCCGAGGCAGGGAGAATCCCGCCGTCTCTAGACGCACCTCAGCCAGCCGCCGGGAGCAGGAGGTCACTACTGCCCAGCGCGCCATGGGTAGCGAGGCCAAAAGCTCGCGAGCACCCGCAAGCGCCACCACCCCTTCCGTATCTTCAATCTCGCCGCGGAGCACGACCTCATTCTCGGCGGCAAAATCCGCACCTGGAAGGAGGTCCCCTATGGTTGCGATACTGGGGCGGCCATGCGCGAGCCGCACGGTTTCCTCCGGGTCAAAGCCGTGGGCGAGTGCCCAGCGGGTCCAGACTCGGGCGACTGCCGGGGTTGAGTCGACAAGCACCCCGTCGAGATCGAAAAGCAACCCACTGCAGGAGATATTTATGACTGGGTTACCAGTAGCAGGTGAGTTTGACATCCGTCTTGGTTCATCCCCTTGGGGCAAAGAACTTGAGGGCAGGATAAATCTGCCGGTAACGCTCGTATTGCTCGACCATCACTCTGGCCGCGGCGGCTTCAGGCCTTATCTGCCGCTCGACTTCGACGACGGCGTCGCACGCCTCTTCGACCGAATTCCAGAACCTCGCTCCAACTGCCGCCAGAAGTCCCGCCCCGTACGCTGCTCCCTCTTCCGCCCGCAGGATCTCTACCTCTGAGCCATAAACGTCGGCCTGGATCTGCCCCCACAGTGGGGAGCGCGCTCCCCCTCCGCCCAGCCGGATCTTGCTGACCGGCACGCCCATTTCCCTAAACAGGGCGAATGTATCTTTCAGGCTGAAGGCTACCCCCTCGAGTACGGCTCGCACCATGTGGGCGCGGGTGTGACTCGCGGCCAGTCCGGTGAGAGTTGCGCGCGCAGAGGGATCGAGATGCGGAGTCCGCTCTCCCATTAAATAGGGTGTCCACAGTACGCCATCGGAGCCTGCCGGCGCCTGGGCCGCCTCGCGCGTGAGTTGGTCGTAAGAGATGCTGGTGGAATTTTCGAGCAGCCCGCGAATCCAGCGAAGCGAAAGTCCTGCCGCCTGGGTTACGCCCATCACGTGCCAGCGCCCGGGAACGGCATGACAGAACGTGTGGACCCGCCCTTTCACGTCCATGGCAGGATTATCGGTCGCGGCGAACACAACGCCCGAGGTTCCGATCGTGGCGCTGATGGCCCCAGCGCGCACGATTCCCATACCCACGGCGCCCCCGGCCTGATCGCCTGCCCCGGCGACCACAGGAGTGCCAGCAGACAGCCCGAGATGAGCCGCCCCGGCCGGCGAAACCCGCGCACATATCTCGGGTGATTCATAAAGCCTGGGAACACTGCTCGGCGGAATCCCGGCGAGTGATAGCATCTCTTCCGACCAGCGGCGGTGCGCCACGTCGAGCATCAACGTGCCCGAGGCATCTGCCACGTCCATCGCGTGCTCCCCTGTCATGCGCAGACGAACGTAGTCTTTGGGCAGGAGCAACCGTTGAAATCGCTTCCAGACCTCGGGCTCGCGATCGCGTACCCATAGCAGCTTCGTGAGAGTGAAATTGGTTAGGGCGGGATTCGATGTCAGCTCGATGATCCTTTGCTCCCCGACCATCGAATTGAGCCAGTCGCATTGCTGCGCGCTGCGCTGGTCGCACCAGATAATAGCCGGCCTGAGGACTTGGTCAGCCGCGTCGAGCAGCACCGCTCCATGCATCTGCCCCGCCAGGCCCACGCAGGCCACCTTCGCCTGCGGAGCCTGCTCCAGCGCTCCGCGTACCGCTTTTCCTGCGGCCTGCCACCAGTCCTCAGGATCCTGTTCCGCCCAGCCGGTGCGGGGAGAGGCAAAGGGCACGTGCTCACAGGTGGCCGAGCCGCAGATCGCACCCGAGCGGTCTACCAGCAAGGCGCGCGTACCACCGGTTCCCACGTCAATACCGAGCACATGTTCCATGAACGTCGGTCGCTTATGAGAGTCGTAATCGGAAGCACTCAGTGTAACTTAGCGGGTGGGCTGAATTGGGCTCGGCCGGGCAGCGGTTAACTGTTTCCTAATAGGGCCCATGGCGGGCTGTGACGGAACTGCTCGACCCTCTGTGCTCCGTTCTTCGAGTACCAGTTTCTCCAGGTCGCCGGGTCATCGGGCAGATCTTCGTCCGTGATCTCCCTGAGTGCCTGATAGACCCAGGCCCTGGTTACTTCATTCAAAGCTGGATCATCGCTGAGCTCCAGCAGTCCGGGAACGGCCTTCATGCGCTGCTCGCGCGTAAGCATGCCTGATTTGGCCAGGCTGCATCCGGCTCGCTCGCGAACTGCCATAGAAGGGTCGTTCCGCAACACATCAAGAAAGTCCGGGATTGTCCGCTCGGTGCCAACATGCGCCAGGCCCTCGACCGCCCAGAATCGCGTCTGCTGGTCTTTATCATGCATCCAGGTCACCAGCCGCTCGTGGATAAGCTCCGGCTCGGCGCCGCGGTTGGCGAGCATTCCCAATTCCCATGCGCTCCAGGGCCGGTAGCCGGGTTGCTTTTCTCCATTCTCCAGCAACCGCGAGACGGTTTCCCCTGTTTCGCTGAGATTATTGACTGCCAGATTGATTTCAATGGCTGCAGCGCGCACCCGAAGATCGTTCGAGTAAAGGGCTGTGGTTTCGAGATCCTGCCACCGCTGGCTGCGGTGCAGCCGGCCATGCCACCTCGCAATGTAGTCTTGAATGAGATCCGTGGCGCCTTCGTCATGATTGATTGCCGCCCCCAAAAGAAATTCCATCTGCGCCTGCGGCGATTGGGTCTTTAACCAATGAAGGTTGTGTTCTGAAACTTTGGGGTTAGCCGCCGGAAGGGGCTTGCCAGTAATGGCTACAGGAGTACCGGCCGGATCGATCAACTGGTCGTCGGCCTGGTGTGCCGGTGAACGGTCAGCCATTACTAGCGTGTAGGCCAGCACGGCGCTGAGCACGGCCACCCAGCACAGCAGAACGCGGGTTTTCCGTCCGACAGTCTTACGATCACACATGCAATACACTGTATGATGCGAGCCCGCCCTCAGAAAGTTACGTCCGGCCAGCAACTGCTTATGTGACACTCACTTCCGTATAGGTTCCATATACGTCTCTCAGGGCATCGCAGATTTCCCCGATAGTCGCATAGGCGCGTACCGCGTCAATGATGTAGGGCATGGTGTTTGCGGACGAGACTTCGTCTGCAGCGGCTTTCTGGTTTTCCCGTGCCGCCGCTTTCTTGAGGGCTTCGAGCCGCCTCCGCACTTGGTCACCGGAGCGGTCTCGGCGCAGCGTTTTCAGCTTTGCTGCCTGGTGTCTGGCGACACTTTCGTCTATATAGAGAGTATTCGGAGGCTCGTCTTCAATGGTGAACTCATTTACGCCGACGATGATTTTTTCTTTGGCTTCGACGGCACGCTGATACTGGTAAGCCGCTTCGGCGATTTCCTTCTGCGGGTATCCGCGCTCGATTGCCTTTACCATGCCCCCCATCGCATCCAGCTTATCGAAATACTTGAAAGCGCCCTCCTCCATTTGCAGAGTGAGATTCTCGAGGAAATAGGCGCCGCCCAGGGGATCGACCGTTTGGGTGACTCCGGATTCGTAGGCGATGATTTGTTGCGTTCGAAGCGCAATCCGCGCTGCATCTTCGGTTGGCAGCGCGAGGGCTTCGTCGTAGGCGTCGGTGTGCAACGACTGCGTTCCGCCAAGGACGGCCGCAAGCGCCTGGATCGCGACCCGGGCAATGTTGTTCATGGGTTGTTGTGCGGGAAGCGAAACACCGGCAGTCTGAGTATGGAAGCGCATCAGCCAGGTGCGCTCGGCTTTCGCGCCAAAGTGCTCCTTCATTACGCGATACCAGATCTTGCGCGCCGCCCGGTACTTGGCAATTTCCTCAAAAAAATCGTTGTGGGCATTAAAGAAGAAGCTCAGCCGGGGGCCGAAATCGTCCACCTCGAGGCCGCGACGGCGTGCCCACTCTACATATTCAACTCCGTCGTAAAGCGTGAATGCCAATTCCTGCAGGGCTGTCGATCCCGCCTCACGGATGTGGTATCCGCTGATTGAGATTGTGTTGAAGCGGGGAGTGAAGCGGGAACCGAACTCAAACGTGTCGACCACCAGCCTCATCGAGGGTGCGGGCGGGTAAATGTATTCTTTCTGCGCGATGTATTCCTTCAAAATGTCATTCTGGATGGTGCCCGAGATCTTGCTCCAGTCCGCCCCCTGCTTCTCGGCCACCACCAGATACATCGCCCACATAATAGAAGCGGGCGAGTTGATAGTCATCGAGACGGTAGTCTTCTCGAGGTCAATTCCCTGGAAAAGGATCTCCATGTCGGCGAGTGAATCGATGGCCACCCCGCATTTTCCCACTTCGCCTTCGCTGGCCGGGTGGTCGGAGTCATAACCCATCAGCGTTGGCAAATCGAAGGCGACCGACAGCCCGCTGCCGCCATGCTCCAGCAGGTATTTGTATCGCCGATTGGTCTCCTCGGGCGAGGCGAATCCCGAGAACTGCCTCATGGTGAAAAGCTTTCCGCGATAGCCGGTGGCGTGGATGCCACGCGTGAAGGGGGGCTGCCCGGGATAGCCCAGGTAGCGCTCATAATCCCAATCTTCGGGAAGATCGGCGGGGGTATAGAGCCGGCGGACGGGTATACCGGAAATAGTGGTGAAGCGGGCGCGGCCGTGCTCGTCCTGATTTACGCCCGTAGGCGCCCCGATCGGCTTCTCGGGGAATTTCTCAAGTGAGCCCAAGAGAGTTTTTTCAGCCCAGGCTTTTTCCGACATCGAAGGCCGGCGCTGCTCATCGATATCGGCAATGGGACTGTCAGAGACTTCGGGGGGGATTCTCTCCGCCATTTGATTGTTCTCCCAAATCGATCATAGGAGACCTATTGCGGGCGGAGCAAGTAAGGGCCAAAATCACCGCTCGGATGGCTGCCCTCCCGCTGGTTCGCGGTCGGATGTCCCGTCTATAAAGGGGTGGTTCCGGACGTTCACAGCGGGAATTTGCTGAGAGCAGGTGAGAGTAGGTTCTTCTGATTTGCCAATATTCCGCCCGTGCAAGTAGGCGGCTTCATTTCCGCGCAATGGCGCTCTTCGACGACGGGGCGGTGCAGTCCCGGTATATTCTCTGTCCGTGAAGGTTTTCGTCGCTCATCGCCCTAAATGAGGAATCCCATCTGTCGCGCACGCTTCAAAGTGTGATGCCACTCGTCAACGAGGACGACAGCGAAATCATCATCGTCGATTCGGTTCGAGCGACCGTACCCCGAGATTTCCCACTCTACTGGATTGAACTTTCTCTGTACCAACGTTTTCCGCCGGGGGTTTTCTCGATGGCCAGCAAGGATTCCTGCTTCACCTCCTATCAGGCCGGCTACGTGTCCTGAAAATAGTCGCAGCCTCCGGACTTTCTCGGCGGCAGCCATCCTGACGTTTCTTGCCTCGTGTTTGCTCGCCGGTCTTCTGCTATCTATTTCGGCGCCGGTGCCGGCTGCTGTTCGACCTGAGGTGAGGTGGCTGAGGGCAGCTCCTTGCCGAAGCAGACCTTGTCTGTTTCGTTTTCGTGAATCGCAAGATGCACTGAAAGGAGACAGCAAACAAAAGACTTGTCCGAAACCGGTACTTTGTCCAGTCAGGTGACGTTTCAGAGGCAAACAACGATGATCGGATTTTGTTGGTCCTCCCAATTGAGCCTCCACTACAATCACGCCAGTGAAAAAGTGGGAGGCACGGCTGGTTACTTTCTTTCTTCTCACATTGGCAATCCTTGTCTGTCTTTTACTGCTTGTCTACCGGGGTTTTCGTGCGACAACCGAACCCTTACCGTTCGAATCCGCCATTGCCAGAAGAATTCGAGATCTAGCAATCCCGCGAAAAGCAAGGCGCGAGACTAATCCGCTGCCAGCTTCGGCAGAAAACCTACAGGCTGGGCGGGAACTCTTTTTAGCACGATGCGCCAATTGTCACGGAATAGACGGCAACGCCACGACTTCAATCGGTCGGAGTCTGTATCCGCGTGCCCCTAATCTCAGCTCCCGCGCAACCCAGAGTCTCACCGATGGTGAAATTCACTACATCATTGAAAATGGTGTTCAGCTCACTGGAATGCCCGCTTGGGACCGTCCACATCTGAAAACATCCGGCATTTGGCAATTGCTTATTTTCATCCGCAACATGCGTCCACTTATGGCGGGAGAAGAGCAGGCACAGACAGTAGCGCTCAGCTCAGCCCACTATATTGGTTCGCAAGCGTGTCGAACGTGCCATCGCGAAATATACGATCGCTGGAAACGGACGCCGATGGCGAACGTCGTGCGCGATCCTCGTGAACATCCTGAAGCTCTCATATCAGACCTTGCCACGAACAGAGTGGCAAAGTTCACAGTCGATCAAATCGCTTTCGTTTACGGCAGTCTTTGGAAGCAGCGCTACTTCACCAAAGTAGGCGCCGATTACTATCCGCTCGGCGCTCAGTGGGAGGTCAAGAACCACGTCTGGAGCAAGTATTTCGTCCGCCCGGGTACGGATTGGTGGGCGCAATACTATCCGCCCAACAATATGGCCCGGCCAACTGGTCCGACTTGCGACGGGTGCCATTCGGTCGGATACGATATTCGCACGAAGCAGGTCGCGGAATGGAATGTAGGGTGCGAACGCTGTCACGGGCCCGCGAGCGAACATGCCGCACATCCAACCCAAAGGAATATTTTTAACCCCTCTCGCACGAACTATGTTGCAGCCAGCGATACGTGCATCCAATGTCATTCGCAAGGACGCCCGCTTACGATACCCATCGAGGGCAAGTATTATGACTGGCCGGTCGGTTATCGCGTGGGGGAAAGACTACAAGATTACTGGAAGCTCGAGGAGCCTACGCTAGGTCGTACCGATTTCTATTACTTCGCTGACGGCACGGCGCATAAGAACCGAATGCAGGGCAACGATTTTGTCCAGAGCATAATGTATCGTCGTGGGATCACTTGTTTCAGCTGCCACGACGTGCATGGCACGAATAATTACGCGCAACTTACGAAGCCTGCCGATAGACTCTGTTTAGATTGCCACGCTCCTCTTTCTCCAAACGGGCCCCGAACAGCTACGCTCGAAGAGCACACGCATCATAAGCCTGGTTCTGCTGGAAGTCAGTGCATTGTTTGTCACATGCCTCTGATCGAAAGCGAGGGGCCCGCAAACACGTTTGTTCATGCACACACCTTCCGTTTTATCAGCCCACAGCTGGCGGACCAGTACGGAATTCCTAATCCATGCACGTCGTGTCACAAAGATAAGTCCACAACCTGGGCAACGAAAGCCATAAAGAACTGGCCGGAACGTTCGCCTTGGCGATTGCAACTAGACTGAATCGCGCCCGCCCATAGTCAACTAGGGTTCTACCGCCCGACTCAGTGAGTATCACCAAGGAAAGGGACTCCGCTGGCTTATTCGTTCCAGCGGTAGACTATATGGCCGGAGGGCGGCTGCGGTTCCAGCCCTACCGCTAAACACCTTTCCCGGCGGATCCGTAGGTATATTCTCTGTGCGTGAAGCTTTCCGTCGCTCTCATCACCCTGAATGAAGAAGCCAACCTGTCGCGCACGCTTCAAAGCGTAATGCCACTGGTCCATGACGGAGACAGCGAAATCATCATCGTCGATTCGGGTTCGAGCGACCGTACCCTCGAGATTGCCCACTCTTACAGTGCCAGGGTATTCGTCGAGCCCTGGAAAGGCTTTGCGGCGCAGAAGAATTCTGCCATGGATAAAGGTACGGGGGACTGGATCCTGCAACTCGATGCGGACGAGAGCCTCGAGCCCGGACTCGCCGGCGAAATTCATGCCCTAATTTGGGGTACTCCGCCGCAGGGACCGACCGGTGACGTTCCGCAGTGGGATGCACTTACCAGCGGAAGTCAAGCTAACGGGAGTCCGAACTCTGTCGGTTTCTGGATTCCTCGGAAAAATTACTTTCTGGGCCGTTGGATAAAGCATGGCGGATTTTATCCTGACCCCAAGTTGCGTCTGATCCGCCGCGGGGCCGGGAAATTCGAGGAGTATGGCGCCCACCCCACGATCCGGGTCGATGGCCCTACCGGCAAGCTCACCCATGCTCTTGTCCATTGCGCCTATCCGACTTTGCAGGGCTATATTGCTCATATGAACAGCTATTCGTCAGCCGGAGCCCAGATTGCGAGCGGGCGCGGCCATAGCCGTTTCAGTTTGATCAACATTGTTCTCCGACCCGGATTGACCTTTCTCTACAATTACGTTTTCCGCCTAGGTTTTCTCGACGGCCGCGAAGGCTTGTTGCTTCACCTCTATCATGCCGGCTATGTCTCCTGGAAGTACGCGAAGGCCTGGGAGCTTGCTCGCCGGCAGCCATCCTGACGTTTCACGCCTGCCTTCGTGTTTGATCGCCCATTTTCTGCTATCTATTTCGGAGCCGGTGCCGGTTGCTGTTCGACCTCGGGTGCGGTGGCTGAGGGCAGGTCGGTCCGCGGAGCTACAGAAGGGGTTTTCGGCATCTTGGTCACTTGACCCTTTTCTGCATCCGACATCACGATTCCGGCATGTTCCAGCAGCAGCCCGGTGGCGCGGTCCAACTCGACGAGGGATTTGGCGTAGGCTGCCATGGCTGACACCAGAGTCGACTCCGTGTTTGTCAGGGAAGCCTGCACCTGCATCACCGCCGTGGGGTTTGAAACTCCCGCCTCGAGCTTTTTTTGCTCGGCATTTACCGTTTGACGCGCAAGCTTGACTGCTGCCTGCGCGGCATCCACGCTGGCGCGATTCTGTTGCACATCGAACTGCGCATTCCTGGTTTCAATTCTTATTTGGTTTTCCAGTTGCTGCAGGCGCACCTGTGCCTGGCGAAACTCCAGCTCCGCGCGCACCTGGTTTGCCTGCGCCGTACGGTTCAGGATTGGAATGGTCAAAGTAACGCCCAGCCCTTTGTCCGGTCCGTTCGAGCTTACGAGCTGGCTGAGGGTGTCTCCATAGCCGACCGGAGCGGAAAGGAACTGAGAAGGAATGCGGTTGCGGTTTATGCAGATACCGGAGGAGGAAGGGCAAAAAGCGGCATTTGGATTCAAGGTGCCGCCCAGCCCGCTGCCACCGTAATAGGCGTACACATCGAGGGATGGGAGCATGGCATTTCGAACCGATTTGATGTTGATGTCGCGGCTGGTCAGGTCAATTCGCGATTCCGCGAGCTCCGCGCGGTGTGCCAGCGCCTCGTTAATAAGGTCCTGCGTGGGAACAACCGGCTCCTGGGAGGGCAGCTGGATGGTCGAAGTAGGGATTACCTCTGCACCCACCAGGGTTGGGTCCTCGAGATTTCGACTGATGGCATTTTTCACGAGCAGTTCCTGCAGTTGCAGGTTCGTCTGCGCTACAGTCATTGCCTGGCGGTTGCTGGCCACCGTGCTCTGCGCACTGACGACTTGGATGGGTGGCAAGGTGCCCACCTGCACCGCTCGTTCATTGTCGGACAATGTTTTCTCGGCGAAGCTCAGCGCTTCCTGCTGGACGCGCACATTTTCGAAGGCGTAGACCAGGTTCCAGTAGAGATTCTCGATCTGATCGACGGTTGTAATTACCTGCAAACGGAAGGCAACGTCAGAAATCTCGCGATTATTCTTAGCGATTCGAATGAAGCGCGTGTTCGGCAGGAACCCGAAACCCTGGAGCAACTGCTGCGTCACCCGAAACTGAAAACCCGAGCTCAGAGTCGGACTGAGTGCGCTGAGCGGACCGTTGGTAGTGGTGTGCGTGTTATTGAAGCTCACTGCCATGTTGGTTCCCGTGTGAAACCCCTGCTGGTAGCCGAAGTTGGCGGTTCCCGTATTGTTGTTGGTTACCGCCCGTCCACTCAGAGCGCTGCTCGAGAGGACATAATTGCGGTCCATTTGTAGACTTCCAGTGAGCGAGGGATCAAAAGGGGTGATTGGCGAACCAATGCCGAGGGTGGAACTCACCAGCCCATTGGTGCCGCTACCCGCGCCGCCGGCCGCAACACTTGTACCGCCGGTGCCGGAACCAACCGTGCCGCTCAGTCCGCCTACACCGCCGCCGGGGGTGTTTTGCACCACCCCCGTGTTAACGCCGAGAATGCTTGATCCGGCTCTGGCCCGCAGAACATCTGTGTCGGCGATGTTGAGGTTATAGCGTGCCAGCACCAAATCGAGGTTGTTCTCAAGCGCCAGCGCGATCGCGTCGTCCATCGAGAGCAGCAGCTTGCCGCCCTGCAGCAGTTGGCCAATCCTGGGTGTATTGACCAGGTCGGGTTGGGCGACATGCCGCGGTTTGTAGGGCGCAATAACGTTAGGAAAAGGTCGGGCCGGCTTGGTGTAGTCTTCGGACAGATAGCGCGGAAGCGTTTCAGCCCGTGCACTCGAAGATTGTGGCGCCGGCGGCAGTGATTGCGGAGCTGTGGAACTCGAATTGGCTGTATTCTGCGCGTGGCCGGCGCTTGCGACGGCAAACACGAAAAAGAGAATACTGAAGAGGAGGGCGACAACTTTCTGGCCTGACATGGCAATATCCTCACGGGGCGTTAATGGAGCGCGGGCTTCCGGACCAGCATTGGACCGAGAAGCAGCAATCCCGGAAATTCCGGGATTGTACAGGTTATCTGGGAGTTTCTGAACTCAGCGAAAAGAATTGTAAAGCGAGCGGCCGGTGAAGCTCTCCACCGGCCGCTTTGCGGGTTTACTGCTGCGGTTGTTGCGCGGGCTGGATGGGCTCAGTTGGCGACTGCGGCATCACGGAGCGCACGTCAGAACGCGGCGCCACGAAGGGTATCTTCGGCGTATGGTTCACCTCCCCTTTTTCCGCATCGGACATCACGATTCCGGCGTGTTCGAGCAGCAGTCCCGTGGCCCGATCAAACTCAATCTGTGCCTTTTCATAGGCGGCTTCGGCTGAAACCAGGTTGGACTCGGCCGCCGCCAAAGCGGATTGGTTTTGCAGCACGAGAGTCGAGGTCGATGCCCCCAGATTGAATTTCTTCTGTTCGGCATCGAGCGACTGCTTGGCCAAGGCGACTGCCGCCTGTGCCGCCTGCACCGCAGCCCGATTCTGAGTAACCGAAAACTGCGCGTTCCGTACCTCAATGCGCACTTGGTTTTCGATCTGCTGCAGGCGCATCTCGGCCTGGCGGTACTCAAGCAGGGAACGAGAGGCGAGCGCCTGGGCCTGGCGATTGCGGATAGGGATATTGAGCGTCACTCCCACACCCTTGTCCGGTGCCGATGAGTCCACCAGATCGCCGAGAGTCGAACCGTAGGAGATGGGAGCGGCGGACTGGAACCCCTGGCAGAAGCCCGAGGTCGGCTGGGTCCGGCAAATGTAGTTGGGGTTTTGCGAACCGCCGATTCCCGACCCGTTATAGTACGCGAACAGATCCAGGGTCGGCAGCAGCGCGCTCTTGATGGCGCGCGCGCTGATGTCCCGGTTAGTCAGATCAATTCGTGATTCGGCCAGTTCGGCGCGGTGCGCGAGCGCCTCATTGATGAGGTCTTCGGTCGGAACCACCGGTTCCTGCTGGGGGAGTGCCATGGTAGAAGTCGGGATCACCTCGGCGCTTGCCAGCCGGGCATCCTGCAGCGTGCGGCTGAGCGCATTTTTCATGAGCAACTGCTGGAGATCGAGGTTGGTTTGTGCCTGGATTAGATTCTGCTGATCCGCGGCCACTGTGTTCTGGGCGCGAACCACTTCGATGGGTGCCAGGCTGCCGATCTCGACCTGCTTCTGATTGTCAGAGAGCGTTTTTTGCGCAAATGCCAGAGCTTCCTGCTGCACCCTCACGTTCTCATAGGCGTACACGAGGTTCCAGTAGAGATTTTCGATCTGGTCGACGGTGGTGATGATTTGCAGCCGGAACGCCACATCGGAAATTTCACGATTGTTCTTGGTGATGCGAATCAGCCGGTCGTTGGCGACGAATCCGAAGCCCTGCAGCAGGTGTTGCGTGAGTTTGAACTGGAAGCCCGAGCTCAAAGCGGGACTGACGGTCTGAAACAGGCTGTTGGTTGTGGTGCGAGAGTTGGTGAAGCCCACCGACATGTTAGTTCCCCACTGGAAGCCCTGCAAATAGCTGAAATTTCCCGTGGTGGTATTCTGCGCCGTGCCTACGAATGGGCTGGTCGGAATAAAGCGGGCATGGTCGAACTGCACGGTGCCGCTCAAGATGGGATCGAAGCTGGTGATAACCGGCCCGAGTCCCAGCGATGTGCTTACAATGCCCGAAGTTCCGGCCCCGATACCTCCGGCCGCCGCCGCTGTTCCGCCCGGTCCCGATCCCACTGTACCGCTCAGTCCGCCAACACCTCCCCCTGGCGTGTTCTGCACGACACCAAAGTTGGCGCCAAGAATCTGATTGGCACCCGCTCTTGCCCTCAAAACATCGGTATCAGCGATGTTCAGATTGTAGCGGGCAATGCCGATATCGAGGTTATTCTCAAGTGCCAGCGCCACAGCATCATCCATCGAGAGGTAGATCTTGCCCTCGCGCATCATTTGTTCGAGTCTGGGCGTGTTGGCGAGCTCGGGCGCGGGGACGTCTTCCCGCGTGTAAGGAGCGATTACATTGGGGAAAGCCCGCCTCGGCTTCGAGTAATCCCTCAACAGGAAACGGTGAGGCGCGGGGGACTGGGGAAGACTGGCCTGCGAGGATCCGGTGTTTTGCTCAGATGCCGGCGGCGCCGTCTGGGCCCGGACGGCCTCGAGGGCACCGGCCAAAAGTAGCAAGCAGAGCGCTCGAAAGACACACTTCCAAAACAATGACATTCCATCCTCTCCCTGTGTGACGTGCTATTTTTACCCGCAAAGCGGTTGAATCCGAAGCGAACCAGAGCTGGTCTCGACTCCGACTAAACTGGCATCAAGCCGTGCTACGCAAAACTAGGTTGCCGGGTTCCGCACTTCCCGACCCAGGAACCTCTCAATGGCGATGATAGAGAATCGGACACTCAGCCGAAACGTGTCCGCCTCCGCGGGGAATCCACCCGAATATCCGTAATAATGTAATTTTGGATGCAAGAGCACCTTGGAAGATTCGATTTATCAATGCGCAATGTCAAACTGGTGATGGCCTACGACGGAACCGATTTCTGCGGCTGGCAGACGCAGCCCGATGCTCCCAGCATCCAGGGAACGCTCGCCACAGCGATTGGACGGATTACCGGCGAAAAAGTATTGCCTCAGGGTTCGGGACGGACGGATGCCGGGGTGCACGCGCTGGCGCAGGTAGCTACCTTCCGGAGCGAGTCCCGAATTCCCGTGGCCAATCTCGTCATCGCACTTAATGACATTCTTCCCGGTTCCATCCGGGTGCTCGAGGCGTGTGAAGTCGCCGCGGATTTTCATCCGCGAACCGCCGCGAAATCAAAGACCTATCGTTATCGGCTCTACCGCCCGGCCATCTGCCCGCCTTTTTTCGCGCGTTACGTGTGGCATCATCCGTACCCTTTGCACTTCGAGACAATGCAGGAGGCGGCGGCGCGAATTGAAGGCGAGCACGATTTCACCTCATTCGCGGCCGTCGATCCGGAAAAGCCCAGGGGGCGACGCGAGGTCGAAGCGGGTGGAAAACCCGGAGAGTACAGTTCGGGTACATCCAACGTGCGGACGATTTTCTCTTCCATCTGGCGCCAGGAAGGCGATGAACTTATGTACGAGGTGCGTGGTAGCGGATTCCTGCATCACATGGTGCGGAATCTTGTTGGCACGTTCCTGCTGGTGGGAAAGGGCACGATTCATCCTGAGGATGTGATCGCTATCCTTCGCGCCCGCAACCGCTCATTGGCTGGCGCTACCGTTCCTGCACGCGGCTTATACCTGGTGAACGTAGAATATTGAGCTCGCGGACCTCGGTTCTGCCAGGCCTGACCGCTCAGAGCGGGTTGCACCTCCTTGCCTGTGCCTTAGTCGCGCACCTGGCCCGAGCCGATAACCTGGTATTTGGCGGAGGTAAGCTCCTCCAACGCGAAGGGTCCGCGGCAATGCAGTTTTTGTGTGCTGATCCCCATCTCTGCGCCAAAGCCGAATTCTCCGCCGTCGGTGAAACGCGTAGACGCGTTCCAGTAAACCGCCGCGGAATCGACC
>JAFAWX010000390.1 GCA_019241535.1 Acidobacteriota bacterium | reverse complement strand
GGTCGTGGGCGAGGTGTTGCGCTGCGGCATGGCCGATGTAATTAGCCGCCAGTTCAGTGCCTTTGATCTTCCAGGCGGGGATCGCGAGCTCAGTCTCGAAAGCGGGAAGAGTGGTGCCGAGTGACAACCGAGCTCGATGAGATTATCCCTGTGGCCGAGACTTGGAGCGCCGGACAAGTGCTCGATTGGGCCTTGGCTCGCTACGGAGAGCATGTGGCAATAGCCACCGGCTTTGGTATCGAAGGCATGGTGCTCCTCGACATGGCGGCAAAAATCAAGCCTGGCTTGAAGGTCTTTACCGGCGACACCGAGTTGCTCTTTCCCGAAACCTACGAGCTGATGGACCGGGTCGAGCAAAAATACAACATCCGCATTGAAAGACTCTATTCCGATCTGACACCCGAAGAGCAGGAGCTGAAACTGGGGCCGAGCCTCTGGGCGCGCGATCCTGACCTGTGCTGTAGCATCCGCAAGGTTGAGCCCTTAAGACGCAAGCTGGCGAGCTTGCGGGCGTGGGTGACGGCGATCCGGCGCACTCAGACGCCCGAGCGCGCGGGCGTTCGCAAGGTGGACTGGGATGTCAAATTCAGCGTGGTGAAAATCAGCCCCCTCGCCGATTGGTCGCGGCAAATGATCTGGAGTTATGCCCTAAGCCATGGCGTCCCCTACAACCCCCTGCACGATCGCAACTACCCGACCATTGGCTGTACCCATTGCACCCGCGCGGTCAAATCCGGGGAAAGCCCCCGCGCCGGGCGCTGGCCGGGCTTCGGCAAGAATGAATGCGGACTCCACAGCTCCGCGCCGCCGGTTCCCCCCGCGATACGGGTTTCCGCCTCGGGGTCCGAAGATTGACCATTACCGGGTGGGTGGCGATTTTTCCGGTCGGGAACCGCCGTCCTGGGGGAGCAAGTTGTAGGTCGCTCTGCTGGTAGCTTGCTTCTATAATCACCGCACGATGGACTTTGATCAGCTGGTGACATTTCTCGAGGTGGCGAAGCTTGGCAGCTTTTCGCGGGCGGGACAAAAAGTATTTCGGTCGCAGTCGGCCGTCAGCGCCCAGATCCGTCAGCTCGAGCAGGCTTACGGTGACCGAATCCTTGATCGCAGCGGGAAGGATGTGACGCTCACCCCCGCCGGACGTGCCCTGTTTGCTTACGCCGAGAGGATGCTGCAGCTGCGAGACGAGTCCCTGCTGGCCGTCGCCGACCAGGGCAGCACGCCGCGGGGCACGATCGTTGTGGGCGCCAATGAAGCCACCTGCCTTTACGTTCTTCCCGACGTGTTTGCCAAGTATTGCAGCCTCTATCCCGGGGTGCAGATCAGCATCTACCGCAATTTCAGCTATAAGATCGTCGAAAAGCTCGAGAATGGATCGATCGATGTCGGCATTGTTACCCTGCCGGTCAAGAGTTCGGCCCTAAAAGCCCATCCCATATTCCGCGATCAGCTTATGCTGATGGTCAGCCCGCAGAACCCGCTGGCAAAAATGGATTTAGTTCCGGTCAGCGAAATTGCCAAACAGCCGTTGTTGCTGCCCAAAACCGGCTTCAGCCGGCGCATCATGGATAAGCTGTTTCGCCCTTATGGCGGGCACTTGCAGGTACGGATGGAACTTCCAAGCGTCGGCATGATTAAAAGCTTTGTGGCCGCCGGGCTTGGGGTTTCACTTATCAGCGCCAGTTTCGCTCGCGACCAGGTGCTTGCCGGCCGAGTCAGGCTGATCCCGATCAAGGGCGAAGAATTGTGGCGGGAGCTGGGCGTTGCCTATCGCCGCGACCGAACCCTCACTCGGGCGACGACGACTTTCATCAGCACCGTGAGACAGCTGGCGGCAGCCTCGAAATAGACTTGGACGCGGACCAGAGCGCGCGTATGGCGGGGCGCATGCGGTGGAAGCTGGCAAGTGATCTAATATTCTCATCCCGCGCATCACAATTTCTGATTTCAGATGCGCGCGACAGTTGCTAATGTAGAAGGAAGCAGCCCCGAGGTCGCTCCCGGCCCGGAGGCAAGTCTCAATGCGGGGTGTCATCATGACGGAGCTTGAAACTAAGTTGAACCACATTCTCGAGGAGCATCAGCATGAGAGCGGCCTGCATATGATCGGCGGCCGCCGCCGCTTGATCGACCGCCTGGTCCGGTTCTTCGAAGAGAACTGGAAGGTGAAACGCGAGACTGACGCGAAGCCGAGCGCCCGCGAAAATTGATCGTTGTTGTTTTCCTCATTCTGAAAGCCTGCCATAAAGCGCAGGCTTTTCCCTTGTGTGCCGCTATTCCGCCGTGCGAAAGCCGGGAAAGGGTTTACAGCTCGATCGCGCGAATTCGAGCCGGCTGAAGCCCCGATTCTTATCTGGATTTTCCTTGACTTCGGGGCAGAATCTCCTAAACTGGATGAATAATTATTCAATGAAATGAATATTCATCCATGAGCAAGCGATCACGGCAGCAGGCCATTCGGGAACTGGTCGAGCGCGGCCCGGTAGCCAGCCAGGAGGAGTTGCAGCGGCTGCTTCATCGGCGCGGGCTCGAAGCCGGGCAGGCCACGCTCTCACGGGACATTCACCAACTCGGATTGATCAAGACAGCAAACGGCTATGCCTTGCCGGGACGGGAAAACGCGGCTCCTGCGGGGGAGGCGGCGTACCTGCCGTCGGTGTCCCGTTTGGTGCGGGAATTCGTCAGCAGCGTGCGCGCGGCAGAGAACCTGCTGGTGGCGAAAACCAGTGTGGGCAGTGCGCAGCCGGTCGCGGCCGCACTGGACGGGGAAAACTGGCCCGAAGCGATCGGCACCGTGGCCGGCGACGACACGATTCTTATCATCTGTCCCGACCGGCGAGCCGCTGGGCGCCTGGCACATCGCATTCAGGAGATGCTGGTTTGAGCGCGGGCACGCTCAAAGTGGGAGTGCTCGGAGCCACCGGCTACTCCGGCTTCGAGCTGGCGCGCTTGTTGCTGCGCCACCCGCGCGTCGATGAGCCGGTTTTTTTCGGGCGGGGCGAGGATACCGCCGGTGAACCCCGAAACCTCACCGACATCTTTCCTGCGCTTTCGGGAAACGGAGGCTATCCGCTCGAGCCCTTCTCCTGGAATGCGATCGAGCGGCACTCGGTCGAGCTCCTTTTCCTGGCCGCACCTCATGAGGTCTCGCGTGCCGTGGTGCCCGAAGCCGTGAGCCGAGGCATTCGGGTTGTCGACCTGAGTGGAGCCTGGCGCCTGAAGAAGGCCGAGCACGCCGCTATTTACGCGCTGCCGGACGAAGATCGTGCGCAGGTGCAAGAGCTCGCGACGAACGCGGTCTACGGTTTGCCCGAGCTGCACCGCTCCCGGATTCAGGGGGCAGCACTGATCGCCAATCCGGGATGCTATGCCACAGCGGTGATTCTGGCGCTCGCGCCCCTTCTCCAGGCTGGACTCGTCGAGCGGGAGCGCGGAATCGTCGCCGATGCCAAGTCCGGAGTTTCCGGAGCAGGGAAGGAGCCGACGCCGCGGACCCACTTCGTTTCCGTGGCAGACAATCTTTCCGCCTATGGCGTCTTCACCCATCGTCACCTGGGAGAGATCTTGGAGCAGCTGGCGCTCCAGACGGAGGAAATCACCTTCACCCCTCACCTCCTGCCGATACCCCGGGGAATTCTGGCGACCATCTACCTGCATTTGAAGCGGCCGAGCCAGGCGGCAGAGATTGAATCCTGTTATCGCGAGTTCTACGCCGGCTGCCGCTTCGTGCGGGTGTTTCGCCCGCCTAAGCTTCCGGAAATCCAGTTCTCTGTGAACACCAATTACTGCGATCTTGGCTTTTGCCTGGGCCCGGATGGGCAACGGCTGGTGGTCATTTCCTGTGAGGACAACCTGCTCAAGGGTGCTGCCGGGCAGGCGATCGAAAACATGAACCTGATGAACGGCTGGGGAGAGGATGAGGGGCTGGTTTGACAATCGTAATCAAAATCGGCGGACAAGCGCTTGAAAATGACGCCACGCTTGAGAAATGCGCGCGGGCGGCGGTCGAGCTCTCGGGCGATGGACAGCGGGTTGCCGTCGTGCATGGGGGAGGTTCGGCGCTGACTCGCACTCTTCGACTACTGGGGAAAAAAAGCGATTTCGTAAACGGCGTGCGCATTACCGATCGCGAAACCCGTGACGTGGCCCTGATGGTGCTCGCGGGCATGATTAACAAGAAGGTCGTAGCCGCGATCGTCAAAGCCGGGCTGCCGGCTGTGGGGTTCTGCGGGGGAGACGGAATGACCTTCCGTGCGCGCAAGAAACAGGCCGAGGGTTGCGATCTGGGCTTTGTGGGCGAGATCTGTGCGGTTGAGCCCCGCTGGTTCGAGGCCATCTGGAACGAAGGCGGGATCCCGGTGCTCTCGTCCCTGGCCCTTGGATCCGACGGCGAATACTACAACGTGAATGCCGATCAAATGGCGTCGGCCTGCGCCATCGCCTGCCGCGCCGATGCCCTCATCTTCCTGACCGACGTGCCCGGGGTGAAGGATGCTGCCGGCTGCGTTATTCCCTGGCTTACCACCCGTGATGTGCCTACGCTAGTCGCCGAGGCGGTTGTCGCCGGCGGCATGCTGCCGAAACTTGAGGCCTGCAGCCATGCCTTGAAGAAGGGGGTTGGCCGGGTACGCATTCTTCCCGCGGCACAGGCCCACGTCCTGCCGCAATTTTATTTTGAAAAGCTTGAATTCGGCACGGAGGTGATCGCACGATGAGCCTTGCCAGCATCATTCGCGCGGAACGGCGCCTGCTCCTGCCTACCTACGAACGGCAGAAGGTGCTCTTTACTCATGGACGGGCGGTATATCTGTGGGACGGGAGCGGTAAGCGCTATCTGGATTTTCTCAGCGGAATAGGGGTGAACGCGCTCGGGCATCGACACCCCGCGATCCAGAGAGTGCTGAGGCGGCAGGCGGTCAGGCTCATTCATACTTCGAACCTTTTTTACCACCCCTACCAAGCCGAGCTGGCCAGGCGGCTGGCCAGGATCTCCGGGCTCGACCGCGCGTTTTTCTGCAACAGCGGCACCGAGGCCTGGGAAGGAGCCTTGAAGCTGGCGCGTGCCTATGCCCGCGCCCGTAACCATAACGGGCATAAAGCCAAGTGGCGGCTGCTGGCTCTCGAGAATTCCTTTCACGGGCGGACTTTCGGCGCGCTGGCTACCACCGGGCAGGCAAAGTACCGCCACCCGTTTGCACCGCTTGTCCCCGGAGTCAATTTTGTCGCTTTCAACGATGTCCAGGATCTCGAGCGGCAATTCGACGGAAGCGTGTGTGCGGTTTGCGTTGAAACCATCCAGGGGGAAGCCGGCATACATCCGGTAAGCCGCGAATTCCTCGAACGGGCGCGCGAGCTGACCGCCCGCTCCGGCGCCCTGCTTCTCGTGGATGAAATTCAATGCGGGCTGGGGCGCACGGGAAAGCATTTTGCCTACCAGCATTATGGGATCTTGCCCGATATCGTGACCGTAGCCAAGCCGCTCGCTGCCGGCCTGCCGCTCGGAGCCGTGCTCGCCACCGAGAGCGTCGCCGGGGGCATGCAGCCCGGACTGCATGGCACGACCTTTGGCGGGGGGCCGCTTGCCTGTGCCGTGGCGATCGAATTCCTGGAGCAGCTCGAGGGGCTGCTCGACCGCATCGGCAAACGGGGAGAATATTTCCTCGCCGGGCTTGAGGAACTCAAGTCCCGCCACCCGCAAATCAAGGCGGTGCGCGGCATCGGTCTGATGCTCGCGCTCGAGCTCGACTTGGCAGAAACGGCCCGGGCGGTAGTCGGCCGCCTGCTCGCCGAAGGCATTCTGATAAACCGCACTCACGACACTGTCCTCAGGTTCCTTCCTCCTTACATCATTGACGAGGAGCACATCGATGAGGTGACTGCGGCCCTTGACCGGGCACTGGGGTCGCGAGTCGCGGCGCGCCGCCGGCAAGATGCGGCCGCGCGAAGAGCAACCTAGTCTGTTCACCACCCGAAAGGAGCGAGCGTCTTGCGCATGCAAACCCTGATCACCGAGAGCCTATTGCAACCAGTAACAGCCGGCCTTTTTGGCAGCGACCTGGTTTCGATTCGCGATCTCTCACCGGTTGCCGTCGAGTCGCTGTTCCAGCTTGCCAGCCTGGTCAAGGCGCGGCCCGAGAGCTTTCGAACGGCGCTTGCCGGCAAGCATGTTGCGATGTTCTTTGAAAAACCTTCGCTGCGTACCCGTATCACCTTTGAGGCAGGGATCGCGGCACTGGGCGGCTCGGTTTCATTCATCGATCACCGCCATGAGCGCCTCGACGCTCGCGAGACGCTCGGCGACATCGCCCATAATCTGGAGCGCTGGGTCAACGCCATCGTCTTACGCACCTTTGCCCACGAGACCGTCGAAGGCATGGCCGAACATGCACGCGTCCCCGTCATTAACGCTCTTAGCGAGCTCGAACATCCCTGCCAGGCGCTGGCTGACTATTTCACGCTGCAGGAGAAGTTTGGCAACCTGAAAGGAATCCGCCTGGCCTATGTCGGCGACGGCAATAACGTGATGCACTCGCTGCTGCTGACCGCCGCGCTGCTCGGTTCCACGATTCGCATCGCCACGCCTGAGGACTACGGTCCCGACTGCCGGGTACTCGCCGACGCGCAGGAGATTGCCAAACAGACAGGGGGACGTATCGAGCTCATGACCGACCCCGGCCGGGCGGCCTCCGATGTCGATGCGGTTTATACCGATGCCTGGACCAGCATGGGGCACGAGGAGGAAGCCGAAGAGCGGGGCAAAATCTTCCCGCCCTATCAGGTCAACGACCAGCTTATGTCCCGTGCCCGTCCCCACGCCGTCTTCATGCATTGCCTACCCGCGAGCCGCAATGAAGAGGTCACCGACAGCGTGATTGATTCCCTGCGCTCGATCGTCTTCGAGCAGGCGGAAAACCGCATGCATGTGCAGAAAGCGATATTGATGATGCTGGTGGGAGCGAAAAGCCGTCAGCAGTTGAGGAGCGCTCATGTCTGAAAAAGTCGTGCTCGCATATTCAGGAGGGTTGGATACGTCGATCATCATTCCCTGGCTCAAGGAGAATTATTCCTATGAAGTCATTGCCATGGTGGCCGACGTGGGCCAGGGGGATGATCTGGCTGCGGTGGTTGAAAAAGCCTACCGCACCGGGGCCAGCAAAGTGGTGGTCGAAGATCTCCGCGAGGAATTTCTCACCGATTACGTCTTCCCCGCGGTCCAGGCTGGTGCCGTTTACGAACATAAATATCTGCTCGGCACCTCGCTGGCGCGCCCGGTTATCGCCAAGCACCAGGTTCAGGTGGCGCTCAAGGAGGGCGCCGGGGCTCTGGCCCACGGATGTACTGGCAAAGGCAACGATCAAGTGCGCTTCGAGCTGGCCTATCAGGCGCTGGCCCCCGATCTCAGAATCATTGCCCCGTGGCGCGAATGGAGCCTGCGATCGCGTGAGGACTGTCTGGATTATGCCGAAGCCCACGACGTGCCGGTAGCAGCCAGCCGGGAGAAGATTCACAGCCGCGATCGCAATTTGTGGCACCTTAGCCACGAGGGTGGAGAGCTGGAAGATCCCGCCCAGGTGCCCTATTCGACCACATGGCAGATTACCCGCTCCCCTCAGGATGCGCCTGATCGTGCGGAGCAGGTCGAAGTGGAGTTCCACAAAGGAGTAGCAAGGGCGGTGAACGGCATGCGCCTCGATCCGGTTTCTCTTGTCGAGCTGCTGAACGAGATCGGCGGCCGCAACGGCGTGGGCCGCGCCGACATTGTGGAGAACCGTTTTGTGGGCATCAAGTCGCGCGGCTGCTACGAGACCCCGGGCGGGACGCTGGTGGTCAGCGCGCACCGGGAACTAGAGGCTTTGTGCCTGGAGCGCGACTTGCTGCACTACAAGCAGCTTGTCGCCTTGAAATACGCGGAGCTGGTGTATTACGGGCTTTGGTTTACCGCTTTGCGTGATGCCCTCGATGGATTCGTCGAGAAGACGCAAATGCAGGTGAGCGGCACGGTCAAGCTGTCCCTCTACAAAGGCAATATCTCGATTGTCAGCCGCGAGTCTGAGAACTCGCTTTACCGCACCGGCCTGTCTTCGTTCACCATGGGCGACGACTACGATCAGAAAGATGCTGCGGGATTCATCCGCATTCTGGGCTTGCCGGCGCGTTCGCGGGCACGCAGCCGGGAGGCGAGACCGGAGGTGGCGTAATGAAAAAGATGTGGTCCGGACGCTTCCGCCAACCGCTTAACCCGGCGTTTGAACGCTGGCAGCGCTCCTTCCC
>JAFAWX010000128.1 GCA_019241535.1 Acidobacteriota bacterium | reverse complement strand
ACCATGGGACAGTGAAATTATATTGCACGGCGAAAACGAATCTCGCCGAGCGCCGTTGGTGGAGGGCGGAAGGAGTCGCTCGGAGAAGCTCCAAAGGAAAAACGAATTCGGCCGGCCAGCGAGAATCGCAGGCCTGCGCACAACAAGTCATGCGGTTGAGCCAGCCCTCGCCTCTGCCATTCAGGAAGATGGGCGGTTTCGACAGATTAATTAGGCGACGTGACCGTGCGAAAGGTGTTCCCGATACTGCCGCTCGATGGCTTGCATTTGGTCTTTGAGCCGCAGCTTCAGCTTCTTCAGCCTGACTTCCTCGAGTTTTTCGTCGTCGGTGAGATAACGCTTGTGGGTGAGAGAGTGGAGACGTTGCTCATACTGCGTATGCTCCTGGGCCAGCTTGCGAAATTCCTCGTGCGTGGCCAGGAGGTGGTCTCTAGAGGCTAGCATCCTGCAGACCTCCCGGAAATTGGATTTGACTCTGAAGCTAGCACAGGACCGGGAGCGGTTCAATCAAGATTTTTCAACAGCTATCTACGCGTAAGTAACAGAATCTTAACCGCTTATAATCAAAAGGCATCATGCAGGTTTACAGTTCGCGGCGGTAGAGCAGAGCGTCGTCTGGAGGATTCCGGTAGTAGGAGCGACGGCGTCCGCTAACCGCAAAGCCGCTTTTTTCATAGAGAGAGCGCGCCCACCGGCTCGATTCGCGGACCTCGAGGTTAATACATTTGGCCCCGCGGGCACGGGCTTGTGAAACCAATTCGTCGATGAGCCTTTTGCCCCATCCCCGGGACTGCTGCTCGGCGTCGACGACGAGGTTTTCGAGATCGCACTCATCGCCAGTCAGGCGGGCGATGAAGAAACCAGCGACCCCGCAGACCGGGCTTTCGGCCACGCAGGCGATCGAGGCTCTAGAACCTTGTGCGAAGATGCCGCGGTAAGTTGCTTCCGACCAGCGCGCCGCGGAAACCAGGTTCCGCTCGAGCGCCATCATTCGAGGAATGTCGCTTGCTGTAGCGGGGCGAAGCTTGCCCGTACCCGCGTGGCTCTTCCGGGTTTGAGCGCATGCGGGCTTCCCCCCCAGATGGTCGAACTCGCCAATCAGCTTCTCCTTGAGGGTAAGCAGCTCGCATTGGCCGTTTAACCGTTCGTAGGCTGCTTGGTGATGCTTCAGGAAACGCCGATGAGCCCGCCGCGAGGTCCAGAAATCTAGCGTCAGATAACGCAGCGGCCCTTCCTCGTTGACGATCAGCTCCGTACCAAGATATTCCTGGTCGCGACGAAACAGGCGTGCCCAGTCCCCCTCCGGGCCATAAGCTTTTTCAAAAGCTCGTCTTCGGCCTGATCGGACGCGGAATTCCCAGACGACGATGAAGGGAAACTCGAGCGCATGGTTTTTCTTTCCGGGTTTCATCCGACATTCCGCGAGGGTTTCTTGATCTCCATATCACTCGGGCGATAGTAGGTGGCATCGAGAGCGTCGGGAGAGACAATCTCCCCGGATTGCAGCTTGTTAAAGCCGAGACGCGCCACAACGTCCGCCTGCGGGTACGGTATGAGCCGCGGGATCACCCCCCACGCCTCTAAACGAGCGGCGAGCTTCGGGTCAGCCGTGACCACTAGATGAGCAGCGGTCAGAAGCTTCAGCTCTTCAGGCGAGAGAAGTTGCTCGCCAAGCAGCAGCGCCCCATCGCCGTCGACTTCATAAAAACCGGCGCAAAGCTCCTGCCGTCCGGCATCTGTCAGGGCCAGAATGCGGCCTTCGGCTCCTGCAGAGAAAGCTAGCGCCTGCAAAATAGAAACGGTTGCGATCGGTATCGAGAGAACTTCCCCCAGAGCCTTTACCGCCGCCAGTCCCACCCTCAGGCCCGTGAACGAGCCCGGGCCGCTAACGACGGCTAAGCCCTCGATGTCGCTTTTCGCCAACTGGTGCCTGGAAAGCAGACCGGCAATCTGGGGGACGAGCTCGGCCGAGAAGCTTCCCCCGGTCAAGGGAACAATTTCAAGAACAGCGGTTCGATCGGCGGCGAAACTAACCAGGGCAAGGCCGCCACTCTTGCCCGATGTGTCGACAGCGACTATCAGCATGAATCCTGGGCGGAGTCAACGAGCTCAAGGAGAACACCACCGGCGCTCGAAGGGTGGACGAAGACGTAGCGATGCCCGCCGGCGCCTACCCGGGGCTGCTGCGAAAGCAGGCGAACACCTTCTCGTTGGAGCTTCTCAATCGCCGCTTTAAGGTCGGGGACACGGAGGCAGACGTGGTGCAGGCCCTCACCGTGGGTGGCGATGAATTTCGCAATCACGGAATCTTCGCTCGTCGCCTCGAGCAGCTCCAGGCGGGCATTCGCTAGCGGCACCATGACCAGACGAACCTTTTCCGCGGCAACCGTTTCGGGAGGAGTAATAGAAACGCCGATCTTTTCGTACATGGCCGCTGCTTCCCGCAGCGACCGTACTGCAATGCCGAGATGATCAATGGCGAAGGTCATAATGCTTGCAATAGGGGCGAGCTTCTCAGGACCTGCTCACTTTTTCCGTGACTTGCTCAATGACAGAATACGGATCGCGGAGGTGCTGGGCAATTTCCCGCGCCAGGCGCGCCAGCTCCGGCTCAGGTATCACCTCGCGCGCCTTATCGAGCAGGTTGTCCCGCAACATCTCGATCAGACGAAGCTCCCAGTTGCGGGCGCGTCGGTCCAGAAGCAGTCCCGGCTTTTGTAAATGGGTCTCGAAGTCGCCGATCACGGCCCGCAGTTCGCTGACCCCCGCTCCTGAGGTGGCCGTGGTTTTTACCACCGGAGGAATCCATTCACCGCGCGCAGCGAGCGACTGCAGGGCACGGATTTCTCTTTCTACCCGTTCCGCGCCTTCATGATCGCTCTTATTAATCACGAAAATGTCGGCGATTTCCATAATTCCGGCCTTGATCGACTGCACATCGTCCCCCATGCCGGGAACCAGCATGACCACCGTCATATCGGCCAGACGAATAATGTCAACTTCGTCCTGACCGACGCCCACCGTTTCGATTAAAACCAGGTCGCGGCCGCAGGCATCAAGCACCAGGGAAACGTTGGCGGTTGCCCGCGCCAGGCCTCCCAGAGCTCCGCGCGTGGCCATGCTGCGGATGTAAATGCCGGGATCTGAGAAATGCTCCTGCATGCGGATGCGATCCCCAAGAATGGCGCCGCCGCTGAAGGCGCTGGTGGGATCGATGGCGATGATCCCAATGGTGCGGTTTTCCCTGCGGTACTGTCTGGCCAGCTGATCGACCAGCGTGCTCTTGCCCGCTCCCGGCGAGCCCGTGATCCCGATTGTCAGGGCGCGGCCGCTATAGGGAAACAGCTCTTTGAGAAGCTCCACCGAACCGGGCGCCTGATTCTCCACCGCTGAAATCGCTCGCGACAACGCACGCGTGTCCCCGGAGCGCAGTTGATCGCTCGCCAAGCTCACATGCTCTGAGATCCTGCTCATTGCCTTTTTGCAACACGCGAGGACAGGGCAAGCCGTCAGTCCTTCAGCAGCTGGCGGGCGATCACCAGCCTTTGAATCTCGCTCGTTCCTTCCCCGATCGTACACAGCTTGACGTCGCGATAGTACTTCTCGGCGGGATAGTCCTTGATGAAGCCGTAGCCGCCATGAATTTGTACACCTTCGTTTGCGCACTTTACGGCAACCTCGCTCGCGAAAAGCTTGGCCATCGAGGACTCAAGCGTAGTTTTCAGCCCGGCATCTTTCATGGCTGCCGCTCGCAAAGTCAGCAGTCGGGCAGCCTCGATCTCCGTAGCCATGTCCGCCAACTTCCACTGAATGCCCTGAAAATCGCCGATCGGGCGCCCAAATTGCCGCCGCTGCTTGGCATAGTTGAGCGCTGCCTCGTACGCCCCCTGGGCCATGCCGAGCGACAGGGCGGCTATCGAGATCCGTCCACCGTCGAGCACGCGCATGGCATCGACGAAGCCCTGGCCTTCGGTGCCGAGCAGGCAGTCGGCGGAAAGCGTGCAGTCCTCAAAAATCAGCTCAGCCGTGTCACTGGCGCGCATGCCCAGCTTGTCTTCCTTCTTTCCGGGGCGAAAGCCGGGTGTTCCCTTCTCCACGATGAATGCCGACAGACCATGGGTATGGGCGGCGCGGTCAGTGACGGCTATGACCACCAGCACATCGGCGTAGTGGCCGTTGGTGCAAAAAGTCTTAGTGCCATTCAAAACCCAGTTCTTCCCTCGGCGCACGGCGGTCATACGGGCGCTGCCGGCATCAGAGCCTGAGGAAGGCTCGGTTAGACCCCAGGCACCGATAAATTCTCCGCTGGCCAGCCGGGGGAGATATTTCTGCTTCTGGGCATCCGAGGCAGCGAGAAAAATGTGATTTGAGCACAGGGAAGTGTGGGCCGCGACAATGATTCCAATTGAGCCGTCCACGCGCGACAGCTCTTCTATGGCGGTCACGTAGTCGATATAGCCCATGGCCGCCCCGCCGAGCTCGGCGGGAAAGATTACCCCCATGAAGCCAAGCTTGCCGAGCTCCTTGATGGTTGCCAGGGGGAATTCACCTGCTTCATCCCACCTGCGCACATTTGGCCGAATCTCGCGCTCGGCAAACTCCCGAACTGTCTTTCTGAGCTGATGCTGTTCATCGCTAAGCTGAAAGTCCAAGCAGTTCTCCTCTTGAGAAGGATTATTACAACATAGAACCCTGCGCGGCTCGGATCAGGCCGAACCGAGGAAGCGCGCGAATACTTCGTTTGAAAGCAGGCGACCTTGCTCCGTTAGCCGAATCATGGCTGCCGGCCCTTCGAGCAACCCCAGTTCCCGGAGCTCGTCGACGATGGGCAGGAACCCGGTGACCGCCGCTCGTCCATAGACGGCACCCATGCGGCCGAGATCGACACCTTCCCGCAGGCGCAAACCGAGAAAAAAAGCCTCTTCGAGCGCCGCCTGCGGGCTGACATAACTCCTCTCTGCAGGGGCGTGGGTTAGATATGTTTCGAGTGAGTCCGGATTGGCAAAGCGGACGGCGCCGGCACTTCCTTCGGCGGGCAGCATGGAATGGGCATCGAGCCCGAAACCAAGATAGGGCTGTCGTCGCCAGTATTTCAGGTTGTGCATCGACTGAAAGCCCGGGCGCGCGAAATTTGAAATTTCATACTGCTCGATGCCCTCGCCTTCCAGGCGTGTGGAGGCCATGAGATAGAAATCGGCCGCGAGGTCGTCATCGGGCAGAGAGCGGGCGTGGTATCTCTCGCCGCCCGCAATCCTTTCCCGGCCGAGCCGGGAGTCTTCATCGATCTCAAGCATGTATATGCTGGCATGCGGCACCCCGGCCTGGATCAGCTCGGCAATCGAGTCCTGCCAGCTGGCCGCGGTCTGGCAGGGCAAGCCTGCAATCAGATCGATGTTGATATTTGAGATCCCCGCCTCGCGCAAGCGGCCAATATCTTGAAGAACTGTCTCGCGTCTGTGCAGCCGCCCGACCAGAGCGGCTTCTCGATCGCTAAAGGACTGCACACCCAGGCTGACGCGGTTGACTCCGCAGCCAGCCAGACAGCTGGCCATTGAGGACGAGAGTGTGCCCGGCGCACACTCCAGGGTTATTTCGGCTTCGCGCGCAAGGGTGAAATTTTGCCGGATGGTGACAAAGAGGTGCTCCA
>JAFAWX010000283.1 GCA_019241535.1 Acidobacteriota bacterium | reverse complement strand
CGGCCCGCGCTAGAATCAAGCTCTCTCATGGCGGCCGACATCATGACGCCGACGACGTCGGCTCCGAAAGGGATTCGGATCTGGCGATTTGTCGGTCTCGCGGGGCTTGCTGCACTGGTGCTTTCACTTGCCGCCCTCAGCTGGTTGCTGGCCATGGCCCGCTCCGCTCTCCCGGATCTAGATGGTCCGCTCGCGGTCGTCGGCATCTCCGGCCCGGTCACGGTGACCCGCGACAGTCATGGACTACCCACAATTGAAGCGGCGAGCCTCGAAGATCTTTTTTTTGCTCAAGGCTATGTCACCGCACAGGACCGCCTTTTTCAAATGGACCTGATGCGGCGCAGCGCGCGCGGGGAACTGGCTGAGGTTTTTGGCCGGCGCGCATTGCGGCACGACCGCGAACAACGAATATTGGGAATCCGGACGCAAGCGGAAAAGGGCGCGGCTTCAGCGAGCGCCGACGATCGCCAGCAGTTTCGAGCCTACGCCCGCGGCGTCAACGCCTATATCAGTTCCCGGTCGGAACATTTGCCACTTGAATTCCGCCTCGCCCGTTACCGCCCGCGGCCCTGGACGGTCGAGGACTCACTGGCGATTGCCTACCAGATGGTAGAAACTCTGAGCACAACTCCGCGTGCCGCCCTAACGCGCGAGAAGGTGCTTCAAAAACTGGGACCCGAACTCACCGCCGACCTGTACGTAAACTCTTCTTGGCGCGATCACCCTCCCACCATGACTGCGCGCGATCTTCCCGCTACCCCGCCTTCGACGCCGGAGCGAAGGCCGACAACCATCGCATCTTTAATGGAACCAGCGGGGTTCCTAGCGCCATGGCTCAAAGCGCTCGTTGAGGAAGAGCCACAAGAACCGGGGTCGAACAACTGGGTGCTGGCCGGCTCGCACACGGTTTCGGGCAAGCCGCTGCTTTCAAACGACATGCATCTCGCGCACCAAATGCCCAATCTATGGTATGAGACCCATTTGCGTTCCGGTACGCTTGACGTCGTCGGTGTCTCTCTGCCTGGCTATCCTTACGTGATCGTCGGTCACAACGACCGCGTGGCCTGGGGTTTTACCAATGTGGGCCCGACCGTCGAGGATGCCTATATCGAGCATTTCAACGAAAAGGGCGAGTACCTGACTCCAACCGGCTGGAAACGTCCGGAGCTGCGGCAGGAACTTATTCACGTCAAAGGAGAACCGGACACGGTCATTGGCGTTCAAATCACGCGCCATGGCCCGATCGTCACGGAGGTGACGGCCGGCGAGACACGGAAGATCGCCCTGCGCTGGACTCTCTATGACGGCATCCGCAATCCTTTTTTTCGCGTAAACACGGCCGGCAACTGGCCGGAGTTCCGGGCGGCCTTTTCCCAGTTCGATGCACCGGGACAGAACGTGGTCTACGCTGACGTGAACGGAAACATCGCCTACCAGATGACCGGCAAGGTGCCGGTGCGGGCCACAGGCGATGGATCTTTGCCAGTCGAGGGCGGCGACAATGCGCATGAATGGACGGGTTACGTTCCCTTTGAGAAATTGCCTTACGTAGTTAATCCGGCGTCAGGAATCATCGCCACCGCCAACGGCCGCATAACACCCGATCTCTACCCTTTCTCGATCAGTGTCGAGTGGGAAGCGCCCTGGCGCACGGAGCGCATTTACCAGGTGCTTGCATCCGGCAGGAAATTCTCCCCCGCCGACACGCTCGCGCTTCAAACCGATATTTATTCGGAACTGGACCGTTTTATCGCCGAGAAACTGGTCTACGCCCTCGATCATGCGCCTAATGCCTCCCCCCCAGCGCGGGAAGCGGCGAACATTCTGCGGGTGTGGGACGCTCAGATGGACAAGCGATCGGCTGCCCCGGCCATCGTTACCCGCTCCCGTCTCGAATTAAAGCGCCTGCTGCTTGAGCCGAAGCTAGGACCCGGAGCGGAAAGCGACGACGATTCCTCGTTGAGCTGGAAGAGTTATCGATGGATGATGGAGACTGTTTGGCTGGAAAACGTGCTCTCGAACCAGCCTGCGCGCTGGCTGCCGCCGGCATACTCGAGCTACGATCAGCTGCTGTTGACAGCAGTTGAGCGTGCCCTGAAACGCGCTCCAGCGGACCTTGGTTCCTGGCATTGGGGCCGGGAGAATTCGCTCAACATTCAGAATCCCGTCCTCGGATCGATCCCGATCCTCCGAATGTGGACTGGACCGGGCGAGCAGCCACAGTCGGGAAGCGTATACACGGTCAAGGCTGCCGGTCGCGACTACGGTCCATCGGAGAGATTTACCGCCGATCTTTCTAATCTCGATGCCTCGACTTTGAATGTGGTCACCGGGCAGTCGGGAAACTTCTTGAGCCCGTACTACATGGATCAATGGAAGCACTGGTATTACGGCAGGACGTTTCTTCTGCCGTTTTCAAGATCCGCCGTGGGAGATGCCGCAAGTCACAGGCTTCTGCTCGTGCCTCGATGATGCGCCCGACCCGCTCAATCCACCACCTTGACGTCGACCGCCTGCCCGATGATGTTCGGGAGCGGGCTGGGTGTGGTGGCCAGCTTGTCGGTAGTCGTGTCGTAAATTCGCAGATTCCCTCCCTGGCACACATAGACCACGCTGCGGTTGGGAATGGCTGCAATCCCGGTAACGTCTCCGTTATCAGGTGGTATGACCACCGTCGCTGTAGCAGTATTGAAGATTGACAGGCATCCGCGGACCGCCGAAGAAGTATTCAGGTTGGTACAGTTGCGGGCGCCGAGAAAGAGCTGGCCATTGGCCCCCATGATGACCCGGTTGTGAAAGCCGTCACTTATGGGGAAAACCGTGCAGGCGCGCATGGCGCTGCCGGACGGGGGAACGCAAACCACATTAGCCGGACCTGAGCTGAGATCGATGACGCTTAAAGTGCCGCACAACCCGGTGGCGGGGGTGCAGCCCTGGCCGGGCGCCGTCCCGGCGACATAGAGGATATTCCCCTGAAGCAGGCCGGTTGAGGCCGCGGCCACGGTTATGGTGGAAGTCACGACCGGCGGGTTGCCGGCGGCGATCGGGCTCAGGTCAAGAAGCGACACGGCGCTTGCGCTTCCGCCGCATTCCGGTCCGCAATTCATGATGTAAGCGGTTAAACCGCTGCCGTCGACAACCGCTCCAACGGGCCGGTCCAGCCCGGGAGCTGTGATGGCACAGGCCGGAACCGGAGAGGACGAGCAAGGCGGCGGCGCACTGCTCGCGCTACCCGTGCCGATCAGGCTGGGAATGACGAGAGTGACGGCATTGGAGTTATCTGAAAAAACCAGAATCTGGTTTCCGTTGGGAGTGGAAACAATGTGGTGGGCGCCCGGCACCGGGATCGTTGCCGTAACCGATGCCGAAGAAAGGTCGACTCTTTCGAGTGCGCCCGGAGATTGCCCGGGTACGGATAGGCTGGGTACGGCGGCGAAGGCGGTCGTGTTATCGGAGGCCACCAGTACGCTTTCGGTCGCTCCGGACAAGCTGACCGCCGCACTCACCGACTCCTGGGCGTTATTAATAATCACCAGCTTCATGTCCGCCGGGCTGACCATCAGGGTACGATCCTTCTTGGGAGACACTGCCATCAGCCCGGCATCGGCAACCGCGTTCGCGATAGACGAAACCGGGATGACAGAGGCCGACAGGACGTCGTGGGCAGCGTCCATGATCTCTATTACCGGTCCGCCGCCGCCCGATACGTTGGGAAACACCGGATTGGAGATAAAGGCACGAAAAGCCAGGCCACTGTGCGCAGGCTGGCTGCTGCGGGTGCTGGAGCCGCAGGACAGAAGGGTTATCAGGGACAAAAGGGAGAAAACAAGGCCACCGCAGGCGCTCTTCAAACCGGGGGTTCTGAGGAACATGGAAGGATGAATGGTTAGATGCGAAGAGCGGATTATATCAAACGAGGGCGCCAAACCCTTGAGCCCGCCCGCTTTCGACGTGCCGCGTTCCCGCTGGTATCCTCAAGAACATGCCCACTGACTTGATTGCGCGATTGCGAGGCTCCCCGCTGCTTTGCGACGGTGCCATGGGGACGCTCCTGTACAGTAAAGGAATCTTCATCAATCGCTGCTACGATCAGCTGAACCTTTCCGAACCCGATCTGATCCGCGGAATTCACCAGGATTATCTCCGGGCGGGAGCGGAAATGATCGAGACCAATACCTTCGGCGGCAACAGTTTTCGTCTCTCTCGCTACGGATTGTCGGACAAGGTGCGAGAGATAAATCTAGGTGGCGCGCGGCTGGCCAAAGAGAGTGCTAAAAGCTTTGACGGCTGGGTGGCCGGCTCGGTCGGGCCCCTGGGAATACGCATCGAGCCGCTGGGAAAGACCTCTTTTGCCGAAACCCGAGCGGCTTTTCGCGAGCAGATTGCCGCTTTGCTCGAGGGAGGGGTGGACGTGCTGATTCTGGAAACGTTCGGCTATCTGGAGGAGCTGCATCAGGCCGTCCTCGCCGCGCGCGAACTGGACAGCAAAATTCCTGTGATTGCCCAGGTTACGGTCGATGAAGAGGCCAATTGCCTGGACGGCTCGACGCCGGAGGTGTTTGCGCCGCGCCTGGAGAGCTGGGGCATCGATGTCATCGGCTGCAACTGCAGCGTCGGTCCCGTGGCCATGCTGGACGCCATCGAGCGAGTGCGCGCCGCGACCTCCCTGCCGCTTTCCGCCCAACCAAATGCGGGAGTGCCGCGCTCGGTTGAAGGCCGCAATATTTACCTGTGTTCGCCCGAGTACATGGCCAGCTACGCGCGCAAATTTGTTTCCGCCGGGGTGCGGCTGGTCGGCGGATGCTGTGGCACGACGCCCGAGCACATCCGGGTCATGAAATCCGCCCTTCGCGCCACGCAGGCCCGCTCCCAGGCGGGCGACGGCCAGGCTAAAAGCAAGAGCGTGCCGCATGCGATCCCCGCCCTGTCGCTCGCCGAGCGATCGCGTCTCGGAGCGAAGATCGCGCGAGGCGAGTTCGTCACCATGGTCGAAATCGTTCCCCCGAAGGGAACCGACATTCACAAGGAACTTGAGGGGGCGAAGTTTTTGAAATCCGTGGGAGTAGACGCGATCAACATCCCGGACAGCCCCCGCGCCTCGGCACGCATGAGCAATCAGGCGCTGTCGCTGCTCCTGCAGCAGCAGGCGGGGATCGAGGCCATCCTGCACTATACTTGCCGCGACCGCAATGTCCTCTGCATACAGTCGGATCTGCTGGGTGCGGCTGCAATCGGAATACGCAATCTGATCTGCATTACCGGCGATCCGCCGAAAATGGGAGGCTATCCCGATGCCACGGCGGTCTTCGACGTCGACGCCATCGGTCTGGTGAACATTGTGCATAATCTGAACCGCGGGCTGGACATCGGAGGAAATCCGATCGGGGTCGGAACCAGCTTCGCGCTCGGAGTGGGAGCAAATCCCGGCGTTCTAAACATCGAGGAGGAGATCCGCCGCTTTGAATACAAGGTCGAGGCTGGGGCCGAGTTTGCGGTCACGCAGCCGGTTTTCGACCTCTCGCTGCTGGAGAACTTTCTGCGCAGAATCGAGCATTGCCGTATTCCCGTGATCGCCGGCATCTGGCCGCTGGTCAGCGTGCGGAACGCAGAATTCATGAAAAACGAGCTCCGCGTCTCGGTTCCCGACTCGATTCTGGAGCGCATGGGACGTGCGGCAACGCCTGAGCTGGCCCGCCATGAGGGTGTCACCATTGCCCGCGAAATGCTCGAGGCGGTGCGCCAGATGGTCCAGGGAGCGCAGATCAGCGCCCCTTTGGGACGGTATTCTTCCGCCGTTGATGTGCTTGAGGCCCTGGGCAGCAACGAAGCCAAGGTAACCGGGAGGGCCTAGTTACCAGCATGGTTCCTGGCGGCACTCTCCGGAACACAATATCGATTTGGCTACAGGGTTCACCCGATGGCTTCTAAGGTCCGTTCAGGTAGACTCTAAGCAGGGAGCTTTCCCTTGCCAAAATTTGAGGAGTGTATCCAGCGACTGGAGAAAATCGTCCAGGAGCTGGAAAAAGGCGACGTGCCCCTTGAAAAGTCGCTGACCCTGTTCGAAGAAGGCATGCAGCTTTCCGCCGCGTGCCGGAAGGAACTCGAAGAGGCCGAGGGCAAAGTGGAGATACTCCTCAAACAAAATGGAAAGATTCACGCCGAAGCGTTTGAACGCTAGCGTGGTGTTCCCGCGCGGCGTGTTGCGGTGAATTCCATCTCCGCTCCGCTAGTTCCTGCGATAGCCCAGGCCGTCACGGCCAGGCACGGAGCGGTTTTAAGTGAGGAAGCTATGCAGCCCACAAATGTAGTTTTACTTCAGAGCGATCCCTACGTTGCCCAGATGCTCGCGGCATCGTTGAGCAACTCCTTTCGTGGTGTCCATGTAGCCCATTCGATCGACGAAGTTCGTCGTACCAGCGCCAAGTGCCGTCCCTACGCGATCATTATCGACCTGGAGTCGGCCACCCTCGGCGATGTCGAGAAACTCAAACGGGAATTTGAAAGCGTCCGCATCATCTGTAATCACCGAGTGCCCGATGAAGAGATGTGGACCAAAACACTGACCGCTGGTGCCGAGGACTGCTGCCCATCCTCAGATATGCGTGGAATCCTCTCGGCAGCGTTCCGCCAATCCGCGACTTTCGCCGCTTAAGCTCGACAATCCTTCGGTTGACGGGCGCTCGGCAGGGCGCCTTTTCTTTTCTGCCCGCCTTCGCATCCAGTTTCTAATGTCAGATTTCGTCATTTTGCGTCTGCTCGAAAGCAGTCATCGATTCCCCGACCAGCATCGGGTAAGCGGCTTTTGCTTGGGTGTTCGGTTGCGCTTGTTATACTCACCTCCATGTTGTCGGAGGTTCTCGACGAGGGACGCAAACTTACCGATGAATCTCTTGACCGTCTGCTGCCCCTCGCTGACCAGCATCCCGTCCCCATTCACCGCGCGATGCGCCATAGCGTGTTCGCCGGTGGAAAGAGAATCAGGCCGATTTTATCGATCGAAGCCAGCCGGGCGGTGGCCGGCAGATTGCCTCGGGGAATTGAGGAACTTGGTGCCGCCCTGGAAATGCTGCATACCTATTCGCTGATTCACGATGACCTGCCTGCGCTCGACAACGATGATCTGCGGAGAGGGCGTCCT
>JAFAWX010000171.1 GCA_019241535.1 Acidobacteriota bacterium | reverse complement strand
CAGTGCCGCGATCGTCGAGTTTCAGAAGATTCTCGACCACAATGGCATCGTAGGGAACTGCTGGACGGAGCGCTAGCCCATCTGGGCGTCGCCCGCGCCAATGCCTTACAGGCGAGAACTTTGCATGGTGCCGAGGCCGATGCTGCCCACGCTAGGTCGCTCGCCGCCTATTCGGATTTCCTCACACTCTGGAAAGACGCCGACCCTGACATTCCCGTCCAAGAGAAGCCAAAGCGGAGTACGCAAAGTTGCACTGAGAGTGGTGCTTCGCAAAAGCTGCACCGAGCTGACCTGCCCGAGGTGGCACGCCTGCTGGGTGACGGTGGAATACGTGAAACAGAAATTGAAATGCTCATCGCCGACGCAGGCGACCCGCTGCCGATAGAGCACCGTGGCAGTTCCGGGCGCAAGCGCTAACGCCTAGCGAGCACGCTGGCTCGCACCGCGATTCCCGGAGGCGCCACAACTCCCATTCAATTCCCGGCCCAAGATCAATGCCTTCCTGCGGGATATGTCCGTTCCTCGGGGCGTAAACACACGGGAACTTTTCGCCTTCCCAACACATTACACGTACGAACGAGCCGAACATAGACATTTTGCAAGAAACAAGCGGCAACTCGTTCTCAAGAGGCGAGGCGGAAAAGCGGCAGGTGATGAACGACAACGTGAGAAATCCCGGCCACGAGAATGGAACTGCCCAATCTGACGAGCAGTTGATGCTTGCGTTCTCCCGAGGTTCAACAGATGCTTTTAAGGAGCTGTTCTTACGTTACAAGCAGCCGGTCTTTGGATTTTTTCGTAGGCGCATTGCCGACCCGGCGCAGGCGGAAGAGCTGACTCAGGAAACCTTCCTGGCCATTATTCGTGCGTGCGCCCGTTACGAACCGAGGGCCATGTTTAGCACGTACATTTTCGCGATCAGCTTACGGATACTGCGCGCCTATCGCCGCAAGGCGGCGCTTCGGGCTGCGCTCTTCGGAGCCGAGCCGCGGCCCGAAAGACCCAACTTGCGCAGCGATGGGCAAGCAGAACTCATACTTCGGCAGGCAGTCGGCAAGCTGGAGCGTATCGATCGCGAAGTTCTATTGCTGCGTGAATTTGAGCAGCTGAGCTATGCGCAAATTGCCGAATTACTAGCGTTGCCGCTGAATACGGTACGCTCACGGCTATTTCGTGCGCGCATCGCCTTGCGTGACCTGCTCGCCCCGCCCGTACGTCAATCAACGCCTGCAGTTGTGGCCGAGCCGGAGGAATGTCCGTGAACAATGACAAACACGCAGTGCTCGCCGAGGATGTCATGGCCTTTCTTGACGGCGAACTCTCGGCTGCAGACGCCCAGGCAGTTTCCGCGCACATTGATGGTTGCGAAGAATGCGCCCGCCTCGGCCGGCAATTCGATAGCACCTCACAGTCGCTTTCCGCCTGGAGTGTTCAATCGGTTCCACGGGGTATGGAGCATGTTGTTCTCGCCGCCAGAAACGCTTCAGCCCACCATGCGGTTAGAGCGCCTCTATTCCTTCGTTTCACTTTCTGGAACTGGAAGCAGCGGTTGATGGTAGTCGGAGGCACCTTGGCAGCCGTAGTATGGGTAGCCACCTCGATGCGAACAGCGCACCATTCCCCGGCGACCCAAGCGCCGGTTATGGTCGCTTACCGAGATGGGGCTGAAACGGAAAACTCTGCTAGAGAATCCCTTTCGCAGTTGCAGGCCGAAAATTCAAAGAGTGTCTTGAGCGAAGCGCGTCGCAGCGTGGCCCGACTCTCGCCCAGCGAGTCGCCAACGACTGATGAAGAGAAGACCAAGCTGTCTCACGACGGCGGGGGCGTGCCCATGATCGCCCGCACTGTTTCTCTAACGATCGTAGTGAAGGATTTTGCCGCTTCGCGTTCTTCGCTCGACGCTATTGTTAGTCGACATCATGGATACGCGGCACAACTTACTGTTACTGGCCCTGAAAACGCCGCGCGCGCCCTGCAGGGGTCACTTCGAGTTCCGGCACCTGAGCTGGCGGCGGCGGTTCGCGACCTGAGGGCTCTTGGCCGGGTGGAAAACGAATCGCAGGCGGGAGAAGAAGTCACAGGCCAGCACGAGGATCTCGGGGCCAGGCTGAGAAACGCCCGCGAGACCGAGCAGCGCTTCCTGGCAATCCTTGAACAGCGCACCGGAAAGCTTGGCGACGTTCTTGAAGTGGAAGAACGGATAGCGCGCGTTCGCGGCGACATTGAGCGCATGGAGGCAGAGCAGAAGACGCTCGAGCACCGGGTGGATTTCGCCACGATCCAGCTGCAGCTGACAGAAGAGTACAAGGCGGAACTTAATGGGCCGGTCACATCCGTTTCCACGCGCCTGCACAATGCCTTGGTAGCCGGCTATCGCGGCGCGCGCGAGACGGTACTTGGCGTGGTTATTTTCCTGGTTGAGGACGGCCCGACCATCCTAGTCTGGCTTGCCATCCTGGCCGTGCCAGCTATTCTCCTGTGGCGGCGATACCGGCGCTCGCTGGCCGAAGTATGAGGTGAGGGACCTGATACGAACTCAAACCGGTTTATGCCGAAGTTCCTGCGGTTTGCGACCAGGCGGACGGCGCGCGTCTCTTGACTTCTCTGAGCCGCCCATGCTCGAGCACGAGCACCATGTCACACCTTTTCAGCGTCCTCAGCCGATGGGCGATCATGAAAGTAGTGCGCCCGTACATCAGCCGCTCGGTAGCTTCCATAATTGCCGTTTCCGTGGGAACGTCCACCGAACTGGTAGGCTCATCGAGTATCAAGATGGGGCTGTTGCGCAGAAAGGCGCGAGCAAGCGAAATGCGCTGGCGCTCGCCTCCCGAGAGGCGGGAGCCGCGTTCTCCCACCTGGGTTTCATAACCGTCCGGTAAATTGAGAATGAAGTCGTGCGAAGCCGCGGCCTTGGCTGCCTCAATAATCTCCTCGTCGCTTGCGTCAGGCTTCCCGTAAGCGATGTTTTCAGCGATGCTCGAGGCGAACAGCACCGGTTCCTGCAGAACGACCGCAAACTGCCTCCGCAGATCCGCAATTCGGTACTCGCGGACGTCTCTGCCATCGAGCAGGACCTCGCCCGCAGTTGGGTCATAGAAGCGCATAATAAGGTTCAGCAGCGTGGTCTTGCCTGCTCCAGTGGTGCCCACAATTCCCACTCGGCAACCCTCGGGGATGTGGAAGGAAAGATTCTCGAGCCCTTTCCCGGAGACATCGTAAGAGAAGCTCACGCTGCGAAACTCAAAATCTCCTCGCGCCGCTCGTAACCTGCGGGCTCCATCTCGTTCTTCGATTTCCGGTTCCTGATCGAGCAGCAGGAAAACTCGTTCTAGGCTTGCCAGCCAGACCTGCAGGTCGGTCATCTTGGTGGCGAGTGTCTGCAGCGGCTGGTAGACCTGCGCAATATAGGCCATGATCATCAGCAGCGAACCCACCGTCAGCATACCAGCGCGTACGTGATGAACGCCGATAAAGAGGGCGCCGGCAGTCCCCAGGGCGATCGTTAGGCCGATTAGAACGTTAAAGACGGCCTGCTGGATCGAAAGCCGTACCTGCTGCGACATACGTTTTGCAGAACGACGTACGAAGCGGGCGTGCTCCCGGCTCTCCTGCCCGAAGGCCTTGATTACCCGAATGGTTCCGATAACTTCCTGAATCACTGACATCGCGGAGCTGTCGAGATCCTTAATAGTTTGAGAGCGTTGCCGCACGATCCGACTGCAGCCAAGGGACAGTACAAAAAGGACAGGGGTGATCAGCAGAGCCACAATGGCAAGCAGAAGATCCATGCGCGCCGTAACCACGATCATGGCGATCAAGGTGAAAAGCGCCGAGGTCAGGGGTACCAGGCCCTGGATGGTGACATACTGAATCGCCGGAGTATCGTGCTGGATCCGGTACACGGAATCGGTAGCTCCATAACGATCGTGGAAAACCAGCGGCAGCCGCTGGACGTGATTAAGCAGGCGGGCGCGGAAATCCCAAACCAGCTTTTCGCCCGTATAGGTCTGCAACCACCAGGCGGCCAGCCCCTGCAGACCGACGAGCAGGGCGATGCCTAGGAGCAAGGTAATGGCAGCTTCAACCGAGTTTCCACGCTGTGGCAGCCACGGCAGAGCTAAAACCAGGTAGTGGGGCAGAGGCTGCTTTCCAAGGACGCTATCAACTACGACTTTTAACGGCAGCGGATAGAGCAGGGCAAGCGGCAGAGAGAGTAGGCTAAGACCCGCGATCCCAAGGAGATGGCGCCAGCAGCTCCGCGACTCCAAGAGCACCCGCGACAGCACGGATTTGGTCTTCAGTGAGCGATGCAACTTACACCGGCAAAGTCGAGGTCAGTGCCCGACAACGCGTAGCAAAGTGGGCTTATTGTAAGGGAATTGTGTTTTCTCGAGAGTCAGCCGTTTCACGACCGACAATCGACGGTAACCAACGTCCCGATGCTGACGGGATAAGTCGGTCGACATTGCTGGCAGATTTTAGTTCCGCTCGATGGCCCCTACAGGTTGTCATACCACGCTCCGGCTATCGCCGGCTGTCCTCGAAGCTGGTACGAGGAGCAGACGCCGGGGGAGGGGTTTGCGGCTGGATGCAAAACATAGCCCGCCTTCTCGACGGCTGCCGGGATCGAGTCCCAGGCACGGGAGCTTGGAAGGCCAGATCCAGATGCCAGAAGCCCAAGACCGGCTACTTGCCGAAGGGCTGAGCTCTCCCTGAACTAACCGGCCACGGTGTCGAACTACAGCTTTCCCCGGATCGCTCCAGCTTAGGTTTAGTCGCAGACTGAAGAAAAACCATCAGGAGGTTGTCATGCCCGAGAACATGTCTTTGCAGGGAATGCGCGTAGCCGTTATTGCCATGGACGGGGTTGAAGATTCTGAACTGCGCGAGCCGCGGGCGGCCCTTGAGAAGGCCGGAGCCACCGTCACACTGCTCGCTCCCAAGGCAGGCACAATCTATTCGATGAAACACCATGAAAAAGCCGCAGAATTCGATGTCGACAGGACTCTGGGCGAGGCCGATCCGCAGCAGTTCGACGGTCTGATGCTTCCTGGCGGTGGGTTGAACGCGGACACCTTACGGGTGCAGCCGCGGGCCCAGGAATTTGTGCGCGAAATGGAACGTCAGGGAAAACCGATTGCCGCAATTTGCCATGCGCCCTGGTTGCTGATTTCGGCCGGCTGCGTCCGCGGGCGTACCCTCACCAGCTATCACACGATTCAGGACGATGTGCGCAATGCGGGTGGCAATTGGCAGGACCAGGAAGTAGTGCGCGACAAGAACTGGGTTACAAGCCGGCAGCCATCCGATATACCTGCATTCAATCGCGCCATGGTCGAGCTTTTCGCGGATAAAAAGAGAAATACGGAGGAGAGAACGCGTACAGCTGCCTGAAATGCGGGGAACGAGGGCAGCCGCCTGGAGCAGGTTACAGTTACTCGCAATAGTCCAGGTAACTTCTGCTTATTACCACTGTAAGTTTACCCGTTCTGTGCCGAGCACTAAGCTGCGCACATGAAAATGAATGCGCTGGTGATGTCCCGCAATGCTGGCTCGCTGAAGGTGCTGGTTGGAGCCTTTGCAGAATTGGGGATGGAATATCGCGTACTGCTCTCCGCGTCCGAGGCAATCGAGACTCTGAACACCAGCCAGCATTCTGCTCTGCTCGTGGATTTTGAGGTTCCGCGGGTGCTTGAAGTCGTGAAAACCGCGCGGGCGCTCTCAGCCGGAGGGCGCCCGCTGCTTTTTGCCCTCATCGGTAAAAGGCAGGCGACAATTGCCGCTTTTCAGGTGGGAGCAAATTTCGTCCTACACAAGCCGCTCGATCTTCCCCAGGTACTGCACTGTTTCCGCCTCGCGAATGAATTGCTGGAGCACCCCCGTCCGGAACCTCCCGCGCACGAAATCGAGACTCTCGCCTACTTCGAGCTTCCCCAGGGAACAGTTTCCGCCCTGGTATACGCGCTCACTGGGGACGGACTCTCGGTGCGAGCAGGAGAGCCGTTGATTCCCCAGCGCGGAGTAGCCTTCCGTTTGCTTCTGCCGGGAACGACGCAGGTGGTACGAGGAACCGGTGATTTTGTCTGGTCGGACAAGTATGGCAGGGGTGGACTATTCATCCGTCACATGCCGACCGGGTGCCGGCGTGATCTCACTTTCTGGATGAACTGGCAGCGCGTAAAGCGTCTGGGATTAATCCGAAACTTTTCGGGATCAAGACGGAATCGCTTGCAGGCGCTGGCGCCCCGGCTGCACTAACATGGACTTCGATTCAGCGGCCTGCCCGCCTAAATCGGCAGCTCTCTTTTTCTCCATATCCTGCTTTGAAGACCTCCTTGATCCCATGCGGCCCATAAGTCCCACACACATTGATAGAAAAGCACCTTCGACTTTGGCAGCTCTAGCGCCCTAACTTGCCTCGCAAGACCACGATTGAAGCCGCTGGAATCTTATAGGAAGTTCCTGGCGCAGCAGCGACGTTCGTGTTGACGATCGGACCATCAGGGTCGGCGTAGCCTTTGGTGTTTTCGATCACAGACCTTTGTGCGGCCTGCAGCGAATGGGCCATGAAGGCGGTCGTCGCCGGGTGCCATTGGTACTGCTCACGGCCAAATGTGGAGATGGCCACCTGGCCTTCGAAGGAACGCGGCACGCGGCGGTCATCGTCAGTGAATTGCAAACGCACTCTGTGGGCCGTGAACTGGTCGCGATTGACAATCATCACTGACCAATCCTGCTCGCCGCCTCTTAGAGCGTATGCCGTAATCAGGGCATGGCCTGCTCCATCGCCGAGATCGGATTTGGCCGGAAACATCCGGTACTCGGACTGCGGGGATCTGATCCATTCGGAATTGATCAATTGCGAGGCGAAAAACTGCGCGAGTGGCTGCTGGACCTGGTAATTGGCATCTACCGTAAAAAATCCGAAAGTACCGGGAGAATCATTGCAGCCATGTTCCATCTGCAATGGCAGGTAGTGAAAAAAGTAGAGTCCTTTCCCACCATTGTTCAGAAAAGATCCGACATAGTCCGCCAGCCACAGCCCCGAGAAGAGGTCGAGCGAGGTTTCACTAGCCGCCGAGGACAGGTTCGACTCGGTGATCAGCATAGGGATATCATGCGGAACTCCATCGTCCCGCCAGGTCTGCATTATGTGGCCAATCAGTTCCGGCTCATCGTACAGGCTGCCCCAGGGAATCCGGCAGGGTTCGTAGGGATAGTGTTCGAAAGAGAAAAATGCTAGATCGTTGAGCCGGTTATGCGCTCTCAGGTACTTCAAGAATCGCACTGTCCAGGATACTTCGCCGGTCTGATCAGGCCAGGTCTCGATATCGCGGTTGACGCCCTGAAAAGATGGTCCGCCGAGCTTTAGTGATGGGTCAACGCGATGAAGAGCGGTCGCCCACTCAACGTAAAGCGCGGCATAATCTTCTGGAAGCATGTACTGCCCGTCTGCTTCTTCGCCAATCTCCACGTACGACACCGGGTAGTGCCGCTTCTCAAGGTAGGCCATCTCGGCGGCCGCGTTTTCAGGCGTGTCGTAAAGGACCGCCACGGGCACGACTGCGGGAAGCCCGCGCGTGACTCCGCTCGAGAAAAACAGATCAAAACCCATATGTGCCTGCTTGGTCGAGCCGAGATCCTCGGGCGCATGCCAAGGATCGACCGATGAGCAATAGGTCGTGGTCTGTTCCTGGTCGGGAGTATGCCTGACGATGTCCGCGAATTCGCCCTCCGGGTTCATCGTGCCCAGGTACAGTTCACGAATGGCGTAGCCGACACAATTGCGCGGATCCGCAGCTCCGTGAGTATCGCAAGTGTTTGAGGAGGCGGTCATCCATATACGCACGAATCGAACCGGCTGCGGCTCCTGGCTGAGGCGCAGCGTCTGTGTGCCGCCTTTGCCATCGTGGACGGCCCCGTTGGGAAAAGTTTGCCAGATGCCGCGCGTCGGCAGGTGGATGGGGTCGTCGCCTGTCCAGAATTGCACCAGAAACTCGGCGGCGAAGGGATCCGCCCATCGAATGCGAAGGGCATCGATCTGCTGGGGCTGGGACAGATCAACAACCACCCATTGCGGATGCAGTGAATCTTTTTCACCCGTGAAGCGCTCTGCCAAATAAGGATTACTCTTCCAGTAGGTGTTAAGATCCCCGTCGCTTAAGCGGGAGAATCCGGAATTGTCCGTCCCGTCGTTGCGGGTGAAACCGCGATGCGGCAGATCATATCCGTAGGTGTAGCGAATCGCTTCCTTTGGCTCTGATGAGCCGGTGAAATATCCTTTTCCGCTGGCATCGCTCCATGTGCCATTCGGATTCCAGTGCCAGGCCTGAACCGCCAGTTCCGTATTTTGCCGGAAGGTTACAGGCTGCCAGCCGGCGGCGAAGACTCTCTGCAAAGTGGCGGGCACCAGGTCCTTATCAATCGCCTCCGTAGAGATCCGATCAATACCTGCGCCCAAGGTCTGATTGGGTACGAAGCGATTGGTTTCGTGCGAGGGCGTGATATCCACATCAATGGTTTGTGCGGCGCAAGCTGCGGCCGCGATCGGAATGATTACGACTGGGAGGATGAAGCGGTTGATCAGAGGAGCTCGGGAAAGGCAAGTCATCGGTTTTAGTCCTTTAGCGTGGTCGATGGTAAGCGGACCCACCGACGGCAGGCAAATGTGTTGGCTGCGCGAGCGGCAAACCAAGCCACCGGGCGTGCTATTCTCGGCTCTTCCTCATGTCCGAACTCACATCTCTTTCCGC
>JAFAWX010000218.1 GCA_019241535.1 Acidobacteriota bacterium | reverse complement strand
TTCCTCATGATTGAAGGCAACTTGCAAAATCAGGATGGCGTCATTTCGGTCAAGGCGGCACGCGTTGCCGCTTTGGAGGTCACCAGCGTCGAAACCAGTTCGCATGACTTCCACTGAAATCAGCGCTCACCGGAAATACAGCCAGCCTGCGCTGTCCAACCAACCTCGCGTTCCCACTGTCCCGCCTCGCTGCCAGCGCTCACACTTTCGGTTGCACCCCCGGTGGCTGATTTTTCGGTCTTCGAACGCGATTAGAGATCGCCGACTCCAGGATGCGGCCGCGAGCGCATTTCGGACCAGGCAGCTACCTCTCCATGTCCTCTACATCTACGTGCGAATGAGGAAGATCTTCGATCGACGACCGCCATGGGGGCAAATCGACCATGGTCAGCGGGCAAGGTTGGTTTCGCAGCCAGGGGCTGCCGATGCGGGAATCAAGATATGAAACTCCCCTCAATTGAAACGATTCTATACAGTGCCTCTCGACCGCAGGTATTAGAAAATGCGGGGGATATTTCGAATTTCTGTTGCGGCGAAGAAGAATTTTTTATCGCGGAATTTCGCCCATTCCACAGGCACTCCGGTTATCATAATAGACATCCCGCCACTAAGGATGTAAGCAGCCCATTGGTTGTTGCGTCAGTGTGGCCAAACACCAAATTGACCAAGATCAGGAGTAGAGAATGCCTAAAGCAAGAACCTCACGTGCGACCAAACCAAAGAATGAAACGAAGATCCTGCAGATGCCCGAGAACCAGAACGGCGACACCAATCACTCGACCAATGGTGAGTTGGAATCGCAAATCCGCCTGCGCGCCTACCAGCTTTATGAACAGCGGGGCTACATCGATGGAGGTGCGGAGAGCGACTGGTTTGAGGCGGAACGTGAGGTCCTGGCCCGCTTCGGCAACCGCGAACATACTGCCTGAGTCCTCTAGCACCCGACTATCACGGCTTGCATCGATTAATCTGCAAGCAGGAGCTGGATTTGCCCGACGTTCTGCTTATAGATGACAGCCCGGTTCAGTTGCATGTGCGCGAAGCCGTGCTGCGCAGCGCCGGTTTTTCGGTTCTGACGGCCACCAGCGCCGAGCAGGCCATCAAACTGCTCCATGACGAAGCCGTCAGCTCCGGCCTGCGGGTGATCGTGACCGACCATGTCCTGCCCGGAGCCAGAGGCGACAGTTTTGTCCGCGAACTGCGCAGCCTCCGCCACACTGTTCCGGTAGTCGTCGTCACCGGCATGCACGACGCCGAACCGGAGTATGCCGGACTGGAAATCATTTTCTTGCACAAGCCCTGCCCGCCGGAACATCTGATCCTGCGCATAAGGCAGGCGATCGACCGCGTAGCATAACCTCTGCTGAGTGGTTCCTTCTCACGTTTCGAGCAGACAGCCACGGCATTGCGAATGCGTTTAACCCTTAGAGGGCAAATGCCTTGCGGCATCCGCCGCCCGCGGCTCGACGGGTGCGAATCTGCGCGGGAAGTGGGCGGTCAAAACTAGCCTGCTGACCCGGGTTGCCTCTCTCCGGCAGGTCTGAAAAAATAGGTCGACCCATGTCCTCATTAGGCAGTTTTGCTCTGTTGCTGGCGCTCTCGCTCGCGGCATATTGTTTCTTGGCCGGTCTGTGGGCGCTAAGCCGCAGGGAATCTGGATCGGAACTGCTCGTCGAAACCGCCCGACGGGCCGGCATTGCCAGCTTCGGCATGGTGGCGCTCGCCTCTGCCATTCTCGTAGTTGCTGCCTTTCGCAATGATTTTTCGATAGCCTACATTCTCCATCACAGCAACCGCGCCCTTCCCCTACCCTACAAGTTTGCCGTTCTGTGGTCGGGCCAGGAAGGCTCGCTTCTGTTCTGGTCGTTGCTGCTCTCAGCCTATGGGTTGGTACTGCGCCTGCGGTACCGGACCGATGAACGTCTGTTCGCCTACGCATCGACCGTCATCGCCGCCGTCCAGAGCTTTTTTCTCCTGCTCCTGAATTTTGCCGCCCGGCCTTTTGCCGCAACGCCCGGACAACCGGGGTCTGACGGCAACGGCCTGAATCCTCTGCTGCAGTATCCGGAAATGGTCATTCACCCCCCGATGCTTTACCTCGGGTACATCGGCTTCACGGTTCCCTTCGCCTTCGCGCTGGGTGCCTTGGCGATGAGATATCCCGGCGAGCGCTGGATCCACATCACCCGCCGCTGGACGATGGTGACCTGGGCATTCCTGACCTGCGGCATCTTCCTGGGCGCGCACTGGGCATATTACGTCCTGGGCTGGGGAGGGTACTGGGGCTGGGATCCGGTCGAGAACGCCTCCCTTCTGCCCTGGCTGACGGGCACCGCCTTTCTGCACTCGGTGATGATGCAGGAAAAACGCGGCATGCTGAAAACCTGGAACATGTGGCTGATTTTCTCTACCTTCCTGCTCGCGATTTTTGGAACCTTTCTCACCCGCAGCGGGGTCGTGAACTCGGTCCATGCATTTGCCCAATCGTCGATCGGCGACTGGTTTGTTGCCTTTCTAGCCGTGACCCTCGCCGCATGTATCTTCTTTTACGCAAAGAATCGCGCCCACCTCCGCAGCGAACACCGCCTGGAATCGCTGGTGTCGCGCGAGTCAAGCTTTCTGTTCAATAACCTCGTTCTCCTGGTTGCCTGCTTTGCCGTCCTCTGGGGGACGCTTTTCCCCGTCATCTCGGAATGGGTCGAAGGCCATAAAGTCACCGTCGGGCCGCCCTTCTTTAATAAGGTGATGGTTCCGATCGGTCTTTTCCTTCTCTTCCTTACCGCCGTAGGCCCTCTGCTTGCCTGGGGAAAGACTTCTTTCTCAAGTCTCCGGCAAAACTTCCTGTGGCCCGCGTCCGGGGCAATGGCCATCGGGGTGCTGCTGGTTGCAACACCGCCCGCCTGGGGCGCGCCATTCGGAATGAGACCGTGGCAACACATCTCTTATTTTTATTCTCTGATGGCGGCGATGCTGGGCACGCTCGTGGTGCTCACGGTGATCTCAGAATTTTTGCGGGGCGGCCGGGTGATCGCCGCCAAGACCGCGAGAGGGTTGCCGTTATCAATGGTGCAACTGGCGCGCCGCAACACCCGTCGCTACGGCGGCTACATCGTACATTTCGGCGTGGCCCTGGTCTTTATTGGAATACTTGGCAGCGCTCTCAACCGCGACGCCGAAAAAGAGATGAGCTTTGGCGACAGCCTTGCCCTCGGACCCTACAACCTCGTCTGCCGATCCTACACCCAGGAAGAGACCCCGAACTACAGCGCCAACATCGCCATTATGGACGTCTTGCGGGATGGCCGCCAGGTTGACACGCTCTATCCGGAGAGCCGCTTCTATGCGGCGACAGAACAGCCGCAGCATGTGCCTGCGGTGCGTTCTACGCTTAGAGAGGATCTTTATGTAGTGTACGAAGGGCAGAATCCGGAGACCGGCCGGCCCATCATAAAAGCCCACCTGAACCCGCTGGTTTCATGGATCTGGATTGGCATCCTGGTGATGGCGTCAGGGACCATCCTGGCCCTCGTGCCGAATCGCGTGGCCGCTCCGGCCGCACTTGCTGCAAAGCAGGGAGCGGATGCGCAGATGCATCCCGCGCCGGTCGGGGCAGGTGACTGAAATGTCGAAACGTTACCGTCTGCGGCTCTTGGCGGGGCTGTCGCTCGGCCTTGTCACCTGGCTTGCCGCCGGCGACGATTCAGCACGGGTTCAGCGGCTGGGGCATGAGATGGTATGCGTGTGCGGCTGCAACCAGATTCTCCTCGAATGCAATCACGTCGGCTGCCAGTATTCAGACCAGATGCGGGCAGAGCTTACCTCGGCCGTCGATAATGGAACCGGCGACAATGGGATCCTCGAACGCTTCATTGAGAAATACGGAACCACGGTCTTGGCGGCTCCGACTAACACCGGTTTCAACCGCCTTGCCTGGTGGATGCCCTATATTGCCCTTGCCGCTGGAATTGCCGGCGTACTGCTGACCGTGCGCGCATGGCGGGCGCGTGCCTCTCGCGGGTCGCCGCGGCCGGGCAGGAACGGCTCGGAGCTTGACCATTACCGCGAGCAGGCGCGCCGGGAGACCGCTCTGTGATCCTCCTCACCGCTGTCGCGCTTACCGCACTGGCCTTCTATTATGTCTTTCACGTCCCTGAACAAGCGGCGCCAGCACCGGAGAAAAGCCGGGTTACCTTTTTGCAGGAACGAAAAGAAGTCGTCTACGAGAATCTTCGCGACCTGAATTTTGAGTTCAAGGCGGGAAAGTTTCCCCCCGCCGATTATGAACGCATGAAAGCGTCCCTCGAGCAGGAGGCTGCTCTGATTCTGGCTGAAATTGCCGAGCTCGACGCGGTTCGGGCAAGCTCGCCCGAAGCGAGGAAGGGGCAAAGAAATTGAGCGCTGTTGATCGAGTCACCGGCAACTACCGGGCCTGTATCGCCGTCATTTTTTTCTTTGCGGTCCCCGCCTGGGGTACGACTCTGAGCGGCCGGGTCACGAACGGTACAACCGGCCAACCGGCGGCGGGAGACGAGGTGATCCTGATTAAGCTTGCCGCCGGTATGGAAGAAGTCGGCCGGGTTAAGACCGACGGCCAGGGGAGGTTCAACTTCACCTTCGAGGCAGGTAGCGCACCCCACCTGGTGCGCGTGATGCATCAGGAGGTCAGCTATCACAAGCCAGCGCCGCCGGGAACGAACTCGGTCGATATCGAAGTCTATGACGTAGGCGCCAGGATCGAGGGCATTCGTGCGGTGGCTGACCTGATGTCCATTGAGGCTGCTCAGGGTAAGCTCGCTATAACGCGGATCTTTGCCGTCGACAACCACTCGAAACCTCCTCGAACGCAGATGAACGACGGGAATTTTGAGTTCTATCTGCCCGATGGAGCCGATATCGACCAGGCCGAGGCGCAAAGCCCCGGCGGACAAGCGGTGAAAATCGTCCCGCGGCCGCAGGCCGAGAAGGCACGCTACGCCTTTGTTTTTCCCCTGCGTCCGGGCCAGACCCAGTTTCGCGTCAGCTATCATCTGCCTTATAGCGGAACGGCGACCATCGATCCTCGCCTGATCTACCCCCTCGAACATTTTGTCGTTCTCCTGCCGCGCTCGATCAGCTTTGCCCCCGCGCGAGGCGGAATTTACCAAAGCAAGCAGCCGCCGGATCAGCCGGATACGGTTGCCGAGCTCGTCAGCGATGCGCAACCCGGGCAGACGCTCGCTTTCGATATCTCTGGCGATGGCCTGTTGCGGGGCCAGGATGAAGAAGCCCGTGGCACCGGAGCGCCCCCCGACACCCGTCCCGGCGGCGGCCTGGGTGCGCCCATCGAAGCTCCCGACCCGCTCGACCACTACCGTGGGTATCTGCTTGCCGGGCTCGCAATCGTGCTCGCCGCCGGGGCGGTATATACCGTCAATCGTTCCCACTCTGCCCGGCCTGCGCTTGCTGAAGGCTCCACTGCTTCGGGCGGCGTGCTTTCGGCTCTCAAGGAGGAGCTTTTCGCGCTCGAGCTCGAACATAAGCAGGGACAGATCTCGGACCAGGAATACGCCCGCGCCAAAGCCGCGCTCGATGAGACCTTGGCCCGCGCCCTCCGGAGAAGGCGCTGAAAAGCCCTTGCTTCTGAGGGTTTTGCCCGTCTTCCGGCTTGCTCACCAACCCTGTGCTGGCGCGTCTATCTCATGCAGCCGGGCAATGTAAATGACCGGATCGCTGATTGGCGGGCGGTTCAGGTTCAGCTCCGGCTGAGAGCTTCAATTCGAGGACAACCGAGATGCCGGCCGAGGTGTGGGCAGTAGAATTTCCGGTTGGCAAGTGTTCTCATCCGGCCGCCGCCGGCGGCCAGGTGAAACAAACCAGTGGAACGCGGGAGCCCCTGACGCGGGCCCACATGTTGAGTCAGACTCGGATCGACGACACCATTCTGGTACGCGAGGCGCAGCGCGGGAACCGGACGGCCTTTGAGGAATTAGTCCGCAACTACGATCAGTCAGTGCTGCGTCTGGCGTTGCACCTGACCGGGTCCGAGCACGAAGCGCAGGATATTTATCAGGAGGCATTCCTCAAGGCGTACAAGAGTATCGGCCGGTTCCGCTTTGAGTGCTCGTTTTACACCTGGATATACCGGATTGTGACCAACCTTTGCCTGGATAACATCCGCAAGAAACAGGTGCGGAAAGAAGACCCTGCGGTAGCGGTAGGTTCCGAGGGCGAGACCTATGACCTGCTCTCGCAGGTGCCCGACGGAAGAAGCGGGGCCAATCCGGAGCGGGATCTGATGAGGCGGGAGTTGGGGGGAAGGATCTCGCGCGCTCTTGAAAAGCTTACGCCTCGGGAGCGCATGGTTTTCGAGCTCAAGCACTATCAGGGATTGAAGCTGAGGACGGTCGGAGAAATGCTGAACACCACGGAAGAGACGGCGAAGAACACGCTCTTCCGGGCGACTCAGAAGCTGCGTGGAGCCCTGGCCGACATGCGCTGAAGTGCCAGGGATGGGGCATGCAAGATTGTTTCGAAAAATGGGTAAGGTCTCAGGTCACGGCCGTGAGAGATTCCCCGTCAGGGGGTTGGAATGATGAACTGCGAATGGGTGAAGCAGAATATCGTTTTTTACGTTTACGACGAATTGGCCGATGATGCCCGCCATGAATTGGAGCAGCATGTGGCGCGCTGCAACCAGTGCTCGGTAGAACTCGAGGCGGTCAAAAAGTTCCACGCCGCCGTGGCCCAATTCCCCATCGAAGAGCCCGGCCCGGGCCTGCTTGCCGCGTCGCGGATGCGCCTCGAGGAGTCGCTCGAGTCGGCCGAGCAGGGAGGCTGGTGGCATCGGCTGATATTTGACCCGGTCGCGTGGCTGAATCAGATTCGCTTTGCTCCCGCTCTGGCGGCAGCTCTCTTGATTGCAGGTTTCGCGGGGGGCATCGCTGCCACTTACAAAATCCTGGCGCCCACGGCGGCAGAACAGGGAACGGGTTCTCAGGGAGCCAAACGGGTTTCCCTGGCTTCGATCAGCGGCATCAGTTCGGTATCCCAGAGCAGCCCGAACCAGGTCACCATTCAGTACGAAACCGTATCCCCGCAGGAAGCGCGCGGGTCCTTGGGTGATCCCGAGATTCAGCAATTGCTCCTCTATGCCGCGCGCAATAATTTCAACCCCGGCGTGCGCATGGACTCGGTTAACCTGCTCACCCAGCAGCCGGTCAGCCCTCACGTGCGCGAGGCTTTGCTTTATTCCTTGCGCTATGACTCCAACACCGGGGTAAGGTTGAAGGCGCTCGATGCGCTTGGTCCCTACGTCAAGGACGACGTCCAGGTGCGGGATGCAGTGCTTGAGTCGCTGATGTCGGACGCAAACCCCGGGATCCGCATCGAGGCCCTGCGCCTGCTCCAGCCGGTGCGCGGTGACAGCAGCGTGCGTATTGTGCTCGAGCGGCTGGCGGCCAAAGACGAGAACCGTTACATCCGTTCCGAGGCGCGCACGATGGTGGCACAAATGCCGGAGATGAATTGAGAAAGACAGTCAACTGAAATGAAAAAACACCTGTCCATAATGATTCTGTTGCTGGTCGGCTCCTTGTCCGGCGCGCAGCAAACCTCGGTTCAGAAAGAAGGCGGAACCTGGACGAACGTGGTGAGCGGCTCGCTCGCCGCGGTTCGCAACCTGCACATCAAGGTAGGAATTGGTTCGGTGCGGGTTGAGGGCGGCCACGCCCAGGGCATCAGCTACGTCATCCGTAACCGGTCCTATGAATCGTCCGAAGAGCGCGCCCGACGCCAGTTTGAGTCATACAGGATCAGCGCCTATGTGCGCGGCGATACGGCGTGGATCACGGGTGAATGGGAGGGTGGCGGACCGCACAAGTTCTCGTCCGAGGTCACCATCAACCTGCCCCGGGAGATGGACTTGGTGAAAATCGAGACCCAGGGTGGAGGGGTGGTAACAACCGGCATTGCCGGCCGTCTCGAGGCCGAAAGCGGCGGTGGGGCAATTCACCTGGACGATATTGCCGGTGCCATTAACGCCGAGACGGGTGGAGGCGCAATCGACGTGGGAAACGTAGGTAGCGAGGTAACGCTGCGAACCGGAGGGGGAGCGATTCACATCGGCTCGGCCAAGGGCAAAGTAACGGCCGAAAGCGGTGGAGGTAACCTGATACTCGCCTCCGGGGCGCAGGGCGCCTCGCTTGAAACCGGCGGAGGCAGCATTCGCGTGGATAAGTGTTCGGGACGTGTGAAGGCTTCGACCGGGGGAGGGAGTATCGACCTCGGAGACATCAGCGGGGATGTGGCGATGGAAACCGGGGGCGGCAGTCTCAAAATCGCCTCCGCTACCGGTCTCGTCAAGGCGGAAAGCGGGGGCGGCAGTATCGAGCTGTACGGCGTGCCTGCCGCCCACGTCGAAACTGGGGCAGGAGCGATCACAGCAAAGTTCGTAGCGTCCCGAGAACACAGCGACTCGATGCTTGAAACCGCAGTTGGCGACGTAACCGTGTATCTCGTGCCCACCATAAACGTAATCGTCCGGGCCAGCATTGAGGCCGCAACCGGCCATCACATTCAATCTGATTTCCCCGAGATCAAGGTCTCTTCCGAAGGCGGGCAGTGGGGACCGAAGCTGGTTTCAGCCGAAGGCACCTTGAACGGTGGCGGGCCGGTGCTGAAAATACGTACCACGATGGGTAACATCTACATCCGTCGCGCGCAATGAAGGGAGGCCGCATGAAGAGGACAGCGCTCATAGTTGCCTGCGGGATCGCATTCACTACAGCCATGGTATGGGCAGGAGCTCCCCCGACCCAGCCCGATGCCCAGCCGGAAGTCGTCTATAGCGCCGAGCCCTGGAGCGGCGCCTATCTGGGTGTCGACACCCAGGACATTACTGCCGACCGCCTGGACCAGCTCCATCTCAAAGAGGAACGCGGCGTGGAAGTCACGATGGTCGATCAGGATGCTCCCGCAGGAAAGGCGGGAATCAGAGAACACGACGTCATTCTCAGCATCAACGATCAGCAAGTCCAAAGCGTCGAGCAATTGAGGAGGCTCATCCGGGAGGTACCGCCGGGACGAAGCATCTCGATCGGCATCAGCCGCGACGGCCAGGTCATGACGCTCAAAGCCCAGCTGGCGGAACGCAACAAGATGCCTTATGACGATGCCCTGAATATCAGTCCGGCGATTAGTATTCCGACCATCCACATCCCCCCCATCAATATGCCCGAAATCGATATGCCCGGCATTGTGGTCATTCATTCGCCGCGCAGCAGCGGGCTGATGGTGGAGAACCTCACGCCGCAGCTGGGCGACTACTTTGGCGTGAAGGGTGGCAATGGAGTGCTGGTGCGCTCGGTTGAAAAAGGCAGCCGCGGCGAGCAGGCGGGCTTTCGCGCTGGGGACATCATCGTTAAAATCAATGGATCGGCGGTGAATGACTGCAGTGACTTCAGCCGCCTCCTGAGGGGCCGCGCAACCAGCAAAGCTGCGATTACGGTAATGCGCGAGCACAAGGAGCAGAACCTGACCCTGACCCTGCCAGAGCCGAGGCGCTCCGGGTCACTCTCGGAAAGCAAAGACTGCGGGCACCTGAGCGTCGAAAGCTGCGGGGAAGCACTCCGCTCGGAAATGGCGAGCTTGAGAGCGCAGGTGAATAATGCCGGACTGAACCAGCTGATGCCAAACCTCGAGCACCTGAAGCAGGAATTTGACAAACAGGGGCGGGAGCACCGCGAACAGTGGAAAAACGAAATGAAGACGCTGCACGAAGACATGCGTCGCCACCAGCAGGAGTTTGAAAA
>JAFAWX010000060.1 GCA_019241535.1 Acidobacteriota bacterium | reverse complement strand
GCCCGGCCGCTGCGAACACATTCCCCGGAAAGTCCCGAACCGGCATCGAGACGGGTTCCCAATTCGGGAGAATCCGTGCCCGCACGAGCCCTGCAAACCATCTCCGAAGGCGCAAGCTTGTTGATCAGGGCAACAGCGGTTCCACTGGCCCAGGTCAAAGTAAGCGCGCGCTGGGCTACTAGGTGCAAGGCCGGGTCCAGATCCGGACCGCACAGCTCCACTTCCTTCTCGATCTCGGACCACTCCTGAACCAATGAGGTATAAGCGGAAGCCGAGGCGGAACTTCTTTCGAGAGATTCCTGGTAGGAGCCGGCGGCGAAGGCTTTGCTAATGCTTTCTGCTTCCGCGCGGGCGTTCGCCTCCAGCCATGTCAGCAGCTCAGCCCGTGCCCCTTCTGCGATCTCCGGAAAGCGAATGCCGGTTTTACCCAACACATCGGACCAGACCACGTGGCCGACCAGCTGAATCCTCGCTCCGGTGGCGGAGAGTTCAAGGGAGAGGGGAACCAGCCGGTTCACCCTCATGGTCGTCGAGGCCTGGATACATATCCCGCTCTCGCTGACGTTGAGGATCTCGCAGAGTTCGACCGGTGCGCCCCGCGTGCTGCCGCTCAAATTGGCGTAAGCAGGGGTATGGACGCGGTGTCGCCGTATGCGCCTTCGGTCGCGCCCCAAACCAGCATGCTCCCAGCTGAGGTCCGTCGGCCTGCCTCCCTGCCCGCACCGAATGGCATCCATCTTACCCCAGCAGCTCTGGTTCTTCACTCCTCAGTAGGACAAGGGGCAGGCTGGCCCAATCAGAGGGCAGGTGGCCCGCATTCACGGCGGGAGATGCGGGCAATGGCCGCAACCATCATGCTCGCGAGCAACTGCATGGTCGCCACGTCCTGATGGTTAAAGGCATTGGGTGCGGAAGAGAGAACCTCGAAGATTCCAAGCGTGCGCTGATACTGCCTAAGCGGTGCAGCCAGGATCGATTGCACCCCAAGCCGCTGACAACTAAGCCGGTCAGCGTGGGGATCGGCTTCGGCATTGTTGCAGAGCACGACTTCGCCAGTTCGCAGACATTCGGCGGAGATACCAGCATCGGTCTGCAGGCGCACGCCCAGGTCCGGGGCGGTGCGTCCTGCGCGGGCGCGGCAGATCACTTCCGCGCCTTTGCGCAGGGCAATGGCCGCACCGGTGGCGCCGGTCAACACCTGCGCCCGCTCGGCAATCACCCCGATAGCCGGCTCCAGCGCGATTCTCGATGGGGAAAGCCCCTCCGGGGCCGCCCTCGCTTGCTCTCCGCAACGTGCGTGGTGGCGTGGCGGAAGTGAATGCGCGCGCGCTTCGGCGTGGATCGCGCCTGCGGGTACGGTCGCGAGCAGTTCGCGCACCAGGCGGTTCAATTCGTCGTCTTCAATAATCCGTGCCTGGGACTGCTGGCCGAGAGAGCCTCCCAGGATTCGAGACAGATTAAGAACCGCTTGGCTTCCGCAGGCCTGACACCGCGAGGTATTGTTGGCGCTGATCAATTCGCATTGCACGCAAAAAATGGCACTCTGCAGGGATAAAAAGTGAACCGGCTGCGCGGGAATGAGAGCGGGCATCGAGCAAGTTTCCTCCAACAGGAACAAAGTAGTTACGGTAAAGCTCGCGGAAGCGCGAGAAAAGTAACCCGGCTGGTTCCGTTGCGCTCAGCCTAGCCGCGGCACTGAAGGCATGGCGCTCGAATAAAGACGAAGAAATTTCAGTTCGGTTTGGCGGTAGAGAATCAGTTCAGAAATTGCCAGGAAAAGGTCTTAGCCATACTCTTTTTTGGCTCGACAGAACGCCTGCCGACTTCGGAAGAGGCCGACGCCATTCAGTCACCCAAGTAAAGCTCGTCGAGCTTGAGAAACTCCTGCACGATCGGCTCGTCGCATTTTTCCATTTCCGGATGGCTGCCGAAGAACAACACCTTGCCTTCGAACAGGAAGACGACCCGGTCGGCCAGCTTTTTTGCCAGCCGCATGTCATGAGTAACCACAACGCTCGTCAGATGCAGCTGCAGTTTCAGCCGCTTCATGAGATCTCCGAGCAGCTGCGCCATGAGAGGGTCAACCATGGTAGTGGGCTCGTCATAGAGGACGCATTCAGGCTGCGAAGCGAGGGCGCGGGCGATTGCCACCGAGCGTTTCATCCCGGTAGAGAGCTCGGCCGGATACTGCTCCGCCATGTTCTTGACGCCCACCATTTCGAGCAGACCGGAGACAATCTGCAGGATCTGTTCCTCGTTGAGATCCTTACGCTCGCGCAGAGGAAAGGCGACGTTCTCGCCCACGGTGAGAGAATCAAATAACGCCCCGCTCTGAAATACCATGGTGACTTTCTTACGGATTCTCTCGAGCTCCTCTTCGCCGTAATCGGTAATGTCCTCGTGGGCGACGATAATGCGCCCGGCATCGGGTTTGAGGAAACCAAGAATGTGCTGCAGGGCCACCGACTTCCCCACCCCGCTTCGTCCGAGGATACAGACGGTTTCCGCTGGATCCACGCTGAAGCTCACATTGTCGAGCACGTGTTTGTCGCCGAATGCCTTCGAAACGTGGCGGAACTCGATGTATGGCCCGGACTCTTCGCCCGCCTGTGCCTTGCTGGTTGCGGTTTCCGTCACCGCCCCGTTATTGCTCATGGTCTTTACCGATCACCGGAGGATGCCTTTCATCGACGGCCATTCCAATGCTCAGGAGAGAAACCTGCAAACCAGCTAGGCTTTTGCCAGTTCCTGCCTGGCCTGCTCCCAATCCTCAGGCGTGTTCAGGTTGCGGAACATACCCAGGTTGTGTCCTCGCCTCGCCATTTCGGCATCGTCGATCACGCGCAATGTGAGCGAGGGGAACAGTGCGTCGATCTTGTTTCTGCCTTGCGCCAGGGCGCTCTCCGCCGAACCCGCGAACTGCTTGCGGTAAACCGCACAAAGAGGCTCGAAGCGGCCGCCGGTTCGGGGCACCGTGACCACGGCCTGGGATCTCTGCGCTTCACCCACGAGATAGTTAAGAAATCCTTTCTCCACAAATGGGAGATCGACTGCAAGGATCAGGTTCCAATCGCTAGGCGAACTGCTGAGCGCGGCGTGAATTCCTCCCAAAGGGCCGCGACCGGGAAAAATGTCCTTCACCAGTGTGCCAAAAGAGGAGCACTTCAGGAGGGGAGCGACGACCCTCACTTCCGCTGCCACGCTCGAGGCGAGCTCGAAAGCCCGCTCCAGCAGCGTGCGCCCGCCAACCGCCAGAAAGGCTTTGTCAGATCCCATTCGGCTGCTCTTGCCGCCTGCCAGAATGAACGCAGCTACCGAGGACACCAGGCAATAATACAAAAGCACAGTGTCTTCTCAGTCTTATGAGGGTGATGCCGAGGCTCTGTCCGAGGTTACCCGCCCGGTTTCCCCTGGCCCGGTTGCCGAATGGCCGCCCGACCCTTAACACAAAAGTAACCTACCGCATTTGCCGCCTTCAGTACATGATGTTTCTGCTTGCCTGCTTGCCGGAAGGGCCAACAAGTCCCATGTCACAAAAGCTTTTAGATGTGCTCCTCATGGGGCACTGTTCTCACGAGTTTTCCTGGCCGCGACGAGCCGTAAACGGACAGTTTTATCAGGTGTGCCTTCTCTGCGCCGCGGAGTACAACTACGATTGGACGAGCATGCGGCGTACCGAAAGACTTGACCGTCCCGCGGTAGAAGGGAGTTCGTCGCCAAAGCGCCGCCAGGCGCACAAACCCACATGGGTGCCGCGCGCGCGCAGAATCAAGATGGACACTCCGGTTCGTTACCGGGTGAAAAATCTCGGCACCTGGAACGAGGGCACGATCCAGAACCTGAGCCAGTCCGGGGTGCTGGTACGCGGGCGGCAGCGTTTCCCCGAAAACACGCTGTTGGAAATGCTTTTCGAGATGCCTGAGGAAATCTCGGGACAAAAGAACAGCAAGGTACTTTGCCAGGGCCGCATCACCCGCAGAAAAGAGACCGCGGCAGAGGAGGATTACGAGTTTGCCGCCTCCATCCTGGACTACAAGTTCATACACTAGCAGCCTGGCGCTGAAGGTCATTTTTTTCTCCAACAAACGACTGCTCTGCATCTAAACTTAAAAGAAACCTGCTGCATCATCAGGGAGTTAATCTTATGACAGCGAGATTCCGCCTCTTTTTGGGTGTCAGTGCGCTGACCGCACTTCTGTCGCTTGCCCTTGGGTGCACCAAGGGAACAAGCGACGCGCAAGTCACTTCGGACATTCAGGCCAAGATGGGCACTGATTCCGGACTGCAGAACAAACAACTCACGGTGCAGGCGGCGAGCGGCACGGTCACACTCTCGGGCACCGTAGACAACGACGCCCAGCGCGAAGCGGCAGCGAGGTACGCGGCTTCTGAACCGGGAGTGCACCAGGTCATCAACAACTTGCAGATTGCGCCCGCAATCGCTGCGCCGCCGTCCACGGCAGAACCGGCATCGGCGGCAGAATCTCAACCAGCGCCCGAGCCCACTCGCGCGAAATCCTCGCGACCTTCACCCGTATCGAGAAAACATCATCGTCAGCAGTCAACCGCTACCGAGGAGCAGGTGGCGCAGGGGTCTTCTCCCGCTTCTGCCCCTCCGCCCGCGCCCGCGGTGGCAGAGCAGAGTCCGCCTGCGCCGCCGCCGGTGGCCTCGGCCCCGCCGCCACCTCCGGAACCGCAGAAGGTCACGGTTCCTTCCGGCAGCTCGCTGGCGGTTCGCCTGGTGGATACGATTGACAGCGCCACGGCTCAGACCGGCGACACCTTCCATGCCACTCTCGACATGCCGGTGGCGGTCGACGGAGACGTGGTTATCCCTGCCCATTATGACGTGGACGGCCACATCGTCAACGCGCAGAGCTCGGGCAAGTTCGCCGGACGCGCTTTGCTTGAATTGCAGCTTGACCGGATCAAGGTAGGTGACAAGTGGTACAACATTCAGACCGATCACTTTAAGCAGGAGACCGGCGCACGCGGCAAGAACACGGCCGAGAAAGTCGGCGGGGGAGCAATTGCGGGAGCGATTCTTGGCGGCATCTTCGGCGGCGGAAAAGGCGCGGCCATCGGTACGGTTGCGGGCGCGGGCGCCGGTGGCGGCGTGCAGGCCGCGGGCAAAAAGCCAGACATAAAATTGTCTTCCGAACGCATTCTGACCTTCACCCTTCAGGCGCCGGTTACTATAGTACCCACGACCAAGTCAGCACGCGAAGGACGAAAGCTCGAAAGTCCATAACCAGAGCGGACGACTCTTTCGGGCAAACTCAGGAGCGCGGCGCCAGCCGCGCTAAATTTCTTTCCCGCTTGTAGTCATTGCGGAAATTCGTGCTACATTCTGGTAAGCACACGCTCGACCTTCCGCCGCTTCTTTGATCTCCGCCACTCGGCTCGATGCGATGATCAAAGGACACATCTCGATTTACGGCTTTGAGCCACGCTGGTCGGACCGTGTCGCCTGGTACGGCTCCGCTATTGCGGCCACTGCCCTCTCCTGGTGCATCTGGTGGCTTTCTCCGGTCATGCATCAGGACCCATTTGTAATTTTTATCCTAGCCGTGGTCTTTATTGCGCGCTTCTATGGTTTTGGTCCGGCCGTGGTTTCAACCTTCAGTTCCGCGCTGGTGCTTGACTATTTTATGTTCCGGCCGCGGCTCGGTGTCCCAGTGTCGGCGATCGAACTGCAGCGACTGGGAATTTTTATTCTTATCTCGGTTCTCGTGGCCGGACTGGCCCGCCAGCGCTCGCGCGCAGAGACGAAGGCGGATGAAGTACGCCAGGAACTAGCCGCCATTGTGACCTCCTCGGAAGACGCCATCATCAGCTTTACCGTCGACGGCATCGTCAGCAGCTGGAACCACGGTGCCGAGGTACTCTACGGATATACCGCCGGGCAAATTGTCGGCAGGCCTTTGGCGGTGCTCATTCCCGGCGAACGGACCGGAGAATTGGAAACCAATCTAGAGCGGCTGAATCGGGGCGAGCGCGTCGGGAGCTACGAGACGGAACGAGTGCGCCGGGACGGAACCAGAGTGCGGGTGCTGCTTTCGGTCTCCCCGATTCGCAACGAAAAGAGCGAACTGGTCGGTGCTTCCGCCATCTCCCGGGACATCGGCCAGCAGAAACGTACGGAAGAGGCACTGCGGCGCAACGAAAGGCTGGCCACTGCCGGCCGGCTCACGGCGGCGATTGCCCACGAGATCAGGAACCCGCTCGAGGCGCTGACCAATCTCGTGTACCTGGCGCGCCGCGACTTGGGCAGCCGTGATGAATACCTGGGTCTGGCGGAGCAGGAGATTGGAAGACTGGACTCCATTGCGCAGCAAGCGCTCGGATTTGTCCGGGAAGCGACATTCCCCGAACGGCTCGATGCGGGCAAGATTCTCGAAGAAGTTTTGCAGCTCTACCTGCGAAAATTGCAGCAGAACCACATCAGGGTGGATAAGCGATCAGAAGAAACCGTGGCAATCTTCGGTTTTCCCGGAGAACTTCGCCAGTTGTTCTCAAACTTAATCCTGAACGCCATGGAAGCGATGAAAGATGGCGGTCGGCTGCGGTTGCGCGTCACCGCCGCCCATGAGTGGGCGGGAGAAAGACGGCCCGGGGTGCGGGTAACTATCGCCGATACCGGCACCGGCATTCACAATGCCGACTTGCCGCACATCTTTGAGCCCTTCTACACCACCAAGAAAGAGAATGGAACAGGTCTCGGCCTATGGCTGGCCTACGGAATCGTGCAGAAGCACACCGGGTCAATACGGGTGGCGAGTCGCACCGTCCCGGGAAGGAGCGGCACGGTATTTATGGTTTTCCTGCCGGAATCCCCCGCCATTGTCGTCGCGCAGGCAGCTTAAAAGCGATTGTTTCACTCCCGGTTCATGTACCTCCGGACAGTGACTTTTGTACCCCGCCGCGCGCGTCGCAACCACTTATAATCAGGCCGAACCTCGATATTTCCCTGTTTACATCTGGACTGGACTCGCAGTGGACCCTCTGATTTCAGCGGCGGCGTTCGTTCTCGGGCTGGCATTTGGCAGCTTTCTCAACGTGTGTATCTACCGCATGCCCCGCGGGATGTCGGTAGTGCGCCCGGGTTCGGCCTGCCCACAATGCGGTGAGCGCATTCGCTTCTATGATAATTTGCCCGTCCTCAGCTGGGTTTTTCTCCGCGGCCGCTGCCGCCGCTGTTCCGCCCCAATTACCCCCCGCTACGCAGTGGTCGAACTGCTCACCGGACTGCTCTTTCTGGTCTGCTACGGGCACTTCGGCCCCAGCCTGGGAACGCTCAAGTGCGCCGTCTTGGGCTTTCTCCTGCTCGGCTTGATTTTCACCGATGCCGAAACCCACCTGCTCCCTGACAAGCTGACGCTGCCGGGACTGGCTTTTGGATTGGTGATCAGCCTGTTTGTTCCCGTGAACGATCTGGCCTCGCTCCTGCTCCCCGGGGTCTTTCAGGTTCCGGTCAGCTCCGATATTTCCTGGCGCCTATTTTCGCTGATCGATGCCCTCCTCGGCTCGGCCGTGGGGGCGTCGTTTCTTTACGGTGTCGGTGCCATCTACCTTCGCTGGCGGGGAGTCGAAGGTATGGGATTCGGCGACGTGAAGCTCATGGCTATGCTCGGTGCTTTTCTCGGCTTGCGGCTCACCATGCTGACCATACTGGCGGCATCCTTGGCGGGCTCGCTTTTTGGCCTGTGGACGGTCTTCGTTGTCTGGGTCAAGCGCACTGCGCGACGCAAACAACTCTTTCACGAATCGGGCAGGGCGGCGCGGAGGCGGGCCTGGGCTTCCGCTCAGGTTGCCCTGCGGCGCCATCAGATGCCCTTCGGAGTTTTTCTGGGTGCAACCGGGTTACTCGCGTTTTTCTTCGGCCAGCAGTTTCTGCGCTGGTACTGGAGGTCGCTCTGAAGCTGCTGGCCAACCCTGTCCTGGTCCGGATGGCACTGGTTTTTTTCAGCGCTCTCGCCGCCTTTGCGTTGGCCCTCATCTTCGCGCGTACGCTGCGCCGCAAAATCAGCGGCGAGAACTCGCTCTCCTGCGGGTTTGATCCGGAACTTCCCGATTACCCTCTTTCCGCCGTGATCCAGGAATTGAAGCAACAGAAATTTGCCTTACAGAACGAGCAGCAGCTCCAAAAGCGCCGCTCCAAGATGTCAGAATCGATTGCGAGCACTGTGATTGCAAATCTTCCCTGCGGAGTCTTGTTCCTGGCACCGAGCGGACTGGTGCGGCAGGCGAATCCGGCTGCCCGCCAGATGCTCGGATTCGCTTCGCCCCTGGGAATGAGAGTCGAGGAACTGTTCGCAAAGGCGCGCCATGCGTCAGAAGCGACGGCCGACGGCGTGCTCGATGCCTTCAGACACGCCCTGGATGGCCAGGCGCGGGCCGCCGATCTTCGCATTTGCTGCCTGACTCCCTCGGGGGAGGCGCGGCAACTGAGCGTCGGAGTGATCCCCCTGCGCGAGCCGAACGGCAAGGCCGTCGGAGCAGCGGTGCTCGTCACTGACGAGACCCGGCACGCGGAACGCCGGCAAGCCGAGGCGGCCAATGCTGAAAGGGGCGTGGAACTGGCTCTCGAATTGCGCACCTCGGTTTCGACTATTCGGGCGTGCGTCGAGCGCATGGCGGCGAGCGATGACCGGCAGCAAAGGGGGAATCTCGCCCAAGATATTTCGCTTGAAGCCGAGCGACTGGAAAAAGTTGTGGGCGGATTTCTAGCGAGAAACGGCATTGCTAGTGAAATGGCGGCAAGAGCTTAAAGCAGTAATGAAGCCGCCGCGGAAGAAAAAAAGAGGGGAGTGATCATGATAATCAGGCGTTCCTGTTATTGGCTGGCCACGGTGCTGATTGCGGCAATGGCAACTGCCAGTGCCCTGATGGCCCAGTCCGAGAATAAGTCCTTGGGCGAGTACGCACGCGCGGCCACAAAGGCTAGAAAGGCAAGCCCGCCCGCCGCGAGGGTATACGACAACGACAACCTGCCAAGAGACGGTGCGGTAAGCGTAGTCGGGCAGGCGGGCTCTGAGTTAACCGGCAGCCCGCAACCGGCGGAAGAAAGCAGCCAGCAAAGTCATGACCAGGATCAGGCGCAAGATAAAGATAAAGATAAAGACAAAGGCAAGGAACAGAGTCAGGACACCGGAGCGCCAAGATCCGCGACAACAAGCCCTTCCGCAAAAGAGGCGAAAGCGTCGGAAACTAAACTCGAGCCGGGGCAATCAGCCCAGGAACGCGAGAAGGCGCTTCAGGGCTGGAAGCAAAAGATAGCGGGGCAGAAAGAAAAAATCGATCTGCTTTCTCGCGAGCTTGACGTAGTCAAGGGCGAGTACCGGCTGAAGGCGGCCGAATTTTACGCCAATACCGGTCGGCGCCTGGAGAACCCTTATGGCTTTGCCGCCGACGATGCCAAGTACAAGCAGCAAATTGCCGACAAGGAAAAGGACCTCGAGGACGCCAAAGCCAAGCTCGCCGACATGCAGGAAGAGGCGCGTCACCAGGGAGCTCCCAATTCGGTCACGGAGTAAAGCGGGCCTTCAACTGGCGAATCTGCTTCTCGTGATGCTTGCCGTGTGAGTAGTGGAAGGCGCGCCACTCCCTTGCCGTTAACGGCCCGAGAAGAGGATGGTCGGCGATCGGTTTAGGTCCGAAGCGGAGCTCGCATTGGCCAATCAAGCCGTCCATGCGGGTGAGATTTTTAATCACCTCTGAGGCAATTTGTTCGGGCGGCGCCTCTCGCGGCAACACACGTTCAGGTGCCATTCGCCCCGACGGAAACCAGCCGAGACGTGTAATCAGTAAGCGCTGCCAGCGCGCTCTGGCGCGTTTTTGACCGCTGCCGGGGTTACCCGCTTTGAGCGACCGCTCAAGATTCCGGATGGTGCCGACATAGGTGAGATTCAGATGATCCAGAATCTGCGCCACACTCCAGCTCGCCCCCACACGCCTTCCGAGCTGCCCGGCAGTGATCGTGGCCATGGCTTCTTGCAATGAGCACTCTAGTCGTGCCAGTTTTGGATCCATTTACGGTTTAGTAGAATAACCAAGGACGCGGGTCGCGACCAGGAGGGCTTTGATGAGAAAGCTCGCTCTATTAGTCCTGTCCCTCGCAGTTATTCCGGGCTGTACCTCTAATCCCACTAAGCCGGCCGCCGAGCCGCAACCCCCGCAGCTACTAACCGGGCGAAGTGCATTCCAACATCTTTATGTTGCCGCCCGGGGCTGGGCTCCGGATGCACGCCCTTACCAGCTGCAGTCGTCCGTAGTGGGCGATCAAAAGGGTGCCGACGGCAAAGCCGTCGTTTGGCGGGCGGCGTTCGCTTCCGCCCGCCTGAGGGCATCGAAGCCTTACACTTGGTCGGGAATCGATTCTCCGGACGCGCCCTCCCGAGGCATCTCGCCGGGGACGCAAGACCCATACACTCCGGGCAACGATTTTGACATCCAATTTCTCAAGATCGACTCCGACAAAGCTCTGGAGGTGGCCGAGAAGCACGGCGGCGAGAAAATCCACACTCAGAACGCCGCCATCCCCATCATGTACCTGCTCGACTGGAATCGCAGCGAGAACCAGTTGGTCTGGCACGTCATTTACGGCAACAACCGCAACGACGCGAAACTGGTTGCCGATGTCGATGCTTCGAGTGGGGCTTTCCTGCGCAAGGAAGACTAATCGGCGGTACGCTTATTTATCCGGCATTACACGGGTTTCGCGCAGTGCTCGTCAAACACCCGCTTTAACTCAAGGGCGATGTCGAAAGCATCCCGGCGCTCAATGTCGCTGCGTTCAAGCATATGCACCAATTGGCCCTCGCGCAGGATCGCGATCGAGGGCGAGGAGGGCCGGTAGCCAGTAAAATAGGACCGCGCTCTTTCCGTAGCCGCTTGATCCTGGCCGGCAAACACGCTGAACACCCGCTCCGGCCGGGTCGAGTGCGCGAGTGCGATCCGTACTGCGGGACGCATGCGTCCGGCAGCACAGCCGCAGATCGAATTCACAATTACCATGGTCGTCCCCTGCCGGATTCCCAGTTCGCGGTCGACCTCACCCGGCGTCTTTAGTTCCCGAATCCCCAGGCGCGTAAGCTCTTCGCGCATGGGCGCCACCATGATCTCTGAATACATCGTCCCTCCATTAGGCTAACCAGCCGGCTGCAACCTGACTGCAAGAGCCCGTTATCAGGGCGCGCAACCGATGGGTAATCACTTCAAATCATACAAGCTGTTCCCCGCCTCGCGGCAGGCATCCTGTATATATAAAACGTCCCATGCAATCCACCGGTCTAGCCCTACAGCAAGATGTGCCTCTTGCCCCGCTGACTACCCTTGGAGTGGGCGGCTGTGCACAGTTCCTGGTGAGAGCCGAACAAGTGCGCGAGGTTGAGGCGGCGGTTCGCTTCGCCGAGAGCCGCCAGCTCCCGCTATTGGTGCTCGGCGGCGGTAGCAACCTGGTAGTAGCCGACCGAGGATGGCCGGGGCTGGTTCTGCAGGTCGCGCTCGAAGGCATCTGCCACTATCACGGCCAAGGATCGGAAGTCTTTGAGGTCGGGGCCGGCATGAACTGGGACTGTTTCGTGGCCGAAAGCGTATCCCTCGACTGCGGTGGCATCGAGTGTCTCAGCGGCATTCCGGGCAGCGTCGGAGGTACGCCGGTACAGAATGTCGGCGCCTACGGCCAGGAAATATCCCAGACCGTCGCCTCCGTTCTCGCTTTTGATCGCCGCGATAATTGCGTGAAGCCATTGAAAGCGGCTGAATGCGGCTTCGCTTATCGTCAAAGCATATTCAATTCGAGCCAAATGGGGCGCTACATCATTCTGCGCGTCACCTACGAGCTCTTCCCGGCGGCGCGCCCCGACCTGCGGTATGTCGACCTGGAGCGATACTTCGCCGGCGGGGAGCGGCGACCGACGCTACTTGACGTTCGCATGGCTATTCGGGAGATTCGCGCCGCTAAAGGGATGCTTATCACGGCTGGCGACCCCGACAGCCGCAGCGCCGGATCTTTTTTCAAAAACCCCATCCTTGCGGAAGCACAATACGTGGAGCTTGAACGCCGAGCGGCAGAAAGCAACCTGCAAGTCCCTAATTATCCCGCCCTGGCGCGGCAGAAGAAGGTTTCGGCCGCATGGCTGGTCGAAAACTCCGGCTTCACGAAGGGTTACCGCCGGGGCCGCGCCTCTATTTCGACCAAACACGCTCTCGCCATTGTGAACCGCGGCGGCGCAACGGCCGCGGAGATCCTGGCTTTAAGAGATGAAATTCAGCTTCGGGTGAATGAAATCTGGGGTATCCGGCTCGAGCCAGAACCGGTCTTTGTCGGCTTTTGAGTCGGCTTTTGAGGCCCTCTTAATGGCTGCAAGTGCGGCCCGCTCGACAACCCCAGGCAACCGATCCATATCGCCTCAGGCGCGGGCCATTCTTCCTGCTTCTTCAAATATCTGCACCAACATTTTCCGGGTCAGTTTGCCGGTCTGGGTATTCTGATTTGAAGGATGGTAGGAAGCCAGCAGCAAGCGGCCATCCGCCATGCGGTATTTGGCGCCATGCTCGAAGACGTAAGGCTTCTTGCTAGGCAATCGACCGCCACGCCGCAAGTGGTTGAGATAGGCATCGAAACCGATCCGACCCAGGGCCACCACCACCTTCGCTCGTTGCAGCCCTTCGAGCTCTCGTGTGAGATAAGGAGCGCAGTTGGCCAACTCTGCGGGTAAAGGCTTGTTGCCGGGAGGAGCACAGCGCAAGGCGGCGGTGATATAGAGATCTTTAAGGATAAGACCGTCATTGCGATCGGTTGCGAGAGGCTGGTTGGAAAACCCGGTCTGGTAAAGCACGGGATACATAAATTTTCCGGAGGCGTCTCCGGTAAAGGGCCGGCCGGTGCGATTAGAACCGTGAGCACCGGGCGCGAGGCCGAGAACAATCACTCTTGCGTCGGGATCGCCAAAGCCGGGGACCGGCCTTCCCCAATATTCCCAATCCCGGTAGGCTCGTCGTTTTTCGAGGGCGATTTGCTCTCGGTAGACGACCAGGCGCGGACAGAGCTTGCAGGCCACAACTTCGCGGTTCAGCTCCGCCAGCCAGAGTGGCAGAAGATTGAAGCATGATGACGAATGGTCCTGGGACGCGCTGCCGCTTCCAGGCCTGCTCAGCTGAGCACGGCTATTTTGTAGGTATGGCGTAATATCCGCTGCGTGCCTGAATTTTGTAACCGTCTTTCGAGCGAATGTCGACCCGGCGAAAACCGCCATCCCTTACGGGATTCGTAGGCACGTAGCCGATGTAATACTGGCTGCGCAATTCGCGGGCGATCTGGTCGAAAGCGGCTCTAAGTTTTTCCGGTTTGTTGCCGACTTCGATGACCCGGCCGCCGGTTTCGGCTGTGAGCTTCTTCATGGCGCTGTCGCCACTGTATCCGCCGAAACCGTAAAAGCCCCGGTCGGCGCAAAGCAGCACGTAAAGGATGGTGTCTGCCTTCTGAGCTGCCTCGATTGCGTCCCGGATTTTGTACTGGCTGCCCTGGTCCTCGCCGTCGGTAAGAAGGATCATCGCCTTGCGGTCCACCTGCTGTGCCATTTCGTCGTGTGCGGCCAGGTAGACGGCATCGTAGAGCAGCGTTCCCCGTGGCACGCCCGACGTTGGGACCGGGCCCCCGCCCATGCCGGGAATGCTACCCACCTGACCGCCGGTGTTGATCTTGGCGCTATTAAGGGCCGTCTTCAGCGATCGAACGTTGCTCGTGAAGTCCTGCAGCAAACTGACGCTCACGTCAAAGTCGATGACGAATGCCAGGTCCTTTTCGCGCAGAATTTCATTCAGGAACGCCCCCCCAACCTGTTTTTCCATGTCGAGGACCCGCTCCTGGCTGGCGCTTGAGTCGATCAGCATTCCGAGCGTGAGCGGAAGATTGGAGTCCGAGGAGAAATACTTGATAGTCTGTGGCCTGCCATCCTCGAGCACTTCGAAATTGTCCTTGGCCAGGGTGGGGATAAGAGAACCCTTCTTGTCCTTCACGTTAAAGAACAACTGCACTACGTTGACGTTAACCTTCAGGGTTTCGGTCGGCTCCTGCTCTTCGGTGACACCGGTTTGTGACTTGGTAGCCGAATCGCGATCCTGCTGATCCGGAACCATTTGCACGTCCTGCGCCGGAAGCCGTTCTGCCGCCAAGCCAAGCATCAACAATATAAAGAGAATCGCCCCAGATCGGGCTCTCAATGGGAAAGGACAATGCATAGAGTTTTTGAGGACCTATAATTTTTGGTAGTGTATTCCTCTACAGGTTAGATGCACCGAATCTGTCCGCCCGGGCATCCCACTACCGGCGACAAGACGTAAAGGATTGGACTTTGCACAGGTCTGGTCAACAGTTCCGGGTAGTCCGATGCGCACTTTTCTTAAGTGTACTCCTGATCCTGGCCCTTACCTTGCCTGAGGCGCGGTCGGCCTCGGGCACTCCGGCAGGCGCGGAAAGCCAGAACCAGCAGCAGAAAGAAGAGAGCATCCCCGACGCCCCGTCTGCCGTTCAACCTCCGCCTAAGCCCCTCCCCGAGAACGAAACCCGGCCCCAATTGCCTGCCAGCGAGCCCGCCCCGCGTACCGAAAGCCCTCCCCAGCAGCCAGCGCCGGCGGCGCCGGCGAATTCCGGCACTTCGTCGCCACCCATCAACATTCGTACGGTCCCCGCCGGTGGGGAGACCAAGGATTCATCCACCGGGCAGGAGGACTTCTTCAGGCTATATGTGACCACTAATCAGGTTATGGTGCCGGTGACGGTAAAGGACGAATCCGGGCACCTGGTAAGCGGGCTCAGCGCGAAAGATTTCACCCTCCTCGAGAACGGGAAAAAACAGACGCTAAATTTCTTTACCAGCGATCCGTTTGCCCTTTCCGCTGCGGTTGTGCTCGATTTGGGGATGAAGGACGTTGACCTGCAAAAGGTCAACCATACCTTCCCCGCGCTTGAGGGGGCATTCAGCCAATTCGACGAACTTTCTTTATTCGCTTATAACAATACCGTCGGCCAGTTGTCGGGCTGGCAGGCAGCGGGGCAGCAGCTTTCGGCAACTCTCGATCAGTTGAAGCCGGTTCGCGGCCTGAATAACGGCCCGCCGGTAACCAGCGGACCGCTCGGCCCGCAGGGGCCGATGGTCAACAACATGCCCGTCGATCCGGCGGCACCGATCGTTTATACCCCGCCGCAGGAAGCCCGGGTTTTGAACGACGCCATCCTGCAGGCCGCCGTCGACCTTGCCAAACGCGACAAGACCAGGCGCAAAGTGATCTTCGTGGTCAGCGACGGCCGGGAATACCGCAGCAATGCCAGCTACCGGGATGTGCTGAGGGTCTTGCTGTCCAATAACATCACGGTTTATGCCGTGGGAGTTGGCGGAGCCGCCATTCCCGGGTACAACAAGCTTGAAAAGATGCATCTGCCCCGCTTCGGCTTCAGCGACATCTTGCCGAAATACGTTAACGCCACCGGCGGACAAGTCTTCGACGAGATGACCCGGGCAGGTATTGAAACCGCTTATACCGAAGCCATGGCCGATGCGCGCAATCAGTACACCATGGGCTACCTGACCCATGCCGCCCCGACCGGCACCTATCGCGATCTTGAGGTACTGGTCGACAGGCCGAGCTGTAAATCCTCGATTCGTCCGTGCGTCAATGTGTGGGCGCGGGCCGGCTATTATCCAACGCCTTCGGCGCGATGAAAGACGGGCCCTCAAGGCGCGTCGCCAGGTGCGGCTGCCGCAAAAAACCAGTAACCTCGGTAACCTGTGCTCGGGCGATGCCTGTGGTATAAACCAGTGTACTAACAAACCAACGTTGCGGACCGCTTCGAGGAAATGTCCGCCCTCTGGGGAAAGCCTTGAGTTTCATTAACTTTGCAGCCCGCGAGATCAACTGCAAGATCGTGTACTACGGCGCCGGTCTTGGCGGCAAAACGACAAACCTCCAGCACATTTACGAGAAGACCGCCGATCGGCAGAAAGGCAAGATGATCTCGCTTGCCACGGAAACCGAGCGTACGCTGTTTTTCGACTTCCTGCCGCTTGATCTCGGCGCAGTACGGGGATTTAAAACCCGCATTCATCTTTACACCGTTCCCGGTCAGGTTTTCTACGATGCCAGCCGGAAGCTGATTCTCCGTGGCGTAGACGGAATCGTGTTCGTCGCCGACTCCCAGCAGGAGCGCATGGACGCAAATTCCGAGGCTCTGGACAATCTGATGTCGAACCTGAAAGAGCACGGCTACGACTTTCACAAGATTCCCTACGTCTTGCAATTGAACAAGCGGGACCTGCCTAACGTTCTCCCCCGCGAAGACCTCAGCAAGGAGTTGCGCCGCAAGGACGAACCGGTGCTCGAAGCGGTTGCCTGTCAGGGCCAAGGGGTATTCGAGACCCTGAAGGAAATCGCCCGCCAAGTGCTGGTGGAACTGAAAAACGGAAACTGAAAACGGGGCGAGCGAAATACCCGGGCTGAACCGGGGCACGCCCGTTCCATCGCATAAGACCTGCCGGCTTCCGTATAATCAACAAATTCCGCAATGACCATGCTCTCAGAGATGGTGGCCGCCACCCGGCGGAGGTTGTATGAGTGTCGCTCGCTTAAAGACGTGAGGGCACTGGAGCGGCAAGCCTGCCGGCACTCTCCCCGCGGTTTCAAGAGGTCCCTTGAACAGGCCGCCGCAACCCGGATCGCGGTGATTGCCGAGCTGAAAAAAGCATCGCCGTCGCGGGGACTCATTCGAGCCGAGTTCGATTGCGCCCGCTTAGCCCGCGAATTTGAGACCGGAGGCGCCTGCGCCCTCTCGATCCTCACCAATCAGGAATATTTTCAGGGCTCGCTCGAGAATCTACGAACGGCATCGGCCGCCAGCGAACTTCCCTGCCTGCGCAAGGACTTCATCGTCGATGAAATCCAACTCCTCGAGGCCCGGGCCAACTCCGCCGATGCAGTGTTGCTGATCGCGCGCACGCTCGCGGGCGAGGACCTGTCCGAGCTCATCCGCCGGGCGAAGGACCTCGAGCTCGATGTCCTCTGCGAGGTGCACGACCGGCGGGAACTCGAATGTGCCCTCGAGGCCGGCTGCAAGCTTGTCGGGATAAACAACCGCAATCTCGAGACCTTCGACGTCGATCTCGAGACTGGGTTTCAATTGGCTCCCCACATTCCAAGCGATGTGCTTGCGGTTGCCGAAAGCGGAATCGAGAGTGGCGCGGATATCGCCCGGCTGCGCCAAGCCGGATATCGCGGGTTCCTGATCGGCGAATCTTTAATGAGAGCGGAAGAACCGGGAAAGGCGCTGGCGGTGCTCCTAGCCGAGGCAGCCGCGGCAGGGCGCGCGCTTGTATGACCTGGATCAAGATCTGCGGCATTATGACCCTCCAAGATGCACTGACCGCGGTTCGAGCGGGTGCCGACGCAATCGGATTCGTGTTTCACAACCAGAGTCCGCGGAACATCACGCCCGAGGCTGCGCGCGCGATCGTCGAGCGCTTACCCGAGAAGACGGAGAAAATAGGTGTATTCGTAAACCAACCTGCCGAGCGGATAGCCGACATGGCCGATCGGGCGCAGCTTTCGGGGGTGCAGTTGCATGGAGACGAGTACCGGGACCCAGTCTGCACGGTGCATCGCAGAGTGCTTTTGAGCATACCCGCGGATCGGGCCGCAACCGACGGTCCGAGCCTCCGGAGCGCGCTTGAGCGTATGAAGGAAAACCTGATCGCCATCATGGTCGACTCGGGCAGCCCGAAAAGGCGCGGCGGTACGGGAAGAACATTTGAGTGGAACCAGGCGTTTGCGTGGATCACCGAGCTCCAAAGGCTGCGACCCGTGGTGGTCGCTGGCGGCCTCAACCCGGGTAACGTTCAAGAGGCTATGCGCATTCTGCAACCCTGGGGTGTTGATGTCTCCTCCGGAGTAGAAGCCGCTCCCGGCAGGAAGGATCAAGACAAGATTCGAGCCTTTGTAGAAGCAGTGCGAATGGCGGACGTCAGGAACTCGAAAAACTGATGGCAACCTCTGCGATCACAAAGAAGCGTGCGCGGTCATCGGCCACCGGCTTGCAGGCGGGCCGCTTTGGTCCCTGGGGAGGCCGTTACGTTCCCGAGACGCTCATGGCCGCGCTTGAAGAGCTCGAACGCGAGTACCGCCAGGCGAGACGCGACCCGAGATTTAAGGCGCGCCTCAGCCATTTGCTCAACAGCTATGCCGGCAGGCCCACGTCCCTCTATTTCGCACGCCGGCTGACAGAAAAGCTGGGGGGTGCCAAGATCTACCTCAAACGCGAGGATCTCCTCCACACCGGTGCGCATAAGATCAATAACTGTCTCGGGCAGGCGCTCCTGGTCGAGCGCATGGGCAAAAGCCGCGTAGTCGCCGAGACCGGAGCCGGACAGCATGGTGTGGCAACGGCCACTGTATGTGCTCTTTTCGGCTTTCAATGTGTCGTCTATATGGGCACGGAAGACATGCAGCGGCAAGAGCTGAATGTGTTCCGCATGCGCCTGCTCGGAACCGATGTACGAGGCGTCGAAAGCGGCTCGCGCACCCTGAAAGACGCAATTAATGAGGCCATGCGCGACTGGGTGACCAATGTGCGCACCACCCATTATCTACTCGGCAGCGTGCTCGGGGCGCACCCCTATCCCTCGATGGTGCGGGATTTTCATACCGTGATCGGGCGGGAGGCACGCCGCCAGATTTTACGATCCGAAGGACGATTGCCGGCCGCGATCATAGCCTGCGTGGGTGGCGGATCAAACGCCATCGGGATCTTTTACCCCTTTCTAAAAGACCGGCGCGTCGGGCTGGTCGGAGTCGAAGCGGGAGGACGCGGCCCAGGGCTGGGAGAACACGCGGCCCGCTTTCGCGGCGGGCGCCCCGGCGTCCTGCAGGGAACATACTCCTACGTGCTGCAGGACCAGAATGGGCAGATTGCCGCAACGCATTCGGTGTCAGCCGGCCTCGACTATCCATCGATCGGCCCCGAGCACGCCTGGCTTGCTGACAGCGGTCGGGCGGAGTATGTGGCCGTGGACGATGAGGAGGCCCTCGAAGCCTGCCTGCTCCTGTCCCAAACCGAGGGAATCATCCCGGCGCTTGAATCGGCGCATGCCGTCGCAGAAGCCGCGAAGCGCGCCCCGGCGATGAAGAAGTCCGAATCAATCATTGTGAATATTTCCGGCCGCGGGGACAAAGACATGGGCATTCTGGGTAAAAAAGTGAAACTCGATGCCTGCGCGAGCGGGAAATAAGATTATTCCGCTTGGTCGGGTGCCGAACGGCTAGCGCCTCGGCCGCTCAAGGACGGCTGAGGCCCGCGGTTAGAGACCGAAATGGCGCTTCGATTCACAAATCGCCCGGCTCTGGTTGCTTACATCACGTGCGGGGATCCCGACCTGCGCACCAGCCGCGAAGTCGCGCTCGCGGCTGCATCCTCGGGCGCCGAAGTCATCGAACTCGGAGTGCCGTTCAGCGATCCGGTGGCCGATGGAGGCATAATTCAACGGGCGAGCGAGCGGGCGCTGCGCAACCGAGTATCGCTCGGGGATGTCCTCGCGCTCGCTCGAGACGTGCGGAGGGAAACGGCGGCAGGTCTCATCGTATTTTCTTACCTTAACCCCGTGCTGCAGATGGGAATCGAGAGTTTTGCCAGTAGGGCAGCGGACGCCGGCCTTGACGGCGCTCTGGTTATCGACCTGCCGACCGAAGAAGCCGCCCAGTACTGCCAGGAGATGCGCAAGCGGGAACTGGCCACGATTTTTCTGGCCGCGCCGACCAGTACCGAAGCGCGGCTCCGACGGCTAGCCGAAGCTTCGACCGGCTTCGTTTACGCTGTTTCCCGAACCGGAGTCACCGGAAAAAGAGCGGAATTCCCCCCGGATGCGGAGAAACTCGTCAGCCGCGTGCGCAGATATACGAAACTTCCAATCGCCGTGGGATTCGGTATCTCCTCGCCCGCCCAGGTGCGAGCGGTAGCCGGGTTTGCCGATGCCGCGGTGGTCGGCAGCGCCATCGTCGAGAAGATCGAAGCCAACCCCGGTAAGGAGGCGCAGGCTGTGGCAGAATTCCTACAACAGCTGTTAAGGGCTCCGACAACAGAGCTTGGCATGAGCGTGGTGCAAAGCGGCAGGCGCAATCGGGGCCAGACCGAGTCTTACGGGCGGCGTGGTGCGCGCTGAGAGCAGTTTCATGGATATTACAGGCTGGCGACAAAAAATTGACGAAATCGACCGTAAGCTGGTGGAGTTGCTTGGGGAACGAGCCCGCGCGGTTCACGAGATCGGCAAACTGAAAGCCCTTGCCGGCCTGCCCGCGTACGAGCCCGCACGGGAGAAGGCAGTCTTTAATAACGCGCGCAATGCCAACCGGGGCGAACTCGCCGACCGCGACCTGCTTCGCATTTATGAACGCATCGTAGACGTGATGCGGCAGAGCGAGATGGATGAGATGGGAGTGCCCAAGCCACCGCCCTCGGACGGCCTGGGAGACACGGAACTAGATCCGGAGGTGAATGACTGAACCGGATCCGCTCGCTGCAGCCGCACGCGTGGGCTGCAGAATCAAGATGAGGGAACCGACAGCCTGATTATGATCGTCGCAATGCAGGAAACCGCAACCGAGGAACAAATTCAGGTGGTTGTCGAGCACCTGATCGACATGGGATTTTCCGTCCACCGCACGACCGGGGAGCGGCAGACGATACTTGCGGCCGTCGGTTCGCGCGCCGATTTCGACACTCGCAACCTGGAGGTGCTGGGCGGAGTAATGGAAGTGCACCGCATCAGCGCTCCCTACAAGCTCGCGGGACGCAGCTTCCGCCCGCAAGGCACGGTAATCGAATTTCCCCGGAGCGTGCGGATCGGGGGCAAGGAAATCGTCATCATGGCCGGGCCGTGCTCGGTCGAATCCCGGGAACAGCTGTTTACCATTGCCGAGCAGGTCGCCCGGGCCGGGGCGCGCGCTCTGCGCGGTGGAGCGTTCAAGCCCCGAACTTCTCCTTATTCATTTCAGGGACTGGGAATTGAGGCGCTCAAGCTGCTGCGCGAGGCGGGAGACAAGTTTAACCTGCTCGTCATCAGCGAGGTGATGGAGATCTCTCAGATCGAGCCCATGCTTCCCTATGTGGACATTCTGCAGGTCGGCGCCCGGAACATGCAGAACTTCAATCTCCTGCGCGAACTCGGCAAGCTGAAAACGCCCATCCTCCTGAAACGGGGCATCGCCGCCACCATCGAGGAGCTTCTGCTCTCTGCCGAGTACATCATGGCTGGCGGCAATTACAACATCATCGTTTGCGAACGCGGCATTCGGACCTTTGAAACCTATACCCGCAATACGCTGGACGTCTCGGCTATTCCTATCGTCCACAAGCTTTCGCATCTGCCGATCGCTTCCGATCCGTCGCACGGCACCGGCCGCCGCGACAAAGTTGCCCCCATGGCACGGGCCTCGGTGGCGGCCGGGGCCGATGCCTTGCTGATCGAAGTACACCACAACCCTGACAAAGCTCTCTCCGATGGAGCCCAGTCGCTTTACCCGGAGCAGTTTTCGGAGTTGATGGACGCTTTGCGCATGATCGCGCCAGCCGTGGGACGAACGCTTCCCTGATCTGAGTCCCGGGAAAGACAGCCGGATTCACTCCTCTGTATGCCGATTCGCCAGATCACGATTGTCGGCACCGGGCTCATCGGTGGCTCGCTTGGCCTGGCCTTGCGCCGGCACGGCTTCACGGGAAAGATCATCGGCTGCGACCGCGCGCCGGTTCTGCGCAAAGCCAGACAAAGGCACGCCATTGATCATGGCGTCTCAGACCCCCTTGCGGCCTGCCGGGGCAGCGACCTGGTCGTCTTGGCGACACCCATAGGAGGAATCATTGCACTGATCGAGAGACTCGCGCCCTCGCTCGATCCAGAAACCCTAGTGACCGACGTTGGCAGCACAAAGCTTGAGATTTTGAAATGCGCACAGCGCGCCTTCGGCGACGATACGCCCCGGCGCTTTCTCCCCGGCCATCCCTTGGCAGGCAAAGAAAACTCAGGTATCGAATTTGCCGACCCGAACTTGTTCCGCCAAGCCGTCTGGTTTTTTACTCCCGCTGGGGGAGACACCAGGAATCGAAGAGCGGCGGAATTCATCTCCTGGGTGAAAAAGCTGGAAGCGCGTGTGGCCGTGCTCGAGGCAGCAGAACACGATGAGCTCTGCGCCTGGATCAGCCATGTTCCCCAGATGGTTGCAACTGCCATGGCGGCGACACTGGTCGGCGAATACGGGGAAAATGCGCGTTTACTCGAATCTGGGGGCCGAGCACTGCGGGAGATGACCCGTATCGCCGCCAGTCCATATTCGATGTGGCGTGACATTGCGCTAACCAATAAGAAGCAGATTCGCGCCGCTCTTCTCAGATTAGAACAGGAACTCGAGCACATTCGGGAGAACCTTGACACTCGTACCCTTGAACAAGAGTTCGTTCAGGCTCACCGGTTTTCTTCCCCGTTATCGAAATCCCGACGATCGCGCGCACTAAAGGGGCGCCAAAAACAGGTCCGCTAAATTAGTCCGACGTCCCCCGCGTCCTGCAACTTCGAGCGAGAGCTATGAGCACAGACTCTAACGATCGTACCTCCCAGAGAGTGACCCAGCCAGAACGAATGGTGGCCCAGGCCGGCGCGGTCGTAGCTCACCGTGTTCGCAAATCTTCCAACTTGCCGCTCGACCGTGTTCCATGTAGTCGCATCTTCACCGAGGCCCGATTCAAACACCACCACTGGCGTACCTGAACCGGACTCGAAGAAATAGACCTCACAAGTCCTCCGATATCAAGTTTGCCATTTGTGGTTTGTGCCAGGCAGAGCACGCTCGGGACCGGAACTGCGAGAATCATTGGGCGCATTGATGCGATGCGCAGTCTTTCACGCTTTTCTAATACGTTGGAACAACAGGAAGTTCCGCATTCAGGGCGGCCTCGACAGGCCTGCCGCGGGACACCTCGATCTGTGGAGCACAACTACAGGGCATGCAAGCGAGTGCAACCCCACCAGTTCAGGTCAAGAGGCGCAAAGCCGCCAAAAAAATAGATGATTGGACTAGTGTCGGGATCAAGAGATGTCGGAAACGTGCCCGTGGAGTTTGCTTTACAATTTCCCCCGGATGAACAAGGTCGTTGCCAGCTCCGATGAAGCTGTGCGGGACATCTCCGACGGTGCGACCATCATGATCGGTGGCTTCGGGCTGTGCGGCATTCCCGAGAACCTGATACGGGCGCTGGTCCGGCGTGGCGCCAAAAACTTCACCACCGTCAGCAACAACGTCGGAGTGGACGGATTCGGAATGGGGCTGCTGCTGGCGAATGGCCAGATCCGCCGCCACATTGGCACCTACGTGGGAGAGAATAAGTTGCTCGAGCAGATGGTGCTCGAGAAAAAAATCGATCTCGAACTGGTGCCGCAAGGCACCTTTTCCGAGCGCATACGCGCCGGCGGCGCCGGTATTCCCGCCTTTTACACTCCCACGGGTGCCGGAACAGTAGTGGCCGAGAATAAAGAGGCACGCCAGTTTGAGGGCCGCACCTATCTCATGGAGCGGGCGCTGAAGGCCGATTTTGCCCTCGTCAAGGCCTGGAAGGGTGACAAGTGGGGGAATTTGGTGTATCGCAAGACGGCGCGAAACTTTAATCCATTGATGGCGACCGCCGCACGCGTCACCATTGCCGAGGTCGAGCACCTGGTGGAAGTTGGTGAACTGGAACCGGATTGCGTGCATACGCCCGGCATCTACGTGAAACGAATTTTTCAGGGCGAGCTGTACGAGAGAAGGATTGAGAGACGCACCGTAAAGAAAACGGGGAGCAACTGACTGTTCAAATGGCCGGCAGGATCAAACCCGCCAAGGACCTCGACAAGCGCGAACGCATCGTGAAACGTATTGCTCGCGAGCTGCGCGACGGCTTCTACGTGAATCTCGGTATCGGCATGCCCACTCTCGTCGCCAACCATGTTCCCCCGGGAATCGAAGTCGTCCTTCAGAGCGAGAACGGCATGCTCGGCATGGGCCCTTATCCGCTCGAAGGCGAGGAGGACGCCGACCTGATTAATGCGGGCAAAGAAACCGTGAGCCAGACTCCCGGCACGGCCTACTTCTCAAGCGCAGACTCCTTCGCGATGATTCGCGGCGGTCATATTGATTTGAGCGTGCTCGGTGCCATGGAGGTCGATCGAGAAGGCAACCTGGCTAACTGGATGATTCCCGGAAAAATGGTCAAAGGAATGGGCGGCGCCATGGATTTGGTGGCCGGCGCCCGCCGAGTCATCGTGGCCATGGAGCATACGACGCGCGAAGGACAACCTAAAATTCTGAACAAATGTACTCTCCCCTTAACCGGCGCGAAGGTGGTGGACACGATTGTTACCGAAATGGCCTACATTCGGGTCACCCCCGAAGGCCTTGTGCTTGAGGAAATTGCGCCGGGATTAAAGCTTGACGACGTGCAGCGGGCTACCGAAGCGGCCCTGATTCCAAGTCCTATACTCAAAGCCATGGAGAGCTAAGCCGAACTCTATCTGACGAGGCGAAAGGGAGCACTCAGTAAACGGAACGGCAGCAACACTGCCGCCTCGATCAGCGCCAACACTCCGTGGACCGCAATGCCAACGATGCGGAAAGGCAACAGTACCAGCCAGACGAACGGGTAAAGAAGCACAGCCAGCAGCGCTAGGGGCCAGCAGAGCACAAACAAGATACACCACAAAAAAAAGGCAATCATGAAAGCCTCTTCAGCAGGATACGAACTCTTCATGCAAGAAGTTCCGCCGACCCCCGAGGGCAATTTCCACCCGTATCGCCCGTCGTCATTGGCCGGAATCCTGGCTCTGCCGCCGCACCGACTCGAACTCATCCCCTTTCTGCCAGGCAATCAGCTGGGGCTGGGTTGCCGCTGTCCATCCCAGCGCAAAGGCAAAGCGGGCAACCGCAGCATCGCCGGTGAAATCCATGCTGGTGCTGTATTCATCACTGGGCTGGTGATAGTGCTGGTTCGTGTACTCCTCGGCCTGTCGCATTCCCCACTCGGTGTTATGGCCCTTGTACTTCATTCCTTCGTTGATCGAAAAGGCGGGAACGCCTGCCCGCGCCAGGCTGAAGTGGTCGGAGCGATAGTAATGTCCGGCTTCGGGGTGGGAATCGGGCCGAATCGCCAGGTGGAATTCCTTGGCCACAGCCTCGACCGTAGGATAAAACGAGGTGCGTTCCGCGCCGGAAACTTCCACCTCCTCGGGAGAACCGAGCGGAGGAACATCGTCGAAGTTGAGATCCAGAGATATTTTTCCTGGTGCAACGGGAGAATGTTTCGCCAGGTATTCCGAACCGAGCAGCCCCTGCTCTTCGCCCGTCACCGAAGCGAACAGAATGGAACGGTGGGGACGCTGTCGAGCTTCCGAGAAAGCTCGCGCCAGCTCCAGCAGAATGCCGCAGCCGGTGGCATTGTCGCGAGCGCCGTTATAAATGTTGTCCCCGGGCATATCGGGACGGATTCCGAGGTGGTCGTAGTGAGCCGTGTACATCATCATTTCACCGCGCACATTCGCGTCGGCCCCGGGCAGAACGGCCAGAACATTATTGGCTGAAAAGGGTCTGACCCGGCTGACCATGTGGGCCTTCAGCTTGAAGGGCAAAGACACCGGGCGAAAATTCGCCGATTGGGCGTCGGCCAGCATCTTCTCTAGATCCATTCCCGAGTTTTGGGCCAGCTGCCGTGCTACCTGCCAATGGATCCAGCCGGCGGCCTTCAGCTGGGTTCGACCACCCTCGAGAAAGGCTTTTTCCCCCGAGTTCGAGTTTCGCACCACCTCCCAGGGATAGCTCGCCATTTCCGACTGATGAACGAGAAGCGCGCCAACCGCCCCCTTGCGTGCCGCTTCCTCGAATTTGTACGACCAGCGGCCGTAGTACGTCAGCGTTCGGCCCTTGAAAAAGTTGGGGTCGTTCGAGGTGGGCTCGTTGACCAGCATCAGCAATACCTTGCCGCGCACATCGCTGCCTTTGTAGTCGTCCCAATGGTATTCGGGAGCTTCGATGCCGTATCCCACGTATACCATCTCGGCCTCAATGTCGTTCTCCGGCCGCTGGCTTTGGTCATAGGCAACGTATTCTGCAAGCGGCTTGGGCACCAGCGATTCGCCTCTGGTAGAAATGAAAGCAAATGTAGTCTCCGGCGCAGGAGTGATCCCGACCATGGGAACTTTCTGGAAGAATGTCCCATTGTCACCGGCTGCCCTAAGTCCTTGCAGCCAGAACTGGGTCGCGATGTACTCGGCGGCGATATCCCCGCCCCGCTGTCCGGTACCGCGACCCTCCAGAAGGTCGTGCGCGAGGAAGCGCACATGGGCACGGATATGTTCGGGATCGATCTTCTCAAGCGCCGCCATGGCAGCCGGTACAAGATGCGCAGAAGCCGCGGGAGCGTGTCTGGTCTGGCCGCTTGAGGGTACGACGATCAAAACCGTTGACACGAGCAGAATCACCAAAAGGACGAGCGCGAGCACCTTTCCCATAGAGAAGAACCCCGGAAAATTCGGAAAAAGCTTATATTTTACGGGAATTGCGCGACCATCCGTGTCGAGCCCTGCGCCGCCTATAACTCGCAACAGCTCTGAACCCGGCACGATCATGAATGCGGAGTAGTCGTGGTTGTAGCGAAATCCGCAACCTGCGGATCAATTTCTGGAACCTCAACCAGGGCGGAAGTCCGGCACCTGTTCGGCAGCCTGGAAGATCGAGCTCGGTTTTTCCCCGCCCGCGTCTGCCGCCTTTCGCGCCATCCCTTCAAAGTCCTGTTTCACCCAGCCCACACTGGAGATCTCAATCGCACCATCCCGGGCGATCCAGAAAGCGGTGGGGACATTGGTAAGTCCGTAGGCGTTTGACGCGGCAAACTTTTTTGTATCGTCCAGAAGAACCGGGAAGCTGATGCCGTACCTCCGGGTAAAATCCAGTGTCTCTTTGCGCTCGTTCTGCGAGACGCCAACAATCGTCAGTTTGTTGCCGCCGTAAGTCTTGTAAATCCGTTCGAAATAGGGAAGCGCGTACTGACACACGGGGCAGGAATTTTTAAAAAAGACAGCCAGAACCGGGCCGCGGGTCAGGGCTGTGTGCAGCGAGAATCCTGATCCGTCGATTGCCGGTAACTCAAACTGCGGAGCCCGAGTCCCCGCCGTCAACGCCGCCATCTTTCCTCCTCGTCCGAATAAGTTGCGCAGCCATGCCATGCCTGCTCGCTCTGTTCACAGGGATTGGATGATGCCTGCGACGCGCAAGATTTTTCTTGCCAGCCCGGTCAGAGGAAGCATGTCCAAAGAAGACATTTTGATCCACCTTCCCCCTCCTGGCAAACCGGCAAGGCGAACAACATAAACGGTGAAATCGGTGGTGGTGATCGAGTGGCGGAGAGAGAACCACGTCTTCCCCTTCTCGTTATCCACCTCCGGCAGTTCCCACATTCCCGGCAGTAAACGGCTGCCCGGATCGCGTTTTACCAGAATAATCTCATGCTGGCGCTGGACGATGGCGTAAGTGATGTTGCGCTTGCGACGTCGCGGCTTGAGTTGCCGGAGCTCGCCACAGCCGCGGGTCGAACAAAACCCTCGGATGGGACAAGCGGGGCAGCGCGGCCGAGAAGGCAGGCACACCGTGGCCCCGAGTTCCATCAGCGCCTGATTGAAATCTCCCGGGCGCGATCGATCGAGGATCTGCTCAGCGGCATCGCGCAAATCCCGTCTGCGCTGCCTTTTTCCGATAATACGCCTGAGGACACGCTCGACATTGCCGTCGATTGCGGGAACGGGCTCGGCAAAAGCCATGCTGGCAATGGCCGCAGCCGTGTAGGCGCCGATTCCGGGCAGACGGGCTAATTCAGAGGCAGTTTGGGGAAAAACCCCTTGTCGTTCTCGCACCAGAATTCTTGCCGCGCCGTGCAAATGCCGCGCCCGGCGATAATAGCCGAGGCCGCTCCACTCCGCGAGCAACGAATTGACCCGGGCCGAAGCCAGTCTTTCGAGTGATGGAAAGCGCTCGAGAAAACGTTCATAGCGGTAGAGGACGGCGGCAACGCGGGTCTGTTGCAGCATGATCTCCGAGACCCAGATGCGATAAGGATCTCGGTCCCGGCGCCAGGGCAAAGGCCGCTGATTTTCCCCGTACCAGGCGAGCAGGGTACGGCGAAAATCATTCACTTCAGGTTGCGTCAGTTGCACGCGAAGTTCCAATGGAATGACCTGATTGTACGTTGATGAATTGTGATTATTGAAGAGTTTCTTTGTCGCGCAAGCCTCCCCTTCAAGTGCTGCTCTGTGGCTGGTATTACGCCTTTTGGTACGGGGGTTTCGACCTTGCCGATTGACCCTCCCGTGCTGCTGGCGAAATAATAACCAGGGTAGGATCACTAACTTTTTTTGAGCGAGGACTAAAAGCGCTATGGGCAATTTCAACCGCACGGCCGGAGAGACACGGGCCCGGGTCGGCAAGAAGCTGGGCGAAGCGAGCGATCGGCTGGAAAAGGAATGTAATGAGGTCATCAAGTACTTGAACGACGAGGTAGTTCCTGCCGTTCGCCAGAAATCGACGAAAGCGTTGCGCACTGCGGCCGTGAAGCTGCAAGAGTTGGCCAACTACATGGAGCAGCACTCAACTTCTACCAAATGAAGCCGGCCGCGCTCATAGCAGTCATCGTTCTCCTGACGGGGTGTGCCCACAAACCGGTAACCGTCGCCGTGCCCTCACCTCCGCCTGCGGCGCCCACCGAAGCCACGGTGGCGGCCAAGACATCCACCCGCTTGCCCGAGCCCGGCGCTGCTGTCGAAGTCCCGATTCCCGCCCAGCCGCTCCTCGTCGAAACCGGCGTAGCCAGCTGGTATGGCGCGCCCTATCACAGCCGCCGCAGCTCCGACGGCAAGTTCTACGATATGCACGCCATGACGGCTGCTCATCGCACCCTTCCCCTGGGTACGATCGTAAAGGTCACAAACCCGCAAAACGGAAACTCCGTGGTGGTGCGCATCACCGACCGAGGACCCTTTGTGAAAGGCCGAATTATCGATTTGTCGCAGGCGGCGGCCAAACAGCTGGGCATGATTCAGAAAGGCACGACCGAAGTTCGAGTGGAGGTTCTGGAGACTCCCGCGCCGATCGAGGCGGGAGGGCGATGGGCGGTGCAGATCGGGAGCTTTGAAAACGAGCAGGCGGCCCGAACTCTGGCCGGCCACCTGTCACGGCGCTACCAGACCGCGCGGGTGCTCGCGTTCGGGAGCCCGGTTGGCGACTGGTGGGTACGGGTGCGCGTCAAGGGCGATCTTCGCGCACGCGCGGAAGAAATCATCCGGGAGGCGAACGTAACATCGGCGGCCACTTTCCTGGTCCGACTGGATTAGACGAGCGCAGCTGCCTTGACCGGCCTGAACCGAAAGGAACCAGATGAGCGACTGCCTTTTTTGCAAAATCATTGCCGGGGAAATACCGTCGAAAAACGTCTATGACGACGAATACACTTATGCTTTCGAGGATATCGATCCCAAGGCGCCCACGCATGTGCTCGTCGTTCCCAAGCGTCACATTCGCGGCCTGAAAGAGGCTGAAGCCGAGGATGCCGAGATCATCGGCCGTTGCCATCTGGCGGCCGCCGAAATTGCGCGGCAAAGGAATATTGAAAACAGCTATCGTACCGTGCTGAATGTCGGACCGGGATCAGGACAATCCGTATTCCACCTCCACGTCCACTTACTCGGTGGCCGCGGACTGAAGTGGCCACCAGGTTAGAATAAAGCCGGACTGCTGCGATGTTTGAGCTAGCGACTACCCGAGTGCGCAAATCTTCGCTGTTTGCATCTTTCCTGGCCCATTTCCTGCTCCTATACGTGTGTTTGAACCGTACGCCGGTTTTCATCAAACCCTCGACGATGGCCTGGGGGCAGCACGGGCGATCTGACGTCTTGATCTATTTCCCCCAGGCAACAAACAGCGTGGCCGAGGCGCGCAAGCATCCGCTCCACTTCAAAAAGAAAGAAAAGCGGCTGGCGAAGCCCTCGCCGAACCTGGTTGAATCGGCGCGAGCCGGAACACCCCAGGGTTCAACTTTTTCGGGCCCTCAGGCAGGACGAGAGGCACGCCCGGCCATTCCGGTCCTATTCCCTGACCCGCCGATTCTTGCCTGGCAGTTGCCGCAAGGCCGGCAGGGAGATGTCGTGATTGAAATCACCATCGATCAGCGGGGTACGGTGACGGAAACGCGAATCCTGCAGTCCTTCGTGCCCGAGATCGACGCGAAGGTGATGGCCGCTGTGCGGGGTTGGCGTTTTCAGCCCGCCACCGTCGATGGTGCCGCCGTCAGTTCACGCCAGGATGTTCATTTTCATTTTCCCGGCTAGAGGAAGGAATCAGGTTAGGTTCTGTTCCTCGTCACTGGCGGCATGACGGCGTAGGAGTTGCGCGAGGTTCTGGGAGAAGGCAGAGCGCGGCAGCACCATGTCGCATCCCACCTCGTGCGCCTTCTGCTTGAGGTCACCCTGCACGTGCGAGAGAAAGCCGATGACCGAGGTCTTCTTTAACTTGTTTTTTAACTTGGGAATGAGGCTCAGAGGCTTCACGCTGGAGCTGTTGAGGTCGAAAATTATCAGCGACGGCTTTTCTTCGCCATTCTGCTTGATGCGTTCCGTGAGATCGTGTTCGCTTTTGACGAACTCGACCTTCACATTCAGCTTGCGCGCGGTTTCCTGAATCTTAGCCTGAAAAAACAGGTCGTCAACAAAGCTGAATATCCGCGAAGTGGCATCTTCGCGGGCGGGCAACGGCTCAGGTTCAGCCTGAGGATAACTGGGCGCAAAGCCGGGTCGCTGTCGGCCAGACCGCGTACCATTGTTGCCGCCAGCGAGCGCGGCACGATAGCTGTGATCCATGGGAGCGGTATAGATACCACCATGCTGCTGGTCGCGACCTGAGGCGTGACCGCCTCGCGCACGGCGTCCGCGACGCCGTCTGTTTCTCCCTCCTCCACCGGAGGGGTGTCCTGGTCCTGCATTCATATTGTGCTCTTAAGTTCCTATTCAGTCCGCCCGCATGAGGGACCGGTTTCATGGCCCCTAATCTAAACCGCTCATAGATGGCCGGGCGTCGCACAGATGCGCATCACGCGCGTAAAACCCATTGCAACTGGAGTTTTGCTCTTGATGTCTGTCTGTGTCCGTTACGCGCCTGGAGCCGAGTGGCGCTAGGGGCCTGCCAAGGGGGCATGGCCGCTGGAAACATAATTATGTTACCGCCGCCCTTACGACAAAAGCAAGCTCTAAGTCAATCTAGTTTTGCACACTGGTACTACATTCAGGGTCTCTGCTTTCATACCAATGAAGCGATTCTTTTTCAGGCGTGAACCACGCAGCCGAGAGGGTTGAAGGCTACGGATAAGCCTGAGGCTCGAACTCGGGCGCTCCTTTCACTCGATCGACGAATCACTGCACGGTCACATTCACCGTGACACTATGCGAAGTCCCGCTGCTGGTCGCGGTCACGGTGACCGGATACGTCGCCGGTGTGCTCTGGGTCTGGCTGGACGTCGCCGGATGGGAACCTCCACCGCAGGCTACGGTGAAACCCATCAAGGCCAAGAGCAGAATTCCGAACCATAGCTGTCGGCGCTTCCTGCGCTCTGGTGCGAACAATAGCAGTCCGGGAACGAGAAGCGCCGTCGCCAGTGCCCCAAAGGGACGGCTGCCGAGCTGGCCGGAAGCTGCCAGGGCGTTGACGGTCAATGTGGCCGTCCCGCTCGCGCTCGAGGAACTCAGGGCAACGGACGCGGGGGACACGGCACAAGATATCTGCGCCGTCGCCGTCGAAGGTACTGAGCAGGACAAAGCCACGCTGCCGTTGAATCCTCCCGTTCCCCCTACCATCAACGACGATGTACCGCTCTGTCCCACGGCGGCGATCGAAAACGACAAGGGGGTGGCCCCCAGGCTGAATGCAGGGCTCGAAATAAAACCAGGCCACGAAGTCACGAGATTAAAAGCATCGATCGAGCCCAGGCCTGACGTCTGGTCATAATTTGCTGTGGCGGAGAATCCGATGTTGCCGCCATTAGGACAGTTGGGAGTTCCTTTAGTGCAGGGCACATTGTTGTTGCCGCTGGTGATGTCGTGAAACGAAGAGGGCGCGCTGGTCGCCTGGCTGTAGAGTTGCTTGTTGGCGTTTCCCTGCCCGGACGATCGGGTGGCCTGATTGATGATCGCCATGATGCCGGCAAAAGTCGGGGCCCCGGCGGAAGTCCCGCCAACGCCCGACAAATTGTTGCCACTGTCACGGAAGCCGTTGGTACAGCGGCCCTGGGTGCAGATCAGGTAAGGATCGTGGTTGGGCGAGGCGCTGACTGCAACGTCGGGCACATCCCGCGCGTTGTCGTTGGGCACGCCCGGTCCGGTTTGCCAGGCAGGCTTTGAAAAAATCGTGCTTGCGCCACCGCCGGTAGCCGAGAATGCAGTGGAACCGGAAACGACCGGATCGTTCCAGACCATCTCGGGAATATAGCTGAGAGCGGAAGCGCCGCTGGTCGGGCTGCAGGACATGCTCCAGTAATTCGTCGCAGCTGCACAGCTTCCGCTGACCGTCGCTGTCGCGTCGCCAGTGAATTCCGTCCCACCCACTCCCGTCACCTCGGGAATGCTTGCAGGTACATCGACAGCCAGACCATGAATGGCCGATATGTCATTGGCATCGCAGTCCGCAGCGCCGTCGTCCCCGGCCGCCGAGGTAATAGTCTGTCCTTGGGCGTTGGCGTGCTGCACCCATTGCTGAAAAACTTTTGTCTGGCTAGCACCGATATTGGCCTCGCAGTTTCCATAGCTGATTGAGATCACGGGGGCGATGTTGGCGTTGATCGCGTACTGCAGGGCATCGAAGACATTGCTCGTGCGGCTGGTGCAGCTTCCATTCGTGCCCACGCCTGCATAGACGTAGACGATACTGGCATTCTTTGCCACTCCTCCCGACCACTCGATGTCGAGATTTGCCTCGTCCAAATCCGCCGTACAGCTTTGCGATGTCCCGGTGTTCGGCGCGAGCTGCGGAGTAGGATCGTTGGCCGGCAGGCCGGAAGCGGAGCGAAAGGCGCGAACATCGGTCAAGGTGATCGCCGTCTGTCCCATGACGGCGATCTTTTCGCCAGTGCCGTCCAGGCCCTGGTTGTACAGCGGCACCAAATCATAGATGGTCGCGAAGTCGCCGGGGGTCAGGAAGTGGTTTCCCGAGAGACTCGAGGTGAAATGCGGAGAAGCCGGCCGCAGGCGGGGTCGGGGGGAAAAATCATCCAGCTTACGAATGCCGAGAACGAGACTGGCAAAAGCTGCGGGCACGGAGATGTCGTTGGCGTTGGCAAAATGCTGCTCTCCACGCACGGACAGATTGTGAATCTCGGTTTGGAATGCGCGTTCAACCTGAGCGACCGTGCCACTAAAGAAAAGCTCCGTCCGACTCTCCGATACTCCCTCGACGGTGAGTCCCTGCGACACAAGCCAGGCGGTGATCTTTGCCAGATCACTTGCGCTGACCCCGTACCGCTCGGCGTACTCCTCCGGCCGGATCCATTTGCGGTAGCGGGAAGACGAGGGGTCCTGCTGGTCCTCGAGCAGCCGATCGAGATCGGCTTGCTGCGCTGCCGAAAGGCGGAAGACCAGAGATGCCCTGGTTATCACGCGTCCCGGGTTGGTGCGCCCTCGATCATAGTTCGGACGCACGAGCGGGTGAGCGGTCCCCGGTATGCTTACCACTGCCGAGGGGTCAACCGGCTGGAGAATGCGGTCGCGGCCGAGGATTGTTGCCTGGCCGGGCGCAGAATAGCCTGAACAGAAAATCAGAATTAAGGCACACGCGAGGCACCGGTAGCGTTTATGCGACATACAATTTACCCGAATTACCGTGGTTTCCCTATGTTTGCGACCAGCTGATCTAGAAGTAGATTCAGAGCACTCGGGCGAAGATGTATTTGAACACGTTCAAGGGTAAAAAGATTGTCAGCAACTCAGTCTTCCGGTCACGGCCTTTCGAGAAGCCTGCCAGCGACGGGTTACGCCGAATTCACTCGGGCCGCGACTGCGCTTTCACCATAACGGCTATGAAGCTACGCCTAATTCGCGATATGTAAGTAAATGCAGGCCTTTCTTGCTCTTCCGCAAAAAACTGAGCCTTCTGTACACTGTCTATTCGTGAGAGTCTCGGTAGTAATGCCGGTCTATAACGAGCGCCATACGCTTGCGACCGTAGTCGAGCGTGTGCTGGCCCTGTCGCTCGACATTGAGTTGCTGTGCGTCGATGACGGATCCGGCGATGGATCGCGGGAGATCCTCACAGAGCTCGAGGGCATACATCCCCAACTGCGGGTACTTCTCCAGCCGCACAACTTGGGAAAGGGTGCCGCCCTTCGCCGCGGTATCCAGGAATCTACCGGCGATTTCGTGATCATTCAAGATGCGGATCTCGAATACGATCCTACCGAGTACCCGACGCTGCTCGGTCCGTTGCTCGAGGGCAAGGCCGATGTCGTTTACGGCTCCCGCTTTCTTGGGGGTGGGCCCCACCGGGTGCTTTACTTCTGGCACTCCGTAGGCAACTCGATTCTCACGCTGGTTTCAAACTGCCTCACCAACCTGAATCTCACCGACATGGAGACCTGTTATAAGGCTTTCCGCAGGGAAATCATCCAGGCAATTCCGCTTGAAGAAGACCGCTTCGGCTTCGAGCCCGAGATTACGGTCAAAATAGCCAAACGTCGGCTGCGGATCTACGAGGTGGGCATCAGCTACTGGGGGCGTACCTATGAGGAAGGCAAAAAAATCGGCTGGAAAGACGGCTTTCGCGCGCTCTGGTGTTTGCTGAAATACTCGATAACCGAACCCGTCGCCGCCCTCCCCCGTCCCGAGAAATCTGCCGCTCCCGCGGCCGTAGAGCACCAGGAAAGTCAGGGCTGAGGTCGGCCATTCCATAAAACTCGACCCCGCCGAATGGCGCTTTGGTCGGGCGTTTCGGCGCAAAATGGCAACCGGACCCGAACCTCTTGCCCTTAAGTACCTAGGAAGGTTCTAAGGTGATCGCCTCGGACCGGGGGCCACACCAGTTGCCCCTGCTCGAGCGTTCTCGCCCTTTGCCTTAGAAGTTACCTAAGATCGACCGAGGTTACGGAAGTGTCAATGGGACAGTAACTTACCGCAATTTGTTTGAGATTTTCCTGGCCTTTTGCGCTACACTGCTCCGCGGGGGAGGTAGGTTGGAGCAGAGTTTAACACTCGCGCAGGGGCATATCGCACGGGAGCAACGCGGCTTCGCTCTCGGAACCCCGCTGCTGCCTGACGTAAAACTCTGGGAACGCATCGTCAGACGTCCCCACTTCGACATTTACCGCGTACCTTCTGCCGATGGTCAGTTTGCGGTAGCTAAATGCGCTCGCGGCAACGACGAAGTATTCCGCCGATGCCTGCGCCACGAGTTTTCAGCACTCGATGAAGTCCACCGCAGGGCGGGTGAGGTGCTCGCCGGCACCATCCCGGACCCGATTCTCTTCCGCGAAAAAGAAGGCATCATGCTGGTGAGCGGCGTTCGCGGTGTTTCTCTGGAAGAGAAACTCCACTGGCACGCAAATGTCGCCGTGGGCTGGAAAAACCTCACGATCATGGGGGAAATTGGCCGCGCGCTCGGAGATTGGATCAGGACCTTTCACGGCAGCACAGCATGGCAATCCGAAGCCCATCACCATCATCACTACGTCAGCGCCCTTGAGCGCAACGTGTGTCGCTCCCGGCAAGTAGGGCTTTCCCCGACCGTGCTCGAGCACGTGCGCCACCGCGCTGCGGCAATCAGCCAGTCACTCCATGGGGTTCAGGTGCACCTAGCGGCCGCCCACGGAGACTTCATCCCCCAGAACATCCTGTTTGACGGAGTGCAGCCTCGAATCATCGATTTCGGCGCTTATTGCGGACAGGCGCCGGTATACCGGGACGTCTCTGCGTTTCTCGCTTACATCTCGCTGCTCGCGACCAAGCTGAGATATTCCGGCAAGGCGCTTGAGATTCTGGCGCTCAATTTCGTCGAAAGCTACGGAGACGGGTTGGATTCAAGTCTTCTTCATATCTTCGTACTGAATTCGATGCTCCGGATAATTGGCGACAACCTTCATAATGCCTGCTCGGAACGCAGCCAGCGCCGAATGGAGAATGTGCTGCTTGAGGCCGCCGATGAAACTCTTTGGATCGACCGGTCGGTCAAAAGCTTTCTGCGTGGTGACCGCCAGGCGTAAAAATTCTCCTCTGAGGGCTGCCCAGCCGACACCTCGCTGACACCCAGGTTAGCCCGCTAAGTAACGTGGTCCGCTCCCTTTCTAGACGCGCCGGCCTACCAGACCGCGGTAGTCGTCGCTAGGCAATGCCGATCGAACGAGCCGTGGGTCCCGCAATAAAGAAGCCGCTCTTCAATTTCCTTCTTTTTCGAGTTCCGCGGCTAGTAGTCTTTCGGCTTCCTTGTCCGACAGCCCTTCGAGCTCTCTGAGCAGCTTTGCCATTTCTTCCTGGTCGCCGGCCGCCGGTTCCGATTGCCGAATCTGTTCGGCCAGTTCGGCAATGGTGGGATGGCGGAGAAAGACTTCGAGCGAGATCTGCAGCCGGAAGGCATTGCGGATTCGCGAGATGATCTGCGTCGCCAGCAGCGAATGACCGCCAAGTTCGAAGAAGTTGTCGTTCACGCTGATGGTGTCGAGCTTCAGCACTTCCTCCCAGATGCGGGCGAGCTTCTCCTCTTCGGGCGTCCGCGGCAAGACCAGTTCGCGCGCCGCCTGCTGCTCGGGCAAAGGCAGGGCTCGCACGTCCAGCTTGCCGTTGGGGGTAAGGGGCAAGGCATCGATCCAGGCGATGCTTGCAGGTACCATGTAATCCGGCAGATTGGCGGCCAGAAAAGCTCGCAGATCTTCGCGCCGGCCGCTACCCACGAGGTAAGCAGCAAGCCGTTTTTCGCCCGATTTGCCGTCGTAGGGCACAATCGCCGCCTGCTCGACTGCCGGATGGCGCTTGCAGGCTGCGGCAATTTCGGCCGGTTCTACCCGGAAGCCCCGAATTTTGACTTGCTGGTCGATGCGCCCCAGAAACTCCACATTTCCGTCGGGCAAATAACGCGCCAGATCGCCGGTGCGATAAAGCCGCGCCCTCGCGTCTCCAGAAAAAGAATTAGGCACGAAGCTTGCCGCGGTCTGCCGCGGCTGCTTCAAATAGCCGCGGGCGACTCCCGCGCCGCCCACGAACAGTTCTCCCGCCACGCCGGCCGGCACCGGTTGCATGCGCGAATCGAGGATGTAGATCTGATCGTTCGCAATCGGCCTACCGATGGGTACGGTTGCGGTCTCCCACTTGCCTGCTACCTCTCGGTCGAGCTTGAACATGCAGCATCCTACGGTCGCCTCGGTCGGACCATAGTGGTTAAAGATGGTCACCGCGCTCAGCTTTTTTACCCGCTCGACCAGGTCCCAGCGCACAGCCTCTCCCCCGAGAATCAGATATTGACGCGGAACCAGGGACGACCCGGCATCGGAGTTCAGCAGTGTGGACAGATGAGAGGGCGTAATCTTCAGCACGTCGATTGGATGGCGGGCGGCGTAATCGGCAAAAAGAAAAGGCGACATGGCCATTTCATAGCCGATCACGTGTAGACATCCTCCGGAGATGAGAGCCGGGAAAATGCAAGTATTGCCGAGGTCGGCAGCCAGCGTAGAAACGGTCGCGAATTGGAGGCCCTCGGGGTGCTTTTCGAGCTCGAGACGGCGGCAGAGGGCGTAGCTGTAATTCACCAGGCAGGAGTGAGGTACTGCAACTCCCTTGGGAATCCCGGTTGAACCGGACGTGTAGATCACATAGGCGAGGTTTTCGGGCGAGACATCGGCCTTCGGGTTAGACGCCGGCTCCTCGGCTAGCGAGGCACGGTCGCGGTCGAGGCATAGGATTTTCCCCGCGAAGGCAGGCAAGTGGCCGAGATGCTTCTCGTCGGTTATGACTACGGGTGCCCCGGTCTCAGCCAGCTGGTGCTCCAGCCGCGGCTTGGGACTGTCGGGAAGCAGGGGGATGTAGCAGCCGCCCGCCTTTAAGATTCCGAGCAGCGCGATAATCATTTCCGCCGAACGTTCCATACAGAGCGCCACCGGAACGTCCGGACCAACGCCGTGGCGGCGGAGCATATGGGCGATGCGGTTCGCCTCCTGGTTGAGCTCAATAAAACTCAGCTGCTTATCTGCGCAGCGCAGCGCCGTGCGGTCGCCATCTCGGGCCACCTGGTCCTCAAACAGTTGGTGTATCGAGCATGCATCCGGGTAAGGAGCAGAGGTGCGATTGAATTCTTCAACCACTCGGCGGTGCTCAGCGGGCGGGGTGATGGGCAGCGCTTCGAGCTCCGAGGAGGGATTCGCCCAGGCAGCGCCGGCCAAAAGCGAAAAGGAATCGCGAAATCGCTCGATCAGCTCGCGGTCAAATTGCGAGGCATCAAAATCAAGAGCGAGAGACAAGCAGCCGGAAGCGACCGAGCAGCGCAGTTCGAGGCTGCTGGCGGCCGCAGGCAACCAGCGCCGCAATTCCGAAATGCGAAGACCGCGCGAAGTGGTCGGCTCCGCGAGCCGCTGAAACAGAAAATTAACCGCTCGCGGCTCGGCAATCCGGTCGGGCGGAATGTAATCCTGCCATTCGAGAGCCGCCATGCGTACGTTTTCGCCCGCCACCAGCAAATCTTGAAACGTTTGGGGGTAATCGAATTTGCATGGTATGGGCAGGACCTTCGAAAACGGGCCTAGACCGGCGGCGAATTCTTCATGACTTCGCCCGTCGCTCACGTAGCCGATGACGAACTCCTGCTGGCCGCTCCAACGCCACAGAAAAACCTGCCAGCAGGCGAACAGAAACGCCTCTGCCGAGCCGGAGTCATGAATCGGCGAAGGCAGCAAAACCGGCACCGACTGCCAAGAGCTGGAATTAAGGCGTTGCCGTCTGTGGAGCGGAAGTTCGAGCGCGGGAAGCGATTCCTGCTGCCAGAATTCGGCACCTTTTTTCGCCTGTTCTCCTTCTTCGCGCAGTAGCTCGTTCTGCCACTCGGAATAATCTGCATATTGCACCAGGTCTTCAGCAAGCGCCTGGCCGCCGTAGATACGGGCGATCTCAGAGAAAATGATGTTAAGGCTTCTACCGTCGGTCGCGGCCAAGGAGAAGACCAGCACCAGCACGCTCCGGTTTCGATCGAGTTTTACCAGACGGCCATGGAGCACGGGGCCGTTCTCGCTGTCGATTTCCGAGCCGTCAACGAGCATTTCATCGATCGCCGCCTCCTGCTCGGCTGCGGCTTGCGCACTCAGGTCGATTTCCTCCCAGGAAAGCTCGGCCCGTTCGTGCACGACCTGAAAAGGGAAGCGCATGCCCGTGCGCCGCTGAAAGCCGCTTCGCAGAATCTCATGACGCGAAACCAGCGCCTCGAGCGCCCGCCGGAGTTCTCCGGAATCGAGCGTTCCCTCAAGCAATATGCCGAGGCCGGCGGTTTCATTTTCCGAGCTTTGGCGAAAAACCTTTTTCTGTTGCGGAGAAAGCTCGTAGCCGGCGTTGATTTCAGATGGCATGTTGTTTTTTTCTACTCCTAGATTGGTGTGGAACGAAGTCGTCCCCTGGGGAGGACGGGGCGGGATGATTATTATACTACTCGCAACCCGGAATTCAGCCCGTACTTCTGACACATTCGCGGATAAGTTGCCGATGTCTCGAGGGTCTCGACAGCGGTTACTTTGGTTACTCGCTCGAGTACCTGGCTAGGCCAGTAACTGGACGCACGCGTCCTCACCCATGCTATAGTAAGCTGCGTTCCGGATCTCGAAATGAGAGCCCGGCTCGCGGGAGTTTGACCCGTTTCCGTCAGATTTCTTGTGGCGGTGAAACTGCCGAACGCTCCCCAGGCCGCCACTCCAGCTATTAGCTATGCCAAACACCAACTCCTGCCCGCCGAGTGTCCTTGTGGTGGCCAGCAGTTTTTATACGGCTGCTCTCGAACCCCCTTTTCTTAATTCACTCGGCCCCCGGACCGCAGAAGTTTCCCTGAGCTCAATTCCTTACAACCAGCTGCATACTTTTTTGCTCGATCCCGGCTCGGCTATTCCTGAAGACACGCCCGCTCGAGTGGTGCTGTTTTTGCGCCTCGAAGACCTCATCCGTTTTGAACTCGCCGCCGGCACTCAAGGCCGGACAGCTGAAGAGGCCGGTGTGCTAGCGTTTCGCAAGCGCAGCGAAGAATTTCTCGAGGTCCTCGGCCGTGTCGCCCGCCTCCGGCTCGCGGTCTTTATGTGTCCCTCGGGACGCGGGGCCTACGATCTAAAGTTCCTTGGCAATGGGTTGCGGGTCGCCGAGCATAAGATCATGGCCGAGTTGCGGCGGCAGCAGCGCCACCTGGTGATTCCCTGGACGGAGTTTGAGGCCGCGCGAATGCCCGAGAATTGTTTCAATCCCTCCGGCGATCGTTTGGGCCACGTCCCGTTTTCGCCCGCGGGACTCAAACGAGTGGCCGAATTCGTCTTGGCGCAATGGGAACGCCTGCCGGTTACGGTTCTGGCGAAACGGGCAGAGAGCACATCGTCGGCACTCGAGCAGTTCCTGGCCACGCTTGAAACCGAGATCCGGACGGCGCCGCTCGCGCCCGAGGACGAGCAGCAGGCGGTCAATGTCGTCCGCCATACCACCCATTTCGTCAACCTGCCGAATCGCAAATGGATGGAAGGGGGAATTCAGGCAATGGCGGCCGACAGGCCCGGGGGAGAAGCATGGGCCATTCGGGTGCGCGACCGTTTTGGTGACTATGGAGTTTCGGGCGCGGTCACGTTTGGGATGGAAGAGAACGTAATGCGCGTGGGGCTGCTGTTTCTGAGCTGCCCGGTGCTCGGCCGGCAGGTAGAACATGCCGTACTGGGATGGCTCGCGAATGTGGCCGAGCAGCGCGGGGCGGAATGGATCGAAGTGCCTTTCATCGCCGGCCGGGACAATCAGGTGATGCTCAAATTTTTCAAGGCTCTGTCGCGCGAGCCGGCTTCCGGTGGAGACCAGCTGTTCCGCCTTCGCGTCGAGGGACTGAGCGAGCGAGCGGTCCGCCAGGCGCCCTGCCCGGCCATTGCCGGGACGATTCTGAATTCTTTGCAGGTGGACGCAGTTCCGCTCTCGGTGTGAGTACTGATGACACAATGTCCCATGACCATTGAAGATAAGATTCGCGATTACATCTTCCGGCAGTATCCCGCCCTTCAAGTCAAGGGTCTGGGGGATCTCGATCCGCTGGCCGGAGTTCTCGATTCGCTCGCCGTGCTTGGCGTGGTGGGTTTTATTGAGCCGGAGTTTTCGGTGGAGCTGAGCGCCTCGGACCTCACGGACGAGAATTTCGAAACGATCGCCTCGATTGCGCGGCTGGTTGAAAAGCTCAGCGCGTCGTCGGTCAAATAGCCGGGTTTCTGCCGCCATGCCCCAGCCTTATCTTTTACATCATCTACTGGAACAATCGGCTTCGTCCTCGCCGTCACAGGAAGCTATCGTCGACCTGGTGGGCGGGCGTCGCGCGGTCGACTACCGGAGCTTCCACGCCCAAGTAAGCCACTGTGCCCATCTGCTCCAAGAGGGCGGGCTCAAACGGCGCGACCGGGTTGCCGTCTACCTGCCGAAATCGCTTGAAGAAGCGGCCGCGATCTTTGCCATCACCATGGCCGGCGGCGTCTTTGTGGATGTTAATTCGCTTTTGCTTGGCCACCAGGTGGCCCACATCCTTGCCGATTGCGGGGTGAGCTATCTGATCACATCGGGGCGCGAATGGGAGCGGATTCGCGAGCACGTCGGAGGGGTCGAATCTCTGCGCTGCCTGCTGTTGATCGATGACACCGCAGACGGCGTGAAGCAGAACATCCCGGTGGTCGCGTCCATTATGCGTGGAACCGAACAGCCGCAGGCCTCGAGCGCCATCGGCGAGGATCTTGCCGGAATTCTCTACACATCTGGATCGACCGGCAAGCCTCGCGGTGTCATGCTCTCGCACCGCAACCTGCTTGCCGGTTCGCGTATCGTCTCCAAGTACCTCGAGATTAGCAGCCGCGAGCGCATTCTTTCGATCCTTCCCTTCAGTTTCGATTACGGACTGAACCAGCTCCTAACCGTCATCGAGCACTCGGCCACCATTGTTCTGTTTCACTATCGCTTCCCGGCCGAGATCGTCCGCGCATTAGCCGGCGAAAATATCACCGGGCTTGCCGGAGTACCGCTGGTCTGGGCCGGACTGGTGCATCACACCTCGGGTCTCGGCGAGACCAGACCTCCTGCCCTGCGCTACATTACCAATAGCGGCGGGGCGGTTCCGACGGCTACCGTTCGCAAGCTG
>JAFAWX010000344.1 GCA_019241535.1 Acidobacteriota bacterium | reverse complement strand
AAGAGCTGGGAATGGCACATGGAACAGAAAGATAAAGATGGAAACTGGAAGCCATTCGGCGATTTCAAGTTGATAAGGCGGAGTTAAACGGGGGAAAAAACCGGCACGCACCCTGTTACAAACTCTTCCATCATCCGGGTTATTAGCCCGGTTTTTCCGTGAGCGGTCCAATGCCACTAGAGCTAATGTTCCGCAGCACAGAGTAGTGCCCCCTGTACGCCCGTGCCAAGTCGCTGCCGCCTTGCGCTCCCATTTTGCTGATTGATGACCTGCGGGTGCATTGTGCGTCGTCGCCTGTAGCTCATTTAGAATGAAGTCTCATCTGTCTGTGATTACGGGTCCCGAAATTCGGCGAAAATTCCTCGCGTTTTTCGAAGGCGCGGGGCACCGCGTCGTCCATTCTTCATCCCTGGTCCCGCACAACGACCCTACGCTCCTGTTTACCAATGCCGGCATGAACCAGTTCAAGGACGTCTTTCTTGGACTGGAAAAGCGCGATTACATTCGGGCGGCATCTTCTCAGAAGTGCGTGCGTGCCGGTGGGAAGCACAATGATCTTGAGAATGTCGGCTTCACCAACCGGCATCACACGTTTTTCGAGATGCTGGGGAATTTTTCCTTCGGCGACTATTTCAAGCAAGATGCCATTGCCTACGCGTGGAAGCTGGTCACCTCGCCCGAATGGTTCGGAATTTCCAAAGACAAGCTATACGTAACCATCTTCAATGGTGAAGGCGGCCTGCCGCGCGATGATGAGGCCAGCGATGTGTGGCTAAGTGAGGGCGTGAGGAAGGAAAGGGTTTTTGAATTCGGTCTCAAGGACAACTTCTGGCAGATGGGCGATACCGGGCCGTGCGGCCCGTGTAGCGAGATCCACTACGACATGGGGGCGGCGGCCTCCGAGCTGGCGCACCAGAACTGCGCCTTTGGCTGCGATTGCGGTCGCTACGTCGAAATTTGGAACCTGGTGTTCATGCAGTTTGACCGGGATTCATCCGGCAGGTTGAACCCGCTGCCCAAGCCATCGATTGATACCGGCATGGGCCTGGAGCGTGTGGCGGCGGTGCTTCAGGGCGTGATCTCGAACTACCAGACCGACCTGTTTACCCCGCTCATCGACAGGGCGGCGCAGTTAACCGAGTCGAGCAGTGATAGCAGCGTGTCCGGGCTCGGCATCAATCCGGGTGCTGATTCCAGCCGTCGGGCGGCTGCCTCGCTGCGAGTGATCGCCGATCATGCCCGCGCCACCACGTTTCTGATTTCCGACGGGGTCTTGCCAGCGAACGAAGGACGCGGCTACGTGCTGCGCAAGATCATTCGCCGGGCGATCACGCACGGACGCCTGCTGGGCCAGACGAAGCCATTCCTCTATCAAATGGTATTTGCGGTTCGCGACCTGATGCAGGATGCATATCCAGAGCTGCGCGAGGCGGTGGAGCGTGCGTCGAAGGCGGTGCTGGCAGAAGAAACCAGATTTGCGCACACGCTTGACTCCGGTTTGAACCGTCTGGAAGAACTCATCGGGGCGGCCCAGCAACGGCAGGGTAACGCGGTCCCGTCAGAAGCCACGAGCGGGGACCGTGCTCCTGGCCCTGTGCGGCTGAATGGCCGCGACGCATTCAAACTCTACGACACCTTCGGTTTGCCTCTGGACTTCATGCAGGATGCTGCACGCGACCGAGGCATCGAGTTCGACCAGGACGGATTTGATTCGGCAATGGCAGAGCAACGCGAGCGGGCGCGCGCTTCCTGGAAGGGCACGGTAAAACAGGCAGCCAATCCGGTTTACTTGCAGCTTCCGAAGTCGATCTTTGTCGGATACGCGGAGACGCGATCAGAAGATTGTGAAGTGCTGGGTATCATTCAGAACGGAGTGGCCAAACAGGCGCTGGCGCCGGGGGAGGAAGGAGACGTCATCCTGGATCACACGCCGTTCTATGCCGAGGCCGGTGGGCAGATCGGAGATCGCGGCATCCTCTACAGCGATGAAATGAACACGGCGGTCGCCGAAGTTAAGGGCTGCTATTACCCGGTGCAGGGCGTGCGCGCGCACCAGGTCATTGCCAAGCAGGCGCTTCGCGTGGGCGAAAGAGTGGATGCCGTGGTGGATACGTCCATCCGCAGATCGACCATGCGCAATCACACGGCTACGCACCTGGTTCATGCCGGCCTGCGCGAGGTTCTCGGCAAGCACGTCAAACAGGCGGGTTCGCTGGTTGCGGCCGACCATCTGCGATTTGATTTTTCCCACTTTACGGCTGTCGAGGACGAGGAGTTGCAGGATATCGAGGACCTGATCAACCAGCAGGTCCTGGGGAACACACGTGTAGAGGTCATTGAGGACGTTCCCATCGATGTAGCCGTCAACGAGTACAAGGCCATGGCGCTTTTTGGGGAGAAATACGGCGAGCGAGTGCGCGTCATCAGGATCGGCGACTTCTCGACCGAGCTGTGCGGGGGAACGCACACGGCGGCAACCGGCGAGATCGGGCTCATTAAAATTTTGAAGGAAGGCAGCGTTTCTTCTGGGGTGCGGCGCGTAGAAGCCGTGACCGGAAAGGGATCGCTCGATCAGTTCCGCCGCGATCATGAGTTGGAGAACATTGTGGCCGTCCTGACTTCTAGAGAACCGGCGATGTCGCCAGCCGAAACCCTGCGTGCAGAAATCGAGAAAAGAGACGCGGCTATCAGGCGATTGACGCGGGAGAACGATCGCCTGCGCATGAAAGAAGCTTCGTCGACGGTAGCGTCGGTCGAGGATAAGATCCGGGACGTGCATGGGGTCAAGGTCCTGGCCCATCGGGTAGACAACCTTGAACGCGCGCAAATGCGCACCCTGATGGACCAGTTGCGAGCAAGAATCGGATCCGGTGTGGTCGTACTGGGATCGGCGACTAATGGCAACGTGGCCCTGATCGTTGGCGTCACCAAAGATCTGACTTCACGAGTTCCTGCCGGGAAAGTGATCGGCCCGGTAGCGGCCCGGGTGGGTGGCCGGGGTGGCGGACGTCCCGACTTGGCGGAGGCGGGAGGGAAGGACGCATCAGCTCTCGACGAAGCGTTGGGTGAGGCCTACGTGGTAATCGAGAATCTGATTAAATAGCCGGCCGGAGCGTATTGTCCCGCTTAGCATTAGGGCCGAGCCGAGATGAGTGTAAAACCTGATGCTTGTGCCTGCCGGTCCCGAGTAAAGGTATGGGTGTGCAACCCTTGATGACGACGGATGGCCCGATCTGCTGGCAGCTAACGATTCCGTGCCCAAGTATTTTTATCGCAATAAGCACGATGGAACGTGTGAAGATGCCAGCTACCTTTCAGGTTTTGCGCTCAATGAGGAAGGCCGGGAACAGGCCTCGATGGGAATCGCCGTCGGCGACTACAACCGCGACGGCAAAGTGGATTTCTGCATAACGAACTTTTCCGATGACTACAACGCTTTGTATCGCAACGACGGAGAGGCGACGTTCACTGATGTGAGTTATGCTGCCGGCATCGCCAATGTGACCATTCCTTTTCTCGGATGGGGAACGGGCTTTCTCGACTACGACAATGATGGACTGCTCGATCTATTTTTCGCCAATGGGCATGTGTATCCAGGCGTGGACCGGCAGGACTTGGGCACCACCTGGGCGCAGAGGCCATTGTTGTTTCGTAATGTGGACGGCTCGAAATTTGAGCAGGTTCCGCCGGCCACAAGGAGCGGGCTCGCAGCCATGCTTTCCGCCCGTGGCGCCGCCTTCGGTGATCTCTTCAACGACGGCCACATCGACGTTGTATTGAACGTGATTGATTCGACGCCCGTGCTCCTGCGGAATGTTGTCCACAACGGCAATCATTGGGTGACGCTCAAGCTGATTGGCGGGCCAAAGAGTCCGCGTGACGCCGCCGGCACCAGAGTATTTCTCCGTGAGGGAGACGTGCGGCAAAGGGCGGAGGTCTTTAGCGGGGCAAGTTATGCCTCGACTTCAGATCCGCGCGTGCACTTCGGCCTGGGTACGGCGGGGAAGGTCGACACGGCGGAAATTTTCTGGTCCGACGGGTTCAAGGAAGAGCTGCAAATCCCGGTGGTCGATAGCATCCTCACGGTTCTCGAGCATAGAGGGATTACAGGGCGATGAGGTTCCGGGGCTATAAGGGGCGGAGGTGCTCGCCGCGGCGGTTTCTGTCCAGCTCAGTCCGAGGCGGAGCGGCCATGGGCCTCCGTTGCCGGATGGGAAAATACCGGGTTGAGACCATGGGAGCCCTATGTTGCCGTGCTTTGAACTGTCCGCCTCTGCCGCTTCCGTGTCGCAAAACATTGACCACCGCCGCCCGGCAAATCGGGTGACCTGAATTATGGGTAGATAAGAAAGGTCCGGCTGGTTTGCCGGACCTTTCTTCAACGAACCAGATTTACTTGGTTTCGCTGTTAGGTAAAGCGGTGAACTCTTTCGGTTTGGCCACGGGGCGAGCCGTGCGGCTGACCAGAGTGGGGGCACCAGCGGCGGCACCGTAGCGCTCCATGAGCATTGGAACCATTGCCCCTTCGGCTTCCTTGACGAAACTCAGCCGGCCCTGGGGGTTCAGGTCGATGCGGATGAAGTCTCCAAGCCGTATCTGCCCGGTGGCTACGAGATTCGCCAGCGGGAACACCAGATGGCGTTCAATGGCACGCTTGAGATGGCGTGCGCCATACCGCGGATCGGTGCCTTCATCCAGCAGGAAATTTTTCACCTTAGCCGTGCAAGAGAACACGAACTGGTTGGCGGCCGAAGCCATCAGCACCCGCTGCTGGACCATGCCGAGCTCGATTTCCAGGATCTCTTGCAGGTGTTCTGACCGCAGCGTCTTGAACACCACCACCTTATCGATTCGGTTCATGAACTCGGGCGTGAACTTGCGGCGGGCAGCTTCGGTTGCGGTGCGCTCGATCTTGTTATCCAGGTTCTTGTCGACGATGCTGGGGCGGGGGGCAAACCCGAATCCACCCTCGACGAGGTTGCTCATCTCGCCGGCCCCCAGGTTCGAGGTCATAATGATGATGCACTGCGAGAGGTCCACGCGGCGGTTATCGCCGAGTGTGAGCGTAG
>JAFAWX010000123.1 GCA_019241535.1 Acidobacteriota bacterium | reverse complement strand
ATGGGCTTCCGGGGAGGTTGATGACCAGCGATTGCCCGCAAACCCCGCACAGGCCGCGGCTCAAAATCGCAAAAGGCGTTTTTTTCTCGCCTTCGCGGCGCATGCGTTCGGAAACGCCGTCGAGCATCCGTCCACAGACCGAACGGGTCGCCTCCGGAGTGACGTCGCGCGCCGAGATTCCCGTGCCACCGGTGGTTACCACCAGTCGCGCCCGGCGCGCCAGTTCGACGATCGCCTTCTGAATGGAGCCCGTGTCGTCTGCCACCACGCGGTTTTCAACCACAGTGAAATGATGCTCCTCGAGCGTACGTTGCACGGCGGGGCCGGAGAGGTCGTTGCGCTCACCGCGGGCGCACGAGTCGCTAACCGTGAGGACGGCGGCGCGGAACGGGTCAGGAGTCGAGGAGGACATCATCTTCCTCCCCGGCTGAGCTGCCACTCTCGTGCCGCTCTTCATCGAGCAGGCGCAAGCCTTCCATGAGAAGCCCCTGGGTATTCAGTGTGGTCGATTGTTTCGTGGTTTTTGCTTCGAAGTCGATCTGGAAGTTTCCTCCCGCCCACCGCAGGACCTTGAAAACGGCACCGTCGCCGGCGAGCGGGCCATAGGTTGCGTGCGAGACCTGGCCGTCGCGGAAGTACATCTCGCAGCGCTCTCGTTCCCGGGTGAGCGTCAGAAGGCAGCTCTTGCGGCCCATCTCAAGCGACTGCACGAGATCGACGACATTCATCTGCGCCAGGTTTCCCCGCACGACCCCGTCGGAAGACGAAGATCGGGACATCTTCTCGAGCGCAATCTTGTCGATCACTCTCTTGATGCGCTGCGTCGCTTCCCGCAAAAAAAAGGGTTTTTCGAGAAGATCGTCAGCCGCCTGCTCGTGCAGGGCCAGCCTTTCGGAGATGTCGGATTTGCTGGCCAGGAGAATCACTCCGATCGCCGCCGTTGAAGACCGGCTGCGGAGTTTCTCGACCAACTGGCGTCCGTCCATTCCCGGCATCCGATAATCGCTGATCACAAGATCGGGGGATTCATCGATAGCCTTCAGCAGGGCATCGGCTCCGTCACCCGCGGTCGACACCGTTGCCAGCGGCGAGAGAGCGTCGCGCAACATAGCAAGAACCATGGGATTGTCGTCGACCAGCAGGATTTTTACATTGTTCGGCATATCGTCGGGGCCGCCAGGAACGCTTACCTCTGGCGCACGTAATCGCCGCTTTTGCCTCCAGACTTGCGTTCGAGAACCAATTCCCGGATCTCGATACCTTTGTCAAGCCCCTTACACATATCGTAAACGGTCAGCGCTGCCACGGCGGCCGCAACCAGCGCCTCCATCTCCACCCCAGTTTCAGCCGTGGTCTTGACCGTAGAAGAGATTCGGATCCCATTCTCGCATTGCCTCAAGTCGACAGCAACGTTCCCGAGCGGCAAAGGATGGCAGAGGGGGATCAGTTCCGCAGTTTTCTTGGCCGCCATGATCCCGGCTATGCGGGCAGTTTCGAAGGGGTCGCCTTTGGGGTTGGTTGCGAGCCCCTTAAGGACCTTAGCCGGGAGTGCCACAAACGCACTCGCCTCGGCTTCCCGCCGCGAGGGGTTCTTGCCCGAAATATCCACCATTCGCGCCCGGCCAGACTGATCGTAATGGGAGAGTTTAGCCGTCAACGGCCGATACCCTGGAACCCAATCTTAGCAGCAGGCCCGACCAGTTTCATGAGCGCAGGAGAACGGGCACCCATTCTCCCGCCTCGATCCGGTCGCGATCGACGGTCACCACCAGGTAACAATTCGAGCGGGCCATGGCCGTCATATCGCCCGAGCCCTGCCATCGGACGAGCTCGACTTCAGGGGTCTCGAATTGGCCCGAAAGCCTGGCGGGCAGAAAACGCTTCAATCCGGTCTTTACCCGGATTACCGACTTTAGTTTGGCGTGCAGAAAGACCAAACCACGCGGCTGCCGTCCGCAAAGCGCCTCAACGAGCGGCCGCGCGAAGAGCTCAAAGGTCACCATGGTAGAGACGGGATTTCCGGGCAGGCCGAGAAAATACGAGACGCGTGCTGATTCTCTCAATACTCGCCCGAATACGATCGGCCGGCCGGGCTGGATTTCAGATCCGGTGAAGAAAAACTCCCCCGCGAATTGGGCCAGGAGTGGCTCGACGAGATCGTACTTTCCGGCTGAAACCCCGCCCGAAATCAGGAGCAGATCGGCATCCAGGCCCTCATCCAGAAGTTCGCGCAGGCGCCCGGGTTCGTCGGGAGCGATAGGCAAGAGGACCGGCTCGCCGCCCACGGCCTGGATTTGCGCCCCGAGCGAGTACGAATTCGAATTGCGAATCTGATTGGCTCCGGGGGGAATATCGACGTCGACAATCTCATCGCCGGTTGCAAGCACGGCCACCCGGGGTTTCCCGTACACCAATACCCGGGAGCGGCCGACCGAAGCCGCCAGCGCCACGGCAGCCGGATCGAGGAAGGCACCGGGGGAGAGCAGCTGGTCGCCACGCCTGGCTTCAGCCCCAGCTGGAACGACGTTTTCCCCGGCCGTGACGGCTCTGGCAAAGCTGACGCGATCGTCGGTACGGGATGTGTGTTCGAGCATTACAACCGCATCCGCACCGTCGGGAACCGCGGCACCCGTCATGATAGCGATTGCTTTCCCGGGTTCGACCGGGCCGGGTTGCGGCAGGGTGTCCCCGGCCCTTATTTCTCCTATGACTTCTAGCGTTATGGGCGTGTTCTGAAGGTCCTCGGAGCGAACCGCATAGCCGTCCCGCGTTGCCCGGGGGAACGGTGGGAAGTCCCGGTCGGCATGAATCGGCTCCGCCAGCACCCGGCCGGCTGCATCGAGCAGAGGCAGCAGTTCGCGGCCGCGCGGGCGAAGCCCGGAAGCATGCTGCTCGATCGTGCGTCGCGCTTCCTCAAAACTCAGAACCTTTGCCTGCTCGGCGACTGCCATGGGGCAATCATAGGGGGGAGAAAGAGGAAAAGCGAATCCACGCGGCCGAAATCCGCCAGGCAGAAGCCTTCAGTTGGCCTTGATTCCGTTGTTCGGGATCGGGATTGCTCTTCTGGCAGTTTTACTTTTTGAACATCCTGGTCGCAACTTCCTTAAAAAAGACCACGTCTTTGTCGCTGTGGTTCTGCAGGCCGATGTAGCCGTCGTTCGGCCGCGGACCGCGTTCGGGTTCAAACTTATATTTCTTCTCCGGCACCGGGTCGCCCTCAGCATAATCGGTTACTTTGACCCCGTTCAGCACCACGATCGTTCGCGGGCCATCGAGCGTGATCTCCATGGTGTTCCACTGGGGGCCGGGCTTGCCGGGGCGCGCCAGCGGCTTAGTGAGCGAATAAAGAGTACCCGTCACGTGGTATTCATCTTCGCCCGAGGTTTCCGGTTGGTTGTCGATCTGCACTTCGTACCCGTAATGCACGGGCATCCACTCTTCCCTGGGTTCAATCGGGATACGGATGAAAACTCCGGAATTGTCGTCATGGTCGCGCATCTTATAAACCACGCGTATCAGGCAGTCACCGAGCTTGCCGCCCGTCCAGTAAAGCAGCCCCATACCGCCGTGAGTCTCGATCAAGCCCTCTTCCACGGTCATCGCACCCGGGCCGACGTGCTTCCACCCGACGAGGTCCTTACCGTCAAAAAGTTGCTTCCAGTCTGATTGGGCGCCCGCGGCGACAGAAAAAGCCATCAGCGCCAGCAGGAGTAATGGCCGCATATGAAGCCTCGAAGCCCGAAATATTACACCAATGCCCGGGCCCCGCAATCCTAAGTAATCTGCCCTGCACCAAACCGCCGGACATTTGCATCAAACCAGCTATAATTAGGGAACCGGTTGCCCTGCTCGAGGTGACCCGCTCGAAAACCTTTGGAGTCCAATGTCCACGAAAATAAAGACAACCATTCTCGGTGTTTCTGCAGGGATTCTGCTGTTCTCGCTGATGGGAGGAATAAGCGGGGTGCGCGCCTCCGGGGACGGTGCCTATCGCCAGCTGGAAGTCTACAGCGAAGTTCTCTCCCGGGTGCGGAGCGAGTACGTAGAAGAGCCCAATCTTCCTGCGGTTACAGACGGTGCTCTGCATGGCCTCCTAGAATCGCTCGACTCTGATTCGAGCTATCTGAATCCTGAGCAGTACAAAGAGTACAAAGCCCACAAGAGCAGCGCGAAAGGCGAAATCGGGGCGACGGTATCAAAGCGCTTTGGGTACGCTTCGGTTGTGTCGGTAATTCCCGGCGGCCCGGCCGATAAAGCTGGCCTGCAGGACACCGACATCATTGAGGCGATCGAGACGAAAAGTACGCGCGAGATGTCTCTGGCGGAGATCCACAGCCAGTTGGCTGGAGAGACGGGTTCGACCGTGAGTCTTTCGGTCGTGCGGGCGCGCAGGGCAGAGCCGCAGAAGGTGGTCGTCACCCGCGAGGTGATCAGCGTTCCGCCTGCACAGGAAAAGATGCTCGAGGACGGAATCGGCAAGATTCAAGTGGACGCCCTGACCAAAGGTAAATCCCAGGAGATCGCGAGCAAGATCAAGGCCCTGCAGAAAGCCGGCGCCAAGAAGCTGATCCTTGACTTGCGCGATTGCGCTCAGGGTGAAGAACCTGAGGGCGTCGCAACCGCCAACCTGTTCCTGAATCACGGGACGATTACATATCTGCAAGGACAGAAGTATCCGCGCGAAGCGTTCAACGCCGAACCCTCAAAGGCCATCACTTCGCTGCCCGTAATTGTTCTGGTCAACAAAGGCACGGCGGGTGCGGCGGAGATTGTTGCCGCTGCCATCCTTGAGAATGCACGCGGAGACGTCGTGGGCGACAAGACCTTTGGCGAAGGCTCGGTACAAAAACTCATTGAACTGCCCGACGGATCTGCGCTGATTCTCTCGATCGCCAAATACTACTCGCCTCAGGGAAAAGCCATTCAGGATAGCGCCGTGACCCCCAATGTCATGGTCGCCGATACCAGTGAAGCCGCGCCGGTACCGGATGAGGACGAAAACGCTGCTCCCCCGGAGATCGAGAAGAAGGCGGCTCCTGAGCACGACGAGCAGCTGCAAAAGGCAATTGAGATCCTGAGAAGTCGGCAGGGATGAATGGGGGCGGATGCGCATTCAGTCGATGCAAGCTTATCTTTCCTGCCCGCCTGTTTGCTAGAATACCCTCGTCCGATGGACGGTCCGAAATCGCCACGGCACTGAGACCAGAAGTCTTCTTCCCTGCGGCCGAGCTTCCGGCCAGCCTGCAGTCGAGCCTTCACCAGACAAGTTCTCTGACTGCACCATTGCAGACCCACCCATCCTCTTTACTTAAGATGTAAGCTCTCGAATAAGCAAACGGCAGAGCAGGGCACTCTCGCGCACTCGTATCCTGGAATGCAGGATTGTGCTCCGCTTATGCGGCGACGCCCCGTTGGGGTTGTCGGCTGGAATAGTTACTCTCAAAAGAAAATTGCTGCCTATCCACATCTTCTCGTTCACCACTCGGGGGATGCTCGTCCGCATTCGACTCCAGGAATTTATCTGCAAGTGCCAAGTACCTGGCGTGCTCCTCTAATGGCGGAGGGAAGGAAAGGTCTGTCAAGCGGGATTCCGGGTTTTCGCCAGATGCTGACTCTCTCATAATTCGCGCCGGCAGATGGAAACTAACCCGAATGATTCAGAGAATTATCGTGAAAGAAGGTGTTTCTGTTCGATACAGAACATTTTGTAAATTAGCGAGATCGGATACCCAGAATCCATAGGGTGTGACGAGTATCAGGCCCTGATAGGCCGGCAGGTGCGCTCTATGCCGCCGGCAAACCGTAGATTCTTAAGCGAGAGACTATTGATTGTACGTTTCAGCAGAAGAACCACTGCTGACGGGTTGCCGAAAGCGAAGCCACAGCCCACCTTCTCACAATCGGAAGGATGAACGGGTATTACCTTTCGCGACAGGATCGTGCAGAGATGTTCACCACTCAGCCGTATCAATCACAATTGGTGAGACTTACGAGGTAGCGGGTGTAAGTTGCGCGCGGTTGAACGATGCAAGTGGTCGGGATCAGTGTGTCTTTTGGTAGAGTTCAACCCCCCAGCGTGAATGGCGAGAATAGTTTCTGGCATCGGCGCCCCAGTGGTATTCGGTTTGGGCTTGAATGTCGGCTGTCCCAACCAGCTGGTAATGATCATG
>JAFAWX010000120.1 GCA_019241535.1 Acidobacteriota bacterium | reverse complement strand
TCGACAGTGCCTCTCAGCTGCTTAGCGGTCCCGGTAAGCAGGCTACTCACCAACAGGTCGAGCGAAGGATAGCTTTCGGCGTCCAGGCGCACCACGACCGCATGCATTGCGAGCAAATGATCTTCCGCGGCCTTGAGAATGGAAGTCTTGCCGAATCGGCGTGGGCCGATCAGAAACAGTTTGCCCCCATAGGTCACGGTTGCGACTACCTCGTCGAGTTCGGCCCGGCGATCGACAATTTCGTCAATCCCCAGCTCCCTCCCAAACTCGAATGGGTTTCTCATGAAACCTAACGGTATTCTACCACCTGGTATGATACCAATCAGTATCATACGCAGTTGGCAACACACGCGGGAATATGAGGACGAGCGGCTGTGCATCAGCGGAGTCAGACGCGCCTCGGCAACCTGGCCGGCAAATGGCCGGTAGATCTGGTGCTGGACGGGATCAAGACCGGAAAGAAGCCGTGACTTGATTCCACTGCTTTGGGCCTGAAAGGGAATTCCTACGGCGAGTCTTGCTTACGAACAACGGTATTCCTCGAATACGCGTGCAGCGCTGGGGCGCAAGGTTGGCAACTTAGGAAATCACCTCGACCACATCCTCAGGGGCCCAGGAGGCGAGTCTTGCGTCAAGCGTCGCCAACTTACCTCGTTGGTGGATGGCAAGACCCAAGAGATAAGCATCCGTCACTTGCCGGTGACCGACAAGGTGAGTCTTGATGCTGCGAACGGCGTTAAGTAGCGGGACGTCGTCAGGCCAGAACTGGTGTCCTGCGAGGTCTAAATTCCGCTGAAGTGCGAGCATCGCGTTTGTCGGCGTCAGCGCTTCCGGTGCAAACGCTGGGTTCGAAAGAATCCTGACGAACGCCGCCTCAGTAAACGGGCATGTTGCCCATCCTGAGCGTGAATGACGGGCAAACCAGCGCCCGGCTCGGACGTGAGCCTCATGGCGCGGCCACGCCAACGCAATCAATACATCCGCGTCCAGCAGAAAGGCTCGCACCTAAGTCTCGTCCTCGAGGAGGCGCTTCACTGTATCGGAGCTTATTTTCGGGGAGTCCTCGCAAAGAACTACGCTGTAGAAGCCATTTTCAAGGCGTAACTCGATGGGAGCATTAAGCCCGCGGCGAACTAGCTCTGAAGCTGCTTTTCCGATTGTGAGGGACCGACTTTTGGCGTACGACTTGAGAACCTCGAACAGGTCATCGTCAAGGTTGAAGGTGGTTCGCACTCCCTTAATGATGACGCATCGCCATTTTGATGTCAAACGGGGGAACAAGCATCAATCGGGCGACGTGATGTCCACCAGCGGCGGCCGCCATGAGCCGTACACGCTGCGTCGGCTACTTGCCCTCACAGACCGCGTCCTTCGGAACGTGCGGACGCCGAATGTCCGATAATGGGGATTATGTAAACTTGCGCCCACGTTGGTTGGGTTTACTTTAGCCCTCTCAGTTCTCCCTCGAGCCTAGGAACGACGCTTGTTCGCCATTGCTCGCTGTCTTTCTGGATACCTGGATGTGAGGCATCACACCAAACCAACGTAACCTGGAGCCCGCCGCCTACGCCGTTATTATCGACTGGTACTGCGGATTCTATGTCAGCCCAACTACTCCAATGTCCAGCCTGTGGAGCTCCAGCGACGGCTGAATCCGCGCGCTGTGATTATTGCGGTTCGATGCTCGCAACTGGCACGTGTCCATCCTGCTTTGCCAAAGTGCTTGCGGCAGCAAAGTTCTGCTCTCATTGCGGCGCCACAGCCGTACATGCGCAGCCTGTCGCAGCCAACAATCATTTGTGTCCACGTTGCCGAGTTGCGATGCAGGCGATGCAAATCGGCGACAGCAATCTGCGGGAGTGTCCGCATTGCGACGGTATTTGGGCCGACCCCGAGACGTTACAAGGAATCTGTACTCGGCGCGAAAGACAGGCCGCGGTTTTGACCATGCCCGCACCTGCCTGTGAGGCCCCGGGCCTGGAGAAGAATTTCCGGTATGTGCCTTGCCCGGTGTGCCACAAGCTGATGAACCGTGTGAACTTCGCGCAAGGCTGCCATATTGTTCTAGATGTATGTAAAGCCCATGGGACATGGTTTGATCGGGATGAATTGCGGCGCACGGTTGAGTTCATCACCGCCGGAGGACTGGAGAAAGCGCGGGCCTATCAGATTGCCCAACTCAAAGAGGAGCGACGGAGGCTTGAATTGAGCAAAGATCTTGGTCCTGCCCTGCAGATTGCATATTCACCCGACTGGCAACCGGATGGCCGCGACCTCTGGGACGATTTTCTGCACGCGTTGTTTTCGTAAATCACTTTGGGGGCTGATTAGCGGCACCCGAGGGAGTGATTACGTTGGTAACCAATGCAGGATCTGAATAGATGATGTGCATCGAATTGCACAGCGACTTTAGGCACGTCGCGGGGGGGCATCTTAGTGCTATTGCCGTCAATCACCTGCGAGGCATCTACTTTGGTAACAGATATGCACAACTGTGGTCTGTACTCTGCGAGGCAGCCAGCTCATTTCAAATAGCACGCCAGACGCCGACCGCTTTAAAGACACACTGCTCCCCCAGAGTTTGGCGACCACACGGAAGGAGACGATGAGACGCGCGGTGTTGTTAGCGATTCTGACGCCGGCCCTAGGTGCAACAGCACTGGCGTCCACCTTGGGTTGCGGCAACGAATGTATTGGACGGACTGCCAAAGCTGAAGTCCCCGCCGCAAAGTCTATCCTGAGGCAGGCGATGCCCAGTCTTGACGGCAGCGTAATGGTTGCAACCTCGGTGCTAGTCCCGAGGACAAACCCCAATATTGTTGACTTCACGGGCGGGACCGTGAGCATTGCGGGCGGGGGGAAAACGCTGTTTCAGGGAGCCTTTTCATCCTCACGTGTGACATTACTCAGTGATGCAGGGTGGAATTCCTCTGCTGTTATTGCCAATGGCCTGGCATTCCGAAGCCAGACTAGTGATCCCCATCTGAACACCGACGATATTCTCGTGACCCCAGAACCGAGCACGCTCGGACTGCTGGGTACGGGTTTGATTGCGCTTGCGGGAATCATCCGACGCAAAATCCGCCGCTAATTGATCGTCGCCTCAGCAAAATTTTCGCATTGTTAAACTCCTGCGATCCCTCAAAATGCGCGCCCAGATCCCATTACCAGGGTAATCTTGGCCCGGCCGTTACGCGTTGACGCCTACTGGCATACTCCTTAAATTTTGCTCACAGGGGGTTGTCATGAAGGACATTCACGAGGTCTTGCGGCGCAAGCAGGCCAAGTACGCCCAGTTAGGCAGGCAGATCGAACTATTGCAGCAGGCGGTAGAGAAGCTCCGCGAAGTGGCTCCCCTGCTGGCCGAGAACGACGAAGAGGATTCTGCCATTCTGACCGACGTCGAAGAACCATCTGCTGCTGCAGCCGCGGCAGCCGCATCGGCGTCGGCGGCTCACCCCTCTGCGGGGAAGCCAACCGTCAGGCCGGTGGCTCAGCGCTGGCCGTAATCGGGCAGCCGGCTCAGGATTGCCACGTTCGATTTAGAGGCCTGGAGCGAAGACTACCTTGCCTGCGGCTTCCATCTGTTTAGCAGCTGGAGCAGGTCTTCAGGCCCCAGAGCCCGGGCACGTTCCCATTCACCATTTCTTTGGCTATAAAGCAGGCTGCCGCTGGAATCGAGTAGGGCTATGGCTGGAATGCCCCGCTTCATCGGAACCTGGTACTCATCCATCAGGTCCTGATTCTTGTCGCCCTGGCCAACATCTACATGCACGACTTCGTAGTTGGGATTGAGGACGGCTGCGATATCTTGCCGGCGAAAGGCTTTGTCGAGCACATGGCAGTCGTAGCACCAGTCAGCCCCGAAGATAACCAGCACGCGTTTGTGCGCCTTGCGTGCTCGCAACAGGGCGGCGCGAATTTCTTCGTGTGCATCTGCCGTGGGATAGATATTTTCTGCGATTGAAAGCGGTTGCTCGAGCTTCGCCACTTCCCTTTTTGCAGCGATGACCTGCCAGCTGCCCGCCTGCTCTCGCCAGGTTTGCACCGCAGTTACGTACCTTGTACCTGCAGGCGTTTGGGCGGTGGCCTGAAAGAGAACTCTGTAAATCGCCGGCTGGGTCGTGTCCGATTGAACGACTCTGACGTTCATCGACCTTGCTTTCAATCCCATCCAGAAAGCGACGTCGGCATCTCCGTCGACTGTTCCCGAGCTTGTGTTGATCGCCGCCGGCGGCGAACTGCTATAAAGCGCCCTCAAAGCATCCGCGTTCTTCCCTATAATTGCCGTCCGCCATTGTTCAAGGGGAGGAAAACTGCCAGCCGTCTGTGCGCTTGAAAGCCCGGCCAAAATTATCGCTCCCGAGATTGCAGCCCGAAGACCCATACCATCGAGTATAAAGCAGGCGACTGATTTCGATTTCCCGCGTCGGCTGCAACCGACGGCGATTGTTAGAATTTTTTCACTAGACGCTCCCGCCGCCAAAGTACTACATTCGCATTCGTTTCAGCCAAAGACCTGGAGAAATCCATGAGGCAATCTGCCGGTTTTCAGCTCACCCGAAAGCTGCTGTTGTCAATGGCTGCAATTTGCGCCGCCGCGCAAGGTCAGACGGCACCGGCAGTTGATCCGCCATTTTATGGACCTTTCAACGGGATTTTTCTCCCCGACGGCGACGGCCTCGAAAAGCCTCTAGCCGAGCATGACAGCATACTGCGCGCCGATTCCCCCTGGTCCCTGTACTGCTGGGCCCGGCCGGATGAAGATCGAAATGCGCCGACACTGCTCGCGGGCATTGGTGACATTCATGATGAATACGCACGATATCTGGCTCTCGATAATGGCAAGCTGATTTTTTGGGGGGGAGCGGATAACAGTCTCGAAGCAGCGGTGACCCTCGCTCCTCGTCAGTGGCATCTACTCGCGGCAACCTTCGATGGCAACCAGTTTCGTCTATTCAGCGGCGGTCAGCAGGTAGCGAGCGGACAGCTCGCTTTGGGGAGCGTAAGTGCCGTGTTATGGATGGCGCCACCCGTTCTACCCTGGGAAAAGGGAAAACACTTCGGGGGAAGGATCGCCGGGCTCACGCTGGTTAGGGAAACACTGAGCGTCGACCGTATCCGCCAGCTTCACGAGCGATCGCCAGACTTTTCGCTGTTCGAGTTTGAAGAGGGATCGAAACGCTGGCCTGTGCAGACGCGCGGGCACGCAGGCTATCGCGCCCCGCAGGATCCATCAACCTTGCCGCACAGCAAAACATCAGTACCGTCCGCCTCGAGCCCGCTCTTTCGCCCCAGTGCGAGAGATCACGCAGGTGCGCGGTTGGTTGCTGCCGGCGAAGATCATTGGACTGTGGGTGATTGGAAGCTTGTTCCGGCCGCGGAAATTCCCGCTGCAGGAGCGGAACTCTCCCGACCTGCAGTCGACACCAGGCGGTGGATGCCGGCCACCGTTCCGGGTACTGTGTTGACGACAATGATCGATCGCGGTATCTATCCGGATCCGGATTACGGGCTCAATAATCTGGCAATCCCGGAGAGCCTCAACCAGCAGGATTACTGGTACCGTGCAGAGTTCAAGACTCCATCCGCGCTCGGCGGAAGGAGGCTGATACTCACCTTTGAAGGAATCAATTACAACGCTGAGGTCTGGCTGAACGGGCGACCGCTCGGCAGCATCCGGGGCGCCTTTATTCGCGGCGTATTTGACATCACCCGACAACTCGAGTCCACCAACGTCCTCGCCGTCAAGCTTTCACCCCCGCCCCATCCCGGGATTCCCCAGGAACAATCAATCAAGGGCGGACCGGGCGAAAACGGCGGGATTATGTGCCTGGACGGACCCACATTCCTGGCAACCGAAGGCTGGGACTGGATACCAGCAATACGCGATCGCGATACCGGACTCTGGCAGCAGGTCAGCTTGCACGCGACAGGGGACGTTAGCATTGGCGACCCGCAAGTAGTCACTTCCCTGCCCTTACCTGAAACCAATCGCGCAAATGTGACGCTCAGCGTACCTCTAGAAAACGTTACCAGTACTCCCGTTCACGGCATACTGCAAGCTGCCTTCGAACAGGTTGTGGTGCGTAAGGAGATTACTGTCGCTCCGGGGAAGGCGGAAGTGAAGTTCACGCCCGCCGAATTCCCGCAGCTTACTGTTCGGAGTCCGCGCCTGTGGTGGCCGAATGGATACGGCAAGCAGGAACTCTACGAACTCCAATTGACCTTCAGCCAGGACGAGCGGACGTCGGACCGCAGACGGGTAAGGTTCGGGATACGGGAAATTAGCTACGAGCTCAGCTTACTTGACAGCCGCGGACACTTGCGCCGTCTGGAATATTCACCAAGCGAAGCCACGCAGGCAGAAAGTGTGGTCGATGTCAGCCACGGCGGCATTCGCGCCATTCCTCCACCCGATCCACTCCCGCCCGACCTTTCCCCGGAAGCTAAGGCGCGGTGGAAGTCCTGGGTCGCGTCCCTTGTGCCTGGAGGCGAGGCTTCATCGTCGGTGCGGATGATCAATGAGGTGCAAGCGGCCCCCTATCTCGTGATCAAAGTGAACGGAGTGCGCATCGCCTGTCGCGGCGGCAACTGGGGCATGGACGACTCGCGCAAGCGGGTCTCACGCGAGCGCCTGGAGCCATATTTCCGGCTGCATCACGACGCCCACTTGAACATGATCCGTAACTGGGTAGGCCAAAATACGGAAGAAACCTTTTACGATCTCGCCGACGAATATGGGCTGCTTGTATGGAACGATTTTTGGGAATCTACCCAGGACTATAACGTCGAAGCCGAAGACCCTGGACTATTTCTCGCGAATGCCCGCGATACCATCCTGCGTTTCAGGAATCATCCTTCCATCGTGATATGGTGTGGCCGAAATGAAGGTGTTCCTCAGCCTATCATCAACGATGGCCTGGCCGAATTGGTCAGAGCGCTGGACGGCACACGCTACTACTCCCCCAGCTCCAATCAGGTGAACCTGCAAAACAGCGGGCCATACAAGTACATGGACCCGGCTCTGTACTACACCACCTTGAACCGCGGCTTTTCCGTCGAAACCGGTACGCCATCGTTCTCAACTCTGGAATCGTTTCGCGCATCGATTCCCGCCCCCGACCAGTGGCCGATCGACGACGTGTGGGCCTATCACGACTGGCACTCAAGCGGAAACGGCGAGATGGGTCTGTTCATGGCCGAGATTCAGGCAGAATTTGGGGCACCTACCAGCCTGGAGGACTTCGAGCGCAAGGCGCAAATGCTCAATTATGTAGATCATCGGGCCATCTTTGAGGGTATGAACCAGCACCTGTGGGCGCCAAACAGCGGCCGTCTCCTGTGGATGACCCAGCCCGCCTGGCCCAGTAATACGTGGCAAATTCTCAGCCATGACTACGACACGCAGGCGTCTTACTACGGGGTGAAGAAGGCCTGCGAGCCCTTGCATGTGCAGCTCGACTTGTCGAACTTCACTGTGGCGATCGTCAATACGACCGCGGAGGCGCACTCCGGCATGAGCATACGAGCGACCGTGTATTCGCTTGACAATCGGGTGCTCCTCGAACGCGAGATGAAGAAGGATGCTCCCGCTGATTCCGCGAGCGATGCATTTCGGCTCGACCTGGCACCCTTGTTTTCAAATGGTGTGCTGTTGGCGAAGCTGGCGTTGCTCGGTCCCGACGGTCAGCTCGTATCGGAGAATCTGTACTGGCTAGCAGCGACTCAAGCCGCATACCGGCACCTAGACCACCTCCCGCCCGTACCGGTAGCCGTCGCTCTCAGCTACGGGGAAAGCGGCGATTCCGTTGAATTACGGGTGCATCTTGAGAATAGAGCCGCCCGGGCGGCATTGCAAAACAAGCTGACGCTGCTCGATTCGAGCGGCGGACGGATCCTTCCCGCGTACTACAGCGACAACTATGTTTCCCTCCTTCCGGGAGAAAAGCGCGATGTTCAAATTACATATTCCCGGGATCTGGTCAAAGGGAAACCCCAGCTGGCTATTCGAGGGTGGAATGCGGTTTCGGCTTTGATTCCGGTCTCACAAAAATGAATGCGACGCCGCAACTGAGTTCGGGAAGAGAGTGCGCCGCGCGAGGGATACCGCGCAAGGACTGTGGTTTTCAATAGCAGCGCAATAGGAGCACTGATCACGGGCACACTTTCTAAATGGAAGCTGATCTGTTAAAAATGTCGGCACCACTTGAGAGGCTTATGGGTAAACAAAAAGCGCTTCTTGTCTTCTGGTTGTGTCTCTTCCAGGCCGGGCTCGGATTCTCCGAGGAGAATGCGATGCGAAAACGACTGGCACTTACCCCGCCGATGGGATGGAACACGTGGAACAAGTTTGGCTGCAACGTGAGTGACGAGCTGGTGCGCAGCATGGCCAGCGCCATGGTGAAATCCGGGATGAAAGACGCCGGCTATGAGTATGTCGTAATCGACGACTGCTGGCAGGTCTCGCGCGATGCAAACGCGAACATTGTGGTCGATCCCCAGCACTTCCCGAGCGGTATGAAGCCCGTGGCGGATTACGTGCATTCTCTGGGATTAAAGTTTGGCATTTACTCTGACGCCGGCTCAAAGACCTGCGCCGGCCGGCCCGGCGGGCTGGGCCATGAATATCAGGACGCGGTCAGGTACGCATCCTGGGGGGTCGATTACCTGAAGTACGACTGGTGCAATACGCTGGCTACGCAGGACGCGAGAGCCTCCTACGAGAATATCCGTGCTGCTTTGGATGCAAGCGGGCGGCCGATCGTGCTAAGCATCTGTGAGTGGGGCAAGCATCAGCCATGGCTTTGGGGAAATGATGCGGGCGGGAATCTCTGGCGTACCACGGGCGACATTCAGGACCGCTGGGGCGGCAAGCAGAAGTGGCCCAGTGGCGACTGCTGCTCTAACGGCGTGCTGGCAATTGTCGACGAGCAGGTAGGACTGGAATCCTTTGCCGGTCCCGGACACTGGAACGACCCGGACATGCTGGAAGTTGGCAACGGCGGCATGACTACGACCGAATACCGTTCGCATTTCAGTTTATGGGCCATTCTTGCCGCTCCCCTCATGGCGGGGAACGATCTGCGGAGTATGACTCCTGAGATTCACGACATTCTCACCAACAAGGAAGTAATCGCCGTGGACCAGGATGAGCTCGGACGCGAGGGACGTCGAATCTCGAAGGATGGCGAGCGAGAAGTTTGGGCAAGGCCGTTGCACGATGGAGCGCGCGCGTTGGTCCTGCTCAATCGCGGCAGCTCTGAGGAATCGGTAGCCGTCGATTGGAAGCAGATCGGCTATCCTGACCACCTCGGGGCAAGCGTCCGTGATCTGTGGGCGCACCGGGACCTGGGACAGTTCACCGGCAAATTTTCCGCCCCGGTTGCTTCCCACGGAGTGGTGATGGTAATCGTGAGACCCTAGATCCTGCGTCCAGCCAAAGCTAGCAGCCATGGCTTGTGTACCTGGCTCGTCCCACGCGGGCGGTGCACACTTCATGGCCCCCTACCGCACCTACTTCCGCAATTGCCGCTGCCGCAGGTTCTTGCGATAATCGTTTGGCTCTGGCGCCGGCGGGCGGTCGCGCCGCCGCACCGGATATTATGCGCATGAAGTTCGTTTCCCGCGTCTTTAATCCAACGAACAACCGGCGGTTGAACGAACTCCTGGGCTTCCTGTTGTGTGTCGGCGCTCTGCTTGTTTTCCTCGCCCTTACCTCTTATTCACCTCTTGATCCTTCTCTCAATAGTGCCTCATTGCTTACCGGTGGGCGCGTGGCGCGCAACTGGGTAGGAATCGTGGGAGCATATGCGGCTGATTTTCTCCTGCAAGTGTTTGGCGGGGGCGCTTTCTTGCTTCCCGTTTTCGCGGCGGGCGTGGGGATCCGTTGGTTCCGCTCGCGGCAAGTCGTCTCCCCCCTTGCCAAGCTGCTCGGGGGGATTTGGCTCCTCATGTTTGTGCCGGCTCTTCTGGCTCTGATTCCAGGGAATCTGAGGTGGATAGATTCTGTCCCGCTCGAAGGGCTGCTGGGACGGATTATGGGGGATGCTCTCATCCATTACTTTAATTCCGCTGGCGCCTACATCGTGTGCCTCAGCATGCTGGCCGTGGCCCTTTACTTCTCGACCCGCTTTTCTTTTTCCCAGGCGAGGCTCTGGATAGCGACGCGCTTCTCCTTTGCCCTTGCGCTTCGAGATCGCTGGCAGGAGTGGCGGGAGACCCGCCTTCGTAAAAGGCTGCAGAAGGAGTTGGAGAAACGCCGCGCCGCCCGGCCAGCGATACAAACCCAGGTGGTTCCGGCTCGAGCTGCGTCTCGGACGGTGGAAGTACCGCGCCCCGAATCCCGCCGGACGGGAATTGAGCGATTCAGCGAAGATGAGGATGAACAAGCAGCGCTGCCGAAAAGCCAGCAGGCTGCGCCTGCGACCGTGGTCGAAGTTACCGAGCGCGCCGACAGGCAAGAGAAGCAAACGGCAAAAACCACCCTGCCGCAGATGGCCGGAGGGTACAAATTGCCACCGAGCAGCCTTCTGCACCGCCCCGACGAACAGCATGCTGTCGATCCAGAGGAGCTGAAGCGCCTGGCGCAGGTGCTCACGGAAAAATATGGCGAGTTCGAGGTAACCGGGCAGGTCACGCAGATCAATCCCGGGCCGGTCGTCACCACCTTCGAGTTCAAGCCGGAAGCGGGCATCAAGTACAGCCGTTTGACCAGTCTGACCGACGATCTCTGCCTTGCGCTTAAAGCGGAGAGCATTCTGATTGAGCGCATGGCCGGCAAGAGCACGGTGGGAATTCAGGTGCCCAACCGAGAGCGGGAAATCATCTGGCTACGCGAGAACATTGAATCGGCGGAGTTCATCGGGTCGAAATCCAAGCTCACGCTGGCCTTAGGCAAAGACATCAACGGACGCATTGTCACCGCCGAATTGTCAGGTATGCCGCATTTGTTGATCGCCGGATCGACCGGATCGGGCAAGAGCGTCGCCATAAACGCCATGATCATGTCGATCCTCTACAAGGCCACACCGGAGCAGGTAAGGTTGATTCTGGTCGATCCAAAAAGGCTGGAGCTGGGCAATTACGAAGGAGTTCCCCACCTCTATACTCCGATCATTACCGAACCCAAATTGGCCGCCAATGCCCTGCGCAATGCGGTTCGGGAGATGGAGCGCCGGTTAAAGCTGCTGGCGGAAAAAGGTGTACGCAACATCGATCAGTACAATCGCCTTTTCAACGATGGGGACACGCCCAGCCTCTTCGGGGGCTCTGGCGAGGAGCGGCCGATGCCCAACATCGTTATCATCATCGACGAGCTAGCAGATCTGATGATGCTCGACGGTGGCAACGTGGAAGAATCCATCACCCGGCTGGCCCAGATGGCCCGAGCCGTGGGCATTCACCTCGTGCTTGCCACCCAGCGGCCTTCGGTCGACGTGATAACCGGCCTGATCAAAGCCAATTTCCCGGCGCGGATTTCTTTTCGCGTGGCCACCAAGGTCGATTCGAGGACCATTCTGGACGCGAATGGATCCGAGGCCTTGCTCGGGCGTGGTGACATGCTGTATCTACCCTCGGGATCGGCCCGACTGCATCGGCTGCATGCTCCCTTTGTCACGGAAAAGGAAATTGCCTCGGTTGTCGAATTCTGGCGCGCGCAGGGGACCGCGCAGTACGAGCAGAGTTTTCTCGAGGCTCCGAGGGAGGAGCGTGATTCCGCGGCCGCAGGTGAGGACGGCGACGGTGCGGGTGAGGAAAACGATCCCCTGTTCGAGGATGCCGTCCGGCTTGTTATCGAGTTCGGTAAGGCCTCGACTTCCCTGCTGCAGCGGCGCCTCAGAATCGGTTACGGTCGAGCCGCCCACCTGATTGACCTTATGGAGCGAGATGGAATTGTGGGTGCCGCCGACGGACCAAAGCCGCGCGAGGTTTTGAAGCGTCCAGACTGGATCAGCGAAATCGAAGAATCCATGCGGTAGCTCAGGCAACCGGCTGCGATTGGGAGTTGCGAATTGCACAAATCCTCATCGGGCCCTCGCGGCTCTGTCTTTGTGGTTTGCCTCATAGCCGCTGTCGTGAGCGCCCAGTCCGTTCCCCGGGAGCTCTTCAGCGACCTCCAGTGGCGTCTCATCGGGCCCTTTCGGGGAGGACGGGTGGTGGCGGTTGCAGGCGTCTCCGGAGACTCTACTACCTTCTACTTTGGGGGCGTGAACGGCGGCATCTGGAAAACCACCGATTCCGGTGTTGTATGGGCACCTATCTTTGACGATCAGCCGGTCGGCTCGATTGGCACCTTGGCGGTCGCACCTTCGGATGCGAAGACGATTTATGCGGGAACGGGCGAGTCCGACATTCGTTCCTCTCTCTCGTTCGGGAACGGCGTTTACAAATCCAGCGATGGGGGTAGAACCTGGCAGCACCTCGGACTCGAAGAAACGCGCCACATTAGTCGAATCGTCGTTGACCCCAACGATGCGGATACCGTCTTCGTCGGCGCGCTCGGTGATGTTTACGCTCCCAATCCCCAACGCGGGGTCTACAAGTCGACCGATGGCGGCAGGCATTGGACGAAGGTTCTCGATCAAGGCTCGGAAACGGGGATCTCCGATCTCGCGATCTGCGCTGCAAACTCGCGCCTGCTCTTTGCCGGGACCTGGCACACGTGGCGACCGCCCTGGAGCACTTACGCGCCCGTTGACCGGTCAGGCGGGGGTCTCTATCGTTCCCGGGATGCTGGCCAGAACTGGATACGGCTGGGCGGAGGCGGCCTGCCAGAGGGTGATTGGGGGCGGGTTGGAGTTGATGTCTCTCGCGATGGCAAACGTGTGTATGCGCTCATTCAAGCCACCAAGGCCGGTCTTTACCGGTCAGATGATGGCGGTGACAGCTGGGTCCTCATTAATGATGATCCGCGGCTTACGAGCCGCGCCTGGTATTTCAATAGGATTACGATCGACCCCGCTAACCCTGACGTTCTGTATATTCCGAACGTCGCGCTCTACCGCTCGGAAGACGGAGGCAAAACAATAACCATAGTACGCGGCGCCCCGGGCGGCGATGACTATCACCAGATCTGGATTGACGCCAGGAACTCTTCGAGCATGGTCCTGGGGACCGATCAGGGTGCGACCATCAGCCTGGATCGCGGGCGCACCTGGAGCACCTGGTACAACCAGCCCACGGCCCAGTTTTACCATGTCATCACCGACAATCGCTTTCCTTACGTCGTCTATGGAACTCAGCAGGACAGTGGTAGCGCCGCGCTTCTCAGTCGCAGCGATTATGGTCAGATTACGCCGCGAGACTGGTCCCCAACTGGTCCAAGCGAGAGCGGCTACATTGCCCTAGATGGCGGCGATCCCGACATCGTCTACTTGAGCGCGCCTTACGGCGAGGTCGCACGCTTCAACCGCCGGACGACCCTCAGCCAGGAAGTCGGGCCCTGGCCGGCCTCAGTCTTCGATGTATCCATCAACCAGCGCCGCTATCGGGCTCCCTGGTCGCCGGTTGTTGTAACTTCTCCCGCGGATCGAAAAGCGCTCTTTTTCGGCAGCCAGTACGTGATGAAAACGAGCGACGGCGGCCTGCACTGGCAGGTTATCAGCCCGGACCTCACCGGCTCGACCCTGAAACCTGGAGAAAAGGGGCCTGAAGAAACGCCAACGGTGGAGAACGCGAAAGCCCGGGGATTCGGGGTCGTCTCAACGATCGCTCCGTCACCCCTGGATGGAAAATTAATCTGGGCGGGAAGCGACACGGGGTTGATTCATATCACTCGTGATGGGGGCAAAAGCTGGAATGAGGTCACGCCCAGAGGACTTAGCGACTGGAGCAAAATCTCGCTGATCGAAGCCTCGTTTTACGATCCTGCCGTGGCCTACGCCGCTGTCGATCGCAGCCGTCTCGATGATCAGAAGCCGTACATCTATCGCACGCGTGACTACGGCTTGCACTGGCAGCTGATCACAAACGGGATTGCTGCTCCGGCCTTCGTGCGTGCCGTTCGGCAGGATCATCGCAATCGACAGCTGCTGTTCGCGGGAACCGAACTTGGAGTTTACGTATCTTTCGATGACGGCGATCTCTGGCAGAGCTTGCAATTGAATCTGCCGGTCACTTCGGTTCGTGATCTGGTGATTCACGGCGATGACCTGGTAATTGCAACTCACGGGCGTTCCTGCTGGATTCTCGACAATTTCACGCCCTTGCGACAAGTGGCTGATGTTAAAGGGGATTTGGCCTGGCTGTATCGCCCCGCTACTGCCATTCGCGTCGACAATGATGATTTCGTAGGCACGCCGTTGCCGCCTGAAGAAGCCACCGCCCAGAATCCGCCGAGCGGGGCCATGATCGATTATTTTCTGAAGTTCCCAGTGAAGGAAGTAACGCTCGAAGTTTTAGATAGTCAGCAAAAACCTGTTCGCAGATTTACATCGGCGGAGCAAACCAGCATACAGGCTGGGCGTCTGCCGGTCGCGGAACGCTGGCTTCCCAAGCCCCAGATATTGGCAAAAACGCCAGGAATGCACCGCTTCGTCTGGGACTTAAGGTGGGAAAGCTCTGGCGGGCCGACGGCCGACGAGCAAGCCGAGTTCCGCAATCCCAGCGGCCCGAAGGCCGTTCCGGGAAAGTACCAGATCCGCCTGACCGTCGACGGACATTCATACAACCAGTCCCTGCAACTTGAAATGGATCCGCGGTCTGAGACGACCACAAAGGTCCTATCAGAGCAGCTGCAGTTGGCCAGAGGGATCTACGCTCAAATCTCCGACACCCGTCGCGCCTTGGCCGAAATCAACGCGGTCCAAAAGCAGATCTCGGATGTGCAGCCAAAGGTGGCTGACCAGCCCAGGCTTCGCTCTGCGCTCGCCGAGACCTACTCTGAGGTCGCGAGAATTCTCTCAAGCGGTAACCGGGAATCAGCAACCGCGGTTGGCCTCGAACGAGCATATAAAAATCTGGCGTCGGTTCTGCGCGTGGTCGAGACCGGCGATCGTGCCGTGCCGGCTCAGGCGATAGCCCTCTCCGAAGAATCGACGCGTCAGATACGAGTCTGCATCGAAAAGTGGACCGCTTTGAAGAAAACAAAACTGCCGGATATCAA